>JBKJNH010000162.1:0-7830 GCA_046596055.1 Candidatus Eiseniibacteriota bacterium
GCTGCGGCCATGGTCCCGATCATGCTTGATCCTGGACAGTTGCCGCCCGAAGAAGCGCGCGCCCGCGCCCTCTCCTCCCTGTGGACGTTCCCCGGCATCCTGTTCTCCTCCTTCATCATCGGATGGGGCGCGGAGGCCGCGCAATTCCTCGTCTCGCGCGGACTCGCGCTCGCCCTGCTCGCGTGGCTGCAGACGCTGCCCGAGTTTGCCGTCGAGGCGGTGATCGCCTGGCACCGCGACATCCCGCTGATGACCGCGAACTTCACGGGCTCGCTGCGCCTCCTCACGGGGGTCGCGTGGCCGTTGATCTTCTTCACGGCGGCGTGGACGGCCCGCAAGCAGAACGTGAAGAACTTCAAGGTCCGCCTGCACCGCGAGGACTCGATCGGCGTCATCTCGCTCCTGCCGCCGCTCCTCTACTTCCTGTGGATCTGGTACAAGGCCTCGCTGACGCTCGTCGACTCGGGAATCCTGCTGGCGCTGTACGCGGCGTACCTGTGGGCGCTCATGCGCATGCCGCCCGAGGACATGGAGGAGATCTCCGAGCTGCCGGTCGTGCCGCGCAAGGCACTCGCCCTGCCGTCGCCATGGAAGGGCATCGCGGTGCTGTCCCTCTTCGTGGTCGGCGGCGTGATCCTGCTCCTCGTCGCCCATCCGTTCCTCAACTCGATGCTCGCGCTCGCGGTGTCGCTCGGCGTGTCGCAGTTCGCGTTCGTGCAGTGGGTGTCGCCGTTCCTCTCCGAGTTCCCCGAGAAGGTGACCGCGTTCAACTGGGCGCGCAAGCTCGACAAGGCGCCGATGGCGCTCATGAACATGGTCTCGTCGAACGTCAACCAGTGGACCGTGCTCGTGGCCATGATCCCGATGGTCTACTGCTGGTCACTTGGCCGGATCGAGCCGATCCCCTTCGACGCGCACCAACGCCAGGAGATCCTGCTCACCATCGCGCAGGGCTTCCTCGGACTGTTCCTGCTGATCAACCTGGAGTTCGCGTGGTACGAGGCGGTGGGGCTGTTCGTGCTGTGGCTCTACCAGTTCATGTTCCCGAACTCCCACGAGTTCGTCACGGCGCTGTACTTCGCATGGTGCGCCATCGAGCTCCTCCGGCACCTCCTGGGCAAGCGGCCGCGCACGGCGTTCAGGGCGATCCCGCTGCTCCTCCGCCACGGCCACCTGCGGAACCACCCCGAGTGAGCCGACGCCCGAGCCCGGCGACCGCCGCCTCGAGCTCGGGCAGCTCGGCGACGCGGGCCACGCGGTAGAGCGCCCACGTCAGGCCGAGACCGAGGATCATCCCGCCGCCGACGACGGCGGCCGCGCCCGCGAAGCTTTCGCGCCAGGATGCCTCGGTGACGCCGACGAGCCCGCGCACGGCAAGCGCCATGGCCGCCGAAGGCAGCATGGTGCGCACGAGGGTCGAGACGAGCGCCCGTCCCTCGAAGCGGCCCAGCCGCCGGCGCAACGCCCACGAGAGCTGCCCGAAGTTGAACAGCATCGTGAGCGACGTCGACAGCGCGAGGCCGACGTGGCCGAGCGATCCCATCAGCAGCAGATTGCCGCCCAGATTGACCGCCACCGAGAGGAAGCTGGCGCGCACCGGCGTCTTCGTGTCGCCGAGCGCGTAGAACGCCGGCACCAGGATCTTGACCGCGGCATAGGCGCACAGCCCCACGCAGTAGGCCGCGAGCGCCGCCGCCGTGCGATCCGTGTCGGCCGCGTTGAAGCGCCCGCGCTCGTACAGCAGGCGGACCAGCGGCCCGGCCAGCGCCCACAACCCGAACGTCGCCGGCAGCGTGAGAGCGAAGACCAGCCGCACCGCGCCGGCCAGGGTCGCCCGCAGGCCCCGCATGTCCCCCGCCACCGCGTGGCGCGAGATCGCCGGCAGCGACACGGTAGCGAGCGCCACGCCGAAGACGCCGATCGGCAGCTGCATCAGGCGGAACGCATAGGCCAGCCACGAGACCGAACCCTCGATCAGCGTCGAGGCGAGGATCGTGTTGACGAACAGGTTGAGCTGCGTCGCCGCGAGGCCGATTGTCGCCGGCACCATGAGCGTGGCGATCCGCCGGACTCCGGGATCGGTGAGCGCGGGCGGCCACGCGGGCCGGAACCCCATGGACCACAGCGTGGGCAACTGCACCGCGAATTGCAGGAAGCCGCCCAGCAGCACGCCGAACGCCATGGCGAGAATCGGCGGCCGCCCCGCCGCCTGGAACACCGGGATCAGCGCCAGGCCACCGAGGATCATCCCGATGTTCAGAAACACCGGCGCGAGCGCGGGCACGGTGAACCGGCGCACCGCGTTCAGCATGCCCATCACGGCTGCGGCGAGCGCGACGAAGAGCAGGAACGGCAGCATGATCCGCGACAGCTCGATCGTCAGTTCGAGCTTGCCCGGCTCGTCGGCGAAGCCGGGTGCCAGCAGCCGGACCAGCCACGGCGTGATGAACCAGCCCGCGACCGTGAGCGCCGCGAGCGAGATCGCCAGCGCGTTCAGCACCTGCGCGCCGAGGCGCCAGGCGCGCTCGCGTCCCTGGCGGTGATCGGCCTCGGTGAAAGTCGGAACGAACGCGGCCGACAGCGCGCCCTCGGCGAACAGGTCGCGCAGCAGGTTCGGCACGCGGAACGCCACGTTGAAGGCGTCGCTCTGCATGCCGGCGCCGAACCACGCGGCCATCACCTGCTCGCGCGCGAGCCCCAGCAGGCGCGACGCCATCGTGGCGAGCGACACCTTTCCCGCCGCCGCGGCGACGCGCGTTGACCCGCCTTCGTCGTTTCGGTTAGCGTGCGACGTCATGACTCCCTGGCAAGCGGCCATCCTGGGTCTGATCCAGGGGCTCTCCGAGTTTCTCCCGATTTCGTCGTCCGCGCACCTCGCGCTCGCCCACTGGCTGACGGGCTGGGGCGACCCCGCCCACGACCTGCCGTTCGACGTCGCCCTCCACCTGGGCACGCTCGTCGCCGTGCTCGCCTACTTCCGCCGCGACTGGCTCGACCTCGCCCAGGGCTCGTTCTCCGCGATCGCCACCCGCCGCGTCACACCCGAGCTCAAGCGCGTGGGGATCCTCATTCTCGCGACGCTGCCCGCGGTCGTGGCCGGTCTCCTGTGGCGCGATCGCTTCGCAGCGATGCACGACTGGCCGCCGCTCATGGCCGCGACGCTGGCGGGCGTCGGCCTGCTGCTCTTCGCGCTCGACCGCCGCACCCCGGGCACGGGCACCGAACCCGGCGCGCGTGCGGGCCTGCTCATCGGCATCGCCCAGGCGACCGCGCTCGTCCCCGGCGTCTCGCGCTCGGGCATCACGATGGCGGCGGGACTGGGGCTCGGCCTCACGCGCGAAGCCGCGGCGCGCTTCTCGTTCCTGCTCTCGACGCCGGCCATCCTCGGCGCGGCGGTGCTCAACGCGAAGGACATCGCCGGCGGCGATCCGGTCGTGCTCGGCTCGGGCATGGTCACGGCCGCCATCGCGGGGTACTTCGCGATCGGCTTCCTGCTGCGGCATCTCGGCCGCGTGGGATTCCTCCCCTACGCGGTCTACCGGATCCTCCTCGCCGCGGCCGTGCTCATCGCCTGGTTCATCCGCCCTTCCTGATTCGCTCTCCGAAGTGACGGTCCAGCCGGTCGCGGAGGAACAGGCGCGCCCGGTGGACGCGTGCCTTGAAGGCCGGCAGCGAGAGCTCGAGCGCGGCGGCCGCCTCGGCGTTTCCCAGTTCCTCGACGTCGCGGAGCAGGAAGGCCGCGCGCTGGTCGGGCGGCAACGCCGCGATCGCCTCGTCCATCGCGGCGCGGGTCTCGCCGTCGACCAGCGCCTGATCGGGCGTGGGTCCCCAGTCGACGAGTTGGCGTGATGGTGCGGGCTCGTCGGAGGCAGGGTCGAGCGGCGCATCGAGCGACACGACGTCGGGTCGGCGCTTGCGCAGGCGCATGAGCGCGGCGTTGGTGGCGATGCGATAGATCCAGGTGGAGAACGTGGAGTGGCCCGCGAACCTCGGCAGCGCCCGCCACGCCGAGAGGAAGGTTTCCTGCAGCGCGTCCTCGGCATCGTCGTCGCCGACAATGCGGCGCACGAGGCGATAGATCCGCGCCTCGTAGCGGCGGACGAGGACTCCGAACGCGTCTCCGTCGCCCGCCTGCGCGCGGGTCACCAGGGCTGCGTCGTCCTCGCCGTCCACTCCGCTCATCGACCCTCCCCGCGCGGGGTCGCGCGCGGGGCGAGCCTACGACACGCCTCGCCAGCGGTCAAACAGCTCCATCCCTCCGCGCGAAAGCGCGCACGCCGTTGACGTAGGTCTCGTCCACTCGCGCATGCGCAAGCCGTTCCACCGCCACTTCCCAAGGATCGTCCCCCCAGACGACGAAGTCGGCATGGAATCTCGGCGCGATCCTCCCCACGCGATCGTCGACGCGCGCGGCGAACGCACCGCCGTGCGTCGCGGCCGCGAACGCCTGGTCGAGCGTGAGCGCGCGCGCCGGGACCACGCCGCGCGCGTATGCCGCTGGATCCCCACCCAACACCGCCGCGGCCAGCGCGGCCCGCGGATCGCACGGCTCGATCGGCGCGTCCGAACCAAACGCGAGCGGCGCGCCCGCGGCGAGCAACTGGCGCCACGCGTAGCCGCCCGCGGCGTCGCGCCCACCCCATCGCGCGTTCGCCAGGGGCCGATCACTCGTGCAATGCGTCGGCTGCATCGAGGCCACGACACCCAGAGCCGCGAAGCGCGCCAGGTCTCCCGGCGCGACGAGCTGCGCATGCTCGATGCGTGGCCGCAGGCGCGCGCGGTCTTGCGCCGGCCAGGAGGCAAAGTGGTCGAGTGCGGCACGCACCGCCGCGTCCCCGATCGCGTGCAGCGCGAGCGACCAGCCACGCCCGCGCGCCGCGGCGCCCAGCGCGTCGAGTCCGGGTGCGTCGAGCGTGGCGTAGCCCGCGCCGGACCCGTCGTTCGCCGGCGCCAGCAGGTGCGCCGTCGCGGCGCCCAGCGTACCGTCGAGGAAGCCCTTGAACGCGAAGGGAAAGAGGAGGTCGTCGGCCTCGGCCGCGAGACTGGACGCGGGCGGGGCGGCCGACGCAGGATCGTCGCCCGAACGCGCTCCACCGAGCACACCCGTCATGAACGCCACCGCGACGCGCACGGGGAGGCGACCGTCGTCGCGCAGGTCGCGCAACGCGTCCCAGCCCGCGGCGTTCTCGAAACCGTGCACGAACGTCGTGCCGCAGGAAGCCGCCGCCGCGAGGAATGCCTGCACCCCGGCGCCGCGACGATTCGCGTCGGGCGGCGGAATGAGGTCGCGCACGAGCCCCACCGCGTTCTCCTCGAGGCGCCCGTTCGGCTCGCCCCCCGCGTCCCGGCCGATCCGGCCGCCGGGTGGATCGGGCGTGGAGCGCGTGATCCCCGCGCGGGCCAGCGCCGCCGAGGACACCCACGCGCCGTGCCAGTCGGCGGTGCGCAGGAACGCGGGACGATCATCGACCAGGCGATCGAGCGCGGCGCGATCCGCCGCGGGCCGCCAGTCCGCATCGCGCTGCCCCCCGCCGACGAGCCACTCTCCCGCCGGCAGCGCGGCGTGCGCAGCGGCGATCCGAGCGTGCGCTTCGTCGGCCGCCCCGGCCGGATCGAGCCGGAGAGCGAGCGCCGCCTCCGCAGCCGCCAGCACGTGAACATGCGCGTCGACCAGGCCGGGCGTGACGCGCCGACCGCCGGCGTCGAGCTCGGTGAGCGTCGCGCCGTCCGCCACCGCGGCGCGAGCCGCAGCCTCGGCCGCGCTCGCGTCGCCGACGACCACGAAGCGCCCGTCGCGCACGAAGGCCGCCGTCGCCTCCGGGTGGGAGGGATCCCCCGTGCGGATGCGCGCCCCGCGGACGAGCAGTCCTGGGCTCACGCGCGGAGCACGACCCGATTGGTGAGCGCGCCGACACCCTCGATCTCGATCGCGACGATGTCGCCGGGCTCGAGCGGTCCGACGCCGGCCGGCGTGCCCGTCGAGATCACGTCCCCCGGCTCGAGCGTCATCACGTTGGACACGAAGACGACGAGGTCGATGGGCCCGCGCACGAGATCCCGGCTGCGCCCGTCCTGGCGCAGGGTGCCGCCGACGCGCGCCCGCACCGCGAGATCCGTCGGATCCAGCCCGAGCGCGATCCACGGCCCGAGCGGGCAGAACGTGTCGAAGCCCTTGGCCCGCGTGAACTGTCCGTCCTTCTTCTGCAACACGCGCGCCGAGACGTCGTTCACGGCGGTCACGCCCGCGATCGCCGCCCGCGCCGTGTCTGCATTCGCCCGGAACGTGCGCCGACCGATCACGAGCGCGAGTTCGGCCTCGTGATCGACCCGACCAACGCCGGGCGGCAACTCGATCGCGACGCCCGGACCGATCACGGACGATGGGGGCTTGAGAAAGATCACCGGCTCGTCGGGCACGCTGGTGAAGCTCGCGCTCTCCTTCGCGTGGTCGGCGTAGTTGACACCGATGCAGACGATCTTCGTCGGGGTGCACGGTGCGAGGAGGCGCGCGTCCGCGGCGGGAAGCTCGACGCCGATCGGCCGGCCACCGGCCCACGGTGCGGCATCGAGCAGGACGAGTCGATCGGCGGAAAACAACGCGTACATCGGGCCGTCGGCGGTCGCGATGCGCGCCGCATGACGGACGCCGGCAACGTCGGGAGGCAGCACAGGGACCTCGGGTCGGGAGCAGGGCGGCAGGGCGGGATGGAGCGTTCGCCCGGAAATGGAAGGAGGTTCCCCGCACCCGGTCGTGCTCGGGCCAACCTCGCCACCCCTGTGCGACGGCACGTCCGCTTCGCATGAAGGATTTGGTGACGGGGGCCGCGCTCACGGCAAGGACAGGCAACCTCGCTTCGCTTCGCTCGGAACTGCAAAAAAAGGCTAGGCCCGCGGGCGCGACCGTGTCAACTGCCGACCCACGAATTCGGAGTGGAACCCGGCCGAGCACGACTCGTGCCGTTTCCCTCGCTGTGCTAGATTCGCGGGGTCGGCGTCCGGCGTCCTGCGGACGTCTTTTTGATGGTCCGCCGGGGCTCGAATCGTGTCCCGACCCGCGTCGCTCGTCTCCTCCGGGGAGCCCCAACGTGCTCGAACAGCGTCTCGCCCGTCGCACGGCCCGCCCGGCCGTCATCGGTCTCGGTTACGTCGGCCTGCCGCTGGCCATCGAGTTCGCCAAGGCCGGCTTCACCGTCCACGGAATCGACGTCGACGAGAAGAAGGTCGCCGCACTGAAGCGCGGTCGCTCCTACGTCGGGGACGTGTCGTCGAAGGACGTCGCCGCCATGGTCAAGGCAGGGCGCTTCCTCCCCACCACGGACTTCCGCATCCTGGCGAAGGCGCATACGATCAACATCTGCGTGCCCACCCCGCTCAACAAGACGAAGGATCCGGATGTCTCGTACATCGTCGCCGCCGCCGAGCAGGTCGCGCGTCACCTGAGAAAGGGTCAGCTCGTCATCCTCGAGTCGACGACCTACCCGGGCACGACCGACGAGTTGATCCTGCCGCTGCTCACCGCGAAGGGCGGCAAGGTCGGCAAGGACTTCTACCTCGCCTTCTCGCCCGAGCGCGTCGACCCCGGCAACCCGAACTTCCATACGCGCAACATCCCGAAGGTCGTCGGCGGCGTGACCCCGCGCTGCACCGCCGTGGCGTCGGCGCTCTACCGCCAGACGCTCGACACGGTCATCCCCGTGTCCTCGACGCGCGTGGCCGAGATGGTCAAGCTGCTCGAGAACACCTTCCGCAGCGTCAACATCGCGCTGGTGAACGAGGTGGCGCAGATGTGCGAGCGCCTGCGCCTGGAGGTGGGCGAGGTGATCGAGGCCG
>JBKJNH010000206.1:0-4533 GCA_046596055.1 Candidatus Eiseniibacteriota bacterium
TGCTGCATCCGGGGTACGCGGGCGTGACGCTGGCGCTGCTGCACGGTGCGCTCCCGCACTCGATGATCCTGTGCCACCAGGCGACGCGCACGCGCATCCGCCACGGTGACGTGCCGATCCCACCGCTCGCCGAGCTGGTGCGTCGCTACGAGGATGCGCTCGCGCCGATCCGGCCCGGTCGCGTCGTCGCCGCCGCGATCGCCACGTTCGATCTCGACGACGACGAGGCGCGCTTTGCGCTCGCGGGCCAGGCGAAAGCGCTCGGCCTGCCCGTCACCGATCCGGTCCGCTACGGCGTGGCGCCGCTGGTCGAGGCCGTGCTCGCCGCCCGGGAGGAATCGCTCGCATGAAGATGACCGTCACCCCGCTCAACCTGACCACCCGCCACGAGTTCCGCATTGCCCGCGGCGGCCGGAAGAACTGGGAGCATCTCGTGGTGACGCTCGAGCACGAGGGCCGCACGGGCATCGGCGAGGTCGCGGCGACCGCCTACTACGGCGAGAACGCGGCCACCGCCGCCGCGGCGCTCGCGGCGTGGGAGCCGCTTCTGCCCGCCGATCCCTGGGAGCACGAGGCCTTCGAGCGCCGCGCCCATGCAGCACTCAACGGCCAGCGGGCGGCCTGGAACGCGGTGGACACCGCGCTGTGGGATCTGCGCGGGCAGCTCGCCGGCGTTCCCCTGTGGAAGTTGTGGGGCCTCGATCCGGCGACGCTGCCGCTGTCGTCCTTCACCCTGGGTCTAGCGGATTGGGAGACAACGGCCCGAAAGCTCGAGGAGGCAAAGGCTTATCCCATTCTCAAGGTCAAGGTCGGAGGGGCCGATGACTTGGGGACGGTCCGGCGGATCCGGGAGCGTTCCACTCAGATCCTTCGCGTCGACGCCAACGCCGGCTGGACCCGGGACCAGGCGCTGCGCCTGTTGCCGGCGCTGGCCGATCTGGACGTCGAGTTCGTCGAGCAACCGTTGCCGGCCGAGGATCGCGCGGGGCTGCGCTGGCTGCACGAGCGCTCGCCGCTGCCGCTCTATGTCGACGAGGGCTGCCACGTGGCGGCCGACGTCGCGAGCCTGGCCGATCGCGCCGCGGGCGTGGTCGTCAAGCTGGTCAAGACCGGTGGTCCGAGCGAGGCCCTGCGCCTGATCCACGCCGCGCGCGCGCACGGCCTTTCGCTCATGCTAGGGTGCATGGTCGAAAGCAGCATCGGAATCACCGCGGCCGCGCACCTCGGGCCGCTGTTCGACACGCTCGACCTCGACGGCCACTGGCTCCTCGCCGTGGATCCGTTCGAGGGCGTCGGCGGCGGAGAAGGCCGCCTCACTCTTCCGGACCGGCCCGGTCTGGGGGTGGGACCGCGCCAGGGAGGCTGAGTGAGTCGTCATCTCGTCCTGTACGTCGGATCCATGGTCGCGAGCGCACTCGTGCTGCTCGCGCTGCATCCGCTCGACTGGACGCATGCCCTGCTGGTCCACTGGCTCGCCTGGGTCGCGATCACGGTCGTGGCCGAGAGCCTGTGGCTGCCCACGATCACGGGCGAGGGCACCGACTCGATGGCCTCGGCGGCGAACTTCGCCACCGTCGTCCTGTGGGGCGTCACCCCGGCGATCTGGATCGTCGCCGTCTCGACCGCGATCGCCGACCTCGCGCTACGCCGCCGGCCCCCGATCCGTGCGCTGTTCAACACCGCCGCCATGGTCGTCGTGATGTCCGCCGCGGGTTGGACCTTCGCGCTCCTGAGTGGACAGCACGAAGGGATCTGGCCGCTGGTCGCGCAGACCGAGGGTCGCCTCGAAGTGGCCTGGATGGTGGGCCTGCTCATTCCGCTGCTCGGCCTGGGGCTCGTCTACCGGGTGCTCAATATCCTGCTCGTGGCGGTGGCCGCGGGATGGGGCGCCGATCGCCCGATCAAGCTCGTCATCCGCGAGGACTATCTTTACGCCGAGCAGTTGATCTCGGATCTCGCGCTCCTGTTCCTCTCGCCGCTGATGACCGTCTCCTACGCGATCCTGAGCTGGGCGGGAATCATCTTGTTCTACGTCCCCGTGCTCGTCATCCGCGACTCACACCGCAGATACGTGGAGCTGAAGAAGGCGCAGGACCAGCTCGTCCACCAGGAACGCATGGCGGCCAAGGGGGAAATGGCCGCCGAGATCGGTCATGAGATCTCCAACTACCTGGCTGCGATCTCGGCCCGCGCCCAGATGCTCACGCTCGAGCTGGGCAAGGCCGATCCCGAGAAGACGGCGCGGCACGCCCGCATCATCATGGAGCAGGCTTCGAACATGGCGATCCTGACCAAGGGCCTGATGGACTTTTCGCACAAGGAGATGAAGGTCGTTCGCGTCGACCTCAACGACCTGCTGCGCCGCACCGTCGACTTCGTGCGGCCGCAGAACAAGTTCAACCAGGTCGAGTTCGAGCTCGCGTTGGCCGATGCCTTGCCGCCGATCGCCGCCGACGCCGGCCAGTTGCAGCAGGTGTTCATCAATCTTTTCCAGAACGCCGCCGAGGCGATGATCGAGAAGGGCACGCCGCAGAAGAAGATCGTCGTCACCACCGGCTGGAAGGATCCCGAGGAGACCGTGCTCGTGCGCGTCACGGACAACGGTCCCGGCATGAGCCGCGCGGTGCAGGAGAAGATCTTCGAGCCGACGTTCACCACCAAGCCCACCGGCCACGGCTTCGGCCTGGCCACGTGCTACCGGATCGCCGTCGCCCACCGCGGTCGCATCTCGGTCGAGAGCGACGCCGGTCGGGGCGCCACGTTCTCGCTGGTGCTCCCCGTGGGCGTGCAGGCCGGCTGGTGAGCACGACCCCGGAGCCGTCGGCGCCGACGTCGGCAACGCCACCGCCGACGCGCCATCGCAAGACGACATTCCACTGGAGCTGGAACGCGCTGTCGCTCGGCTCGCTCGTCGCGATCGCCTGCCTCGGCTGGCTCATGTACCAGGTGCGCGACGTGCTTCTCGTGCTGGTCGGCTCGATCTTCATGGCCTACGTCCTGCAGCCGCTGGTCGACCGCCTCTCCCGCCTGCCGCTGCCGCGCGGGCGGACGCTGGGGCGCAAGCGCGCCGCGGGGGTCACCGTGCTGCTCGCCGTCGTCGGGATCGGGCTCGCGCTCTACTGGTTCGTGCCCATCCTGTGGATCGAGCTGCAGCGCCTTGGGCGCGAGCTCCCCAACTACTACCGCACCGTCGACGAGTGGCTGGCCCGGATGGAGGCGCGCCGCGGCATGGGCCTGCCGCCCGACGTGTGGGCCGCCGTGTCGCAGGAGTGGCACGGGCTGGTCGAGCGCTCGGCCTCGGGCGTGGGACAGGTCGCGTTCAAGCTCGTCGGGACGCTGGGGAACGTGCTCGGGCTGCTCGTCGTTCCGATCGGCGCGTTCTACATCCTGGCCGACGGCGGCACCCTGACGCGCAACTTCGTCGAGGGCCTGCCCGCGTCCTGGCGCTCGAAGGCCCGCCTGCTGCTCGACGAGGCGGACCGCTCGCTGGCCACGTACGTGCGCGGCCAGACGCTGGTTGTGCTCGTCTGCGGCGTCCTTGCCACCGTCCTGTTCACGTTGTTCGGCGTGCGGTACTCGCTGGCGCTCGGCGTCGTCGCGGGCATCGCCGAGGCGGTGCCGTTCCTCGGCTCGGTTGCGGTCGTCGGCGCGCTCGTCATCGTCACCTCGAGCGAGGGCCTGGGGCGGACGCTCTTCGTCCTCGGCGCCTACATCGTGCTCAACCAGCTCAACAACTACGTGATCAATCCGCGTCTCATGAGCTCGCGCCTCGAGCTCCACCCCTTCATCATCATCCTCGCCGTCCTCGCCGGTAGCGCGATCGGTGGCATCCTGGGCGCCGTGCTGGCGCTCCCCGTGGCCGCGCTCGTGGTCGCGCTGGGCGGCGCGCTGTGGGGCGCCGGACGGCCCGACTCGCGCGCCAAGTGACGTTCACCGGCGTCGTCGCGCGGGTCGACCTGCGCGGCGTCGTCGTGCTCGACGAATCGGGTCGCGTGTGGGCCGCGGCCGTGCGCAAGCGCCTGCAGGATCCGGGCGGGCGCCTGGGGAACGCGATCGTCGTGGGCGACGCGGTCACCGTCGAGACGATCGACGGCGCGTCGCCCGACGACGACTCGACGGAAGCGGTCGTCATCACGGTGGCGCCGCGGCGCAATCGCTTCGAGCGCGCCGCTGCGGGCCAGGGTCCCGGCGGGCGCATCCAGATCACCGCCGCCAACATCGACCGCGTGCTCGTCGTCGCTGCGCTGCGCGATCCGCCGCTGCGCGAGGGCCTGCTCGATCGCATCGCCGTCACCTGCGAGGCCGGCGGCCTGCCGCTGGTGATCGCGTTGTCGAAGGCCGACCTCGTGCCCGCCTCCGAGGTGACCGCCGCGCGCACGACCTACGAGCGCGCCGGCTACGAGGTGCACGCGCTCGCGGCGCCCGAGGGCAGGGGCGTGCCCGCGCTGCGCGCCGCGCTCGCCGGCCGGCGCACGCTGGTCGTCGGACACTCGGGCGTGGGCAAGAGCACGCTGCTCAACGCGCTGGCGCCGG
>JBKJNH010000111.1:0-2674 GCA_046596055.1 Candidatus Eiseniibacteriota bacterium
TGGTCGCCCGACGGCACGCGCCTGGCGTTCGTGCGCTCGCCCGAGCCGGGCAAGCCGGCGCAGCTGTGGGTGATGCCCATGCGCGGAGGAGGGGAGGCCGTGCGGCTCACCGACCTCGCAAAGGGGGCGGGATCCCTGGCATGGTCACCCGACGGGACGCGCATCGCGTTCACCAGCGGCACGAATCCCGAACTCGACACGCCCGACGCCGAGGCGAAGAAGCCCAAGAACGAGCCCGGTCGCATCGTCGCTCGGCCGATGGTCAAGCTCGACAACGCGGGCGCGCTCGATCCCCGGCACCTGGATCACGTGTGGGTGGTCACCGTAGCACCCGATGGCACGGCCGCTGCCGCGCCGCGCATGCTCACGTGCGGGCGCTTCAACGAGGATGCGCCGGCGTGGTCGGCTGATGGCAGGAGCGTCTGGTTCGTCAGCGATCGCCGGATGGCGCCGTGGTTCGGGCTCGACGCCGCCGCCGTGTGGGCGGTCGCGGCCGATCGCGCGATGCCGACCGAGGACGAGTTGACGCTCGTGGCGGACGTCGCCGGCTCGATCAGCCGCTTCACGGTCGGGCCCGACGGGCGCATGCTCGCCGTGGGAATGCTCCTGCAGACTCCGCCACGCTCGTACGACCAGCCCGACGTGTTCGTGCTCGCGCCGCCGTTCCCGCAGCGCGCATCGCAGGCGCTGACGCAAGGGTACGCGTTCGAGGCCGGGGAGTCGTCGATCTCCTCCGACCAGCACCCACCGCGCGCGGGCGGCAGCGTGCCGCTGGCGTTCATCGAGGGCGGCGCCGCCGTTCTCACCGTGGTCGGACGGCACGGGGCCTGCATCCTGGCGCGCATCGGCGCCGACGGCACGGTGGCCGAACTGACGCCCGCCGACCGCGAGATCATCTCGGGAACGGTGTCGGCGGACGGGAAGCGGGCGGCAGTGATCGTCGGCTCGCCGTCGCGCCCGGGTGTGCTGTGCGCCTGCGACGTCGCGACCGGCACGCTCACTCCGCTGCTCGATCCGAACGAGGCGTTGTTCACCGAGTCGAAGCTCGGGAAGGTCGAGGAGATCTGGTACCCGTCGTTCGACGGCCGCTCGATCCAGGGTTGGGTCGTCACGCCGCCAGGCTTCGCTCCGACGAAGCAGTACCCGCTCGTCCTGCAGATCCACGGCGGTCCGCACGTGGCGTACGGCGTGGGGTTCTTCCACGAGTTCCAGGTGCTCGCCGAGGCCGGATACGTCGTCCTGTACGTGAACCCGCGCGGTTCGACGACGTACGGCCAGGAGTTCGGAAACGTAATTCAGTTCGAGTATCCCGGGGACGACTGGAAGGACTTGATGGCCGGCGTCGACATGCTCGTCGGCCGCGGCTTCATCGACGAGTCGCGCATGGGCGTCACCGGCGGATCCGGCGGGGGCCTGCTGACCAACTGGACGGTGGTGAACACCGACCGCTTCGCCTGCGCGATCACGCAGCGCTGCGTCGCCGACTGGACGTCGTTCTGGCACGGAGCGGACTTCGCGCAGCTCACCAATTTCTGGTTCCGCGGGGCGCCGTGGGAGGATCCGGCCGATTACGCGCGTCGCTCGCCGCTGACGCACGTGGCGCAGGCGAAGACGCCGCTGCTCGTCGTGCACAGCGAGGACGACTGGCGGACGCCGATCGTGCAGGGCGAGGGGATGTTCCGCGCGATGCTCGCGCGCCGTGTGCCCACGGCGATGATCCGCTTTCCGGGCGAGGGCCACGAGCTGTCGCGCAGCGGCGCCCCGTCGCGCCGCGTCCAGAACCAGCAGGTGATGCGCCGGTGGTTCGATCGCTGGCTGCAGGGCAAGGATGCGCCCGAGTTCGACGATCCGCTGGCGCAGGCTCCGGCGGTTGCGCCGGCGGGGGCCCGGGCGACGAACTAGACGTTGGCTAGGCGGCGCGGCGGGCCGGCGTCTCGACGCAGTTCCCGCCGCGTTGCCGCGCATCGCGCAGGACGCGCTCGGTCACAGCCCACAGCGTCTCGAGATCCACGCCGTCGCCCGGGAACGTGGCGACGCCAAACGTCGCCGTGAGGGCGCCCGCGGCATGGGGCGTGAACGCGTTGGCGGCGAGCGTGGTGCGCATGCGCGCGGCCACCTCGATTGCACCGTCGCGGCCGGTCTGTGGCAGCACGACCGCCGTCAGCCCGCCGGTGCAGCGGCCGACCAGGTCGATGTCCCGCACCTGCGAACCCAGCAGTTCCGCGACGTCCCCGAGCACGGTCGCCGGCCAGGCCTCGTCGCTCCCGTCCGCGGGCGGATCGACCGCGACCAGAATCAGCGACAGTTCCTGAGCGTGACGATGGGCGCGACGAATCTCCTTCTTGAGCGCGGTGCGCAGCGTGCGTTCGCTCGCCGCTTCGCCGTCGTCGGCCTTCGGCGTGCGGGCAGCGAGGCGGCGACGTTCGAGCGCGGCGCCGAGCCACGCGGCAAGCAGGAGCATCGACTGCGTCTCGCCCGCCGTGAAGCGGGCGCGCCCGCGCCGGCGATGGACGGCGAGATACGACGGCTCGTGATCGGCACGCGGAATGGGCACGAAGAGGACGGGTCCGGCCTCGACGCCCGGGCATGCGTCGGCCTCGGCGAAGATCGGCTGCTCGGAGAGATCGGCGAAGCTGATCGTCCGGTTCTCGATGGCCAGGGCCCGCAGGGCCGC
>JBKJNH010000347.1:0-4119 GCA_046596055.1 Candidatus Eiseniibacteriota bacterium
CGTTCCTGAGCGGTGGCGCGGCACGGGCGTTCATCGCGGCGCTCGCGGCCGTCGCTCCGGCGGAGGACGCGCCGCCGGTGTTCTCCGGCGTGCAAGCCGTCGCCATCGGTCCCATCACGGCCGCGGTCGTTCGGGGGCTGGGATTCGAGCGGATTCACGAGGCGACGGGTGCGGATGTCGCCGCGGTCGCCGCCGCCGTCGTCACCGCCTGCGAGGAGGAGTCGCCGTCATGATGTTCCCCGAGTCGCGCCTGCGCCGCCTGCGTCGCACCCCCGCGTTGCGCGCCCTCGCGCGCGAGACGCGCCTCCACCCGGCACAGTTCGTCGCGCCAGCGTTCGTCGTGCCCGGCAGCGGTGTGCACCAGCCGATCGACATGATGCCCGGTGTTGCCCGCGTGTCGGTCGACCGCCTGGTCGAGGACGCGAAGGCACTGGCCGACCTCGGGATCGGCGGGCTCCTGCTGTTCGGCCTGCCGCCGACGAAGGATGCGGTCGGCTCGGGAGCGTGGGCCGAGGACGGGCCGGTGCCCGCCGCGCTGCGTGCCCTGAAGAAGGCCGACACCGGCCTCGCGCTCTTCGCCGACGTCTGCCTGTGCGAGTACACCGACCACGGCCATTGCGGCGTGATCGAGGGTGGTCACGTGAACAACGATGCGACGCTGCCGCTCATCGCCCGCGCTGCGGTGGCCTACGCGCAGGCCGGCGCCGACGTCGTCGCACCCTCGGACATGATGGACGGGCGCATCGGCGCCGTGCGCGAGGCGCTCGACGAGGCCGCGCTGGTCGACACCGCGATCCTCGCCTACGCCGCCAAGTACGCCTCGGCGTTCTACGGCCCGTTCCGCGAGGCCGCCGGCTCGACGCCGCAGTTCGGCGACCGCCGCGCCTACCAGATGGACCCGTCGAACGTTCGCGAGGCGATGCGCGAGATCGAGCAGGACCTGAACGAGGGCGCCGACGCCGTGATGGTCAAGCCCGCGCTCGCCTACCTCGACGTCATCCGCGCGGCGCGCGAGCGCACCGACGCCCCGCTCGCCGCCTACAACGTCAGCGGCGAGTACTCGATGGTGAAGGCCGCGGCAGCACAGGGCCTCGTCGACGAGCCGCGCATCGTGCTCGAGATCCTCACCGGCATCCGTCGCGCCGGCGCCGACTGGATCCTGACCTACCACGCAGCCGATGCCGCCCGCTGGCTGGCCGAGGGGAGGCTCGCGTGAGCGACGTGCGCGGACCGATCGGCGACGCGTTGTGGCGCGAGGCGCAGGAACTGCTGCCCGGCGGCGTGAACTCGCCCGTGCGCGCCTTCCGCGCGGTGGGTGGCAATCCGGTGTTCTTCGACCGGGGCGAGGGACCATGGCTGTTCGACGTCGACGGGAAGCGCTACGTCGACCTCGTCGGCTCGTGGGGTCCGCTCATCCTGGGCCATGCGCACCCGCGGATCGTCGCGGCGGCCACGCGCGCGATCGAGCGTGGCTCGTCGTTCGGCGCGCCGAGTCCCGGCGAGGTCGAGCTGGCCCGCCGCGTCCTCGCGATGGTGCCGTCGATGGAGCAGGTCCGCTTCGTCAACTCGGGCACCGAGGCGGTCATGTCGGCGATCCGCCTGGCGCGTGCGGCGACGGGCCGCGACGTCATCGTCAAGTTCGAGGGCTGCTACCACGGCCACGCCGACAGCCTGCTGGTCGCCGCCGGTTCGGGCGCCCTGACGCTCGGCATTCCCGACAGCCCTGGCGTGCCGAAGGCGCTGGCCGCGCTCACGGCCGTGCTGCCGTACAACGACCTTCCCGCCGCGCAGGAGTTCTTCGCCGCCCGCGGCAGCGAAGTCGCGTGCCTGCTGGTCGAGCCGATCGCCGCGAACATGGGCGTCGTGCCGCCGCGGCTCGGGTTCCTCGAGGGATTGCGCGCGCTGTGCGATCGCCACGGGGTGATCCTGATCTTCGACGAGGTGATGACCGGTTTCCGCGTCGCCGCGGGTGGCGCTCAGGAGCTGTACGGCGTACGACCGGATCTCACGACGCTGTCGAAGATCCTGGGCGGCGGATTCCCCAGCGGCGCCTACGGTGGACCGCGTGCGCTGATGCAGCAGATCGCGCCGGCCGGACCCGTCTACCAGGCGGGCACGCTGTCGGGCAACCCCGCCGCGATGGCCGCCGGCGCCGCGCAGCTCGCGGTGCTCGCCGAGACGAAGCCGTGGCCCGCGCTCGAGGCGAAGGGCGCGCGTCTGGCCGCGGGTCTCACCGCCGCGTGCGCCGAGGCAGGCGTCGAGGCGACGGTGACGCGCGTGGGTTCCATGGGCACGCTGTTCTTCCTCGCGGGCGAGGCCGGCGACTTCGCGGCCGTCAAGCGCGCCGATGTCGCGCGCTTCGGCCGCTTCCACGCCGCCATGCTCGAGCGCGGCGTGTACCTGCCGCCCTCGCAGTTCGAGGCCTGGTTCCTGTCGACCGCGCACGACGATGCGGTCATCGACGAAGTGATCGCCGCCGCACGGGGAGCGCTCGCCGCCCTCGTCGCCGCCTGACCCGGAGAGTCCGCCCGATGCATGATCCCCGTTTCCTCCGCGAACAGAAGGACGTCGTTCAAGCGGGCGTCCTGAAGAAGGCCGGCGCCGTCCCGCCGCAGCTCCAGCGCTTCTACGCGCTCGAGGAGGAGCGACTGGTACTCCTCCAGGAGGCCGATGCGCTCAAGCAGAAGCGCAACCAGGCGAGCGAGGAAGTCGCGCGCATCAAGAAGGCCGGCGGCGACGCGGCGGAGATCATTGCGGCGCAAAAGTCGGTTGGGGACCGCATCAAGCAGCTCGACGAGCGCCTGCGCATCGTCGAGGCCGAGGGCGACGAGGCGGCCGCGTGGATCCCGAACATCCCGCACGAGTCGGTGCCCGAGGGCCGCGACTCGAGCGCGAACGTCGAGGTCGCGCGCAACGGCACGCTCCGCACGTTCGACTTCACGCCGAAGCCGCACTGGGAGATCGCGAGCGCGCTCGGCATCATCGACTTCGAGCGCGGCCCCAAGCTTGCCGGCGGCGGCTTTCCGTTGTTCGTCGGTGACGGCGCCCGCCTGGTGCGCGCGCTGATCGACCTCATGCTCGACCTGCACATCGAGAAGCACGGCTACACCGAGGTGCACACGCCCATCGTCATCAACTCGAACGCCCTGCGCGGCACCGGCCAGCTGCGCAAGATGGCCGACGACATGTACAGGATCGAGGGCGAGGACCTGTGGCTCAACCCCACGGCCGAGGTCCCGGTGACCAACATCTACCGCGACGAGATCCTCGACCCCGGCGTGATCCCCGCGAAGCTCACCGCGTACTGCCCGTCGTTCCGCAAGGAGGCCGGCGCCTACGGCAAGGACACGCGCGGCATCCAGCGCCTGCACCAGTTCGACAAGGTCGAGATCGTGCGTTTCGTCCCGGCCGAGACGAGCTACGCGGCACACGAGGAGCTCCGGAAGGACGTCGAGGACGTACTGAACGCGCTCGAACTGCCATTCCGTGTGCTCCTGCTGTGCGCCGGCGACATGTCCTTCGCCGCCGCCAAGTGCTACGACTTCGAGACGTGGGCGCCCGGCCAGGAAGCGTGGCTCGAAGTCAGCTCGTGCTCGAACTTCGAGGCATTCCAGGCTCGCCGCGCCGGCATCCGTTTCCGCCGCGAGGCGGGGGCCAAGGCCGAGTTCGTGCACACGCTCAACGCCTCGGGCCTCGCCCTGCCGCGCATCGTGATCACGCTCCTCGAGCAGAACCAGGAGGCCGACGGTCGCGTGCGGCTGCCGAAGGCGCTGGTGCCCTACATGCGCGGCCAGGAGTGGCTCCAGCCGCGCTAGACGGCGCTTGACGGGCGAGCCAGGCGGGGGGATCTCCTCGCGGCGATCGCGCTCGTCTCCGCCGCGTCGGCCCACGCCGACTGTCCGCTCACCGACCTGCAGTTCAATGCCGGAACCCCGGGCCCGTGGCTCGGCCGATCATCTCGTCGCCTCCAGTGCGACGTTCCGTTTCACCGCGCTTCCGTCCGGCGCAGGTGATTCGCCGCGTGGTATGGTCGATCACCGTGACTCTCGCCTGGATGGTCGCACTCGCGCTTCTCGCCCTCGGAGGCGCCACACATCCGGCTTCGGGCGCCGTCGCTGC
>JBKJNH010000112.1:0-3191 GCA_046596055.1 Candidatus Eiseniibacteriota bacterium
CTCTTCGTGTCCGTCGGCGGCCTCACGAACCTGGCGATCTCCGATCGGGGCGTGTGCGCGTTCACCCGCGTCGCCGGTGGTGGCCTGGAGAGCCTCGCAATCGATCTCGCGGCGCGCTGGGAGCTCACGACCGCCCAGGCGCGCACGTGGATCTCCAAGGTGGGTCTCGAGGGCGATCTCAGCCAGATCGCTGGCGACGCGAAGATCGCCGCCGACGCACGCGAGATCCTCACCGTTGGCGTCCGGCGCATCGCCACCGAGGTACGCGCCTCACTGGACTTCCAGCAGGGCCGGGTCGAGGACGGCTCCGCCGTGCAACGTGTCGTCCTGACCGGCCCAGCCGTCGCGGTGGACGGCTTCGGGGCGGCTCTTCAGACAGGGCTGGGGCTCGAGGTGGAGGCCCGCGTCGTGACGAGCACGGACGACCTGAACCTCGGCCCGCTCGACGCCGGATGTCTCAGCGTGGCCGCGGGGCTGGCCGTCGAGAGCGTGGTGTCACCGGCATGAGAGCCGTCAACCTGATCCCATCGGACGCGTCGCGTGGCGACCGCGCCCGCGTCTCCATCTCCGACGGTCTCGGCGCCTACGTCGTCGTGGGGGTGCTCGCCGTCATGGTGCTGATGACCGGCGCCTGGGCGATGACCAAGGGCCAGCTCGCCGAGAAGCGTGTCGAGTTGGCGCGCGTCGAGGCGGACGCGACCGCGGCGGAGGCGAAAGCGCAGTCGCTGACGCCTTACACGGCGTTCGCAGCGCTGCGCCTGGCCCGCATCGACACTGTCGGCGGGCTGCTGGACGGTCGCATCGACTGGTCGCGCACCCTGCGTGACATCGGCCGCAGCATCCCCAGGAACGTCTCGATCACGTCGCTGGTCGCAACGGCCTCGGGCGACTCGCAGGTCGAGGGCGGGGGCAGCGGTCAGTCGCTGCGCGGAGCATCGACGGGGCCGGCGCTCGACCTCGTCGGCTGCGCGCGCACGCAGGCCCAGGTCGCCGACCTCCTGATCGCGTTGCGCGCCATCGACGGCGTCGAGCGCGTGAGCCTCGCGACCTCGGAGAAGAGCGACTCGTCCTCGGCGAACGAGACGGAATGCAGGGCGACAGACCAGATGCCCCAGTTCTCGCTGACGATCGCATATGAGCCGCCTGTCGTCGCCGCGGCCATCGCTTCGGCCCCGGCGGTTGGCGCGACCCCCGCGACCCCCGGGGCCCCCGCGGCGCCCGCCGCGGGCGGGACGGCTGAGCCCGGATGAGCCTCAACCCCCGCGCCCTGCTCGGTCTGCTGCCAGTCGTCGTGATCCTGGCCGGCCTCTGGTTCGTGCTGCTGGCACCCGCACGCGCTGAGGTGAGCGCCACGCAGGCCCAGGTACTGGAGGCCACGTCACGCCGTGACGCCGCCGTCGCGACGGCGGCCGCCGCCGAACAGGCGCGTGTCCGCTATCCGCGCGACTACGCGAGCGTGGCGCGGCTGGCGCAGGCGGTGCCGCCCGACGAGGACGTCGCCGCCCTCCTCCGGGGGCTTGATTCGCTCGCACGCGCCCACAGGCTCGACGTTCGCACGATCGCGCTGAGCGAAGCCGAGGCGAAGGAGCCCGCTCCGGCCGCCGCGCCAGCGGACCCGGCGAGCGGGGGGGAGGCCAAGGCGCAGGACGGCGCCGCCTCCGCTCCGGCGGCCGAGCCGGAAGCCCCGGCGGCAACTGACGCCCCGGCCGGGACGGACGCGGCCGCCGGCAGCGACGGCGCCGCCGCCGCCCAGGCGCCAGCGGGCACGGCCGTCGGCACGGCCGGCCTTCTGGCGATGCCGTTCACCTTCACGGCCGAGGGAAGCTACATGCCCCTGCAGCGCTTCCTGAAGGCGCTTCACGCGAGGGCCAAGCACGCGAATGGTCACATCAGGGTCGATGGTCGCCTGCTCACGATCGACGGGTTCTCCTTTGTCGCGGGTCGCGACGGCTTTCCGCAGCTCGGCGCACTCGTCAGCGCGACGGCCTACCTGGAGCCCGATCCCGGCGGGGTCATCGACCGATCGACGCCGCGTGGTCCCGCGAGCGCTCTCGCGAGCCCGGCCGTTGCGCCGCTGCCCAGCGTGGGGGCGGCCGGATGAGCCGCCTGCTCGACCCCGTCCGGGCGCTCGTCGCCGATCTGATCCGCAAGCGCCTCTGGCCGGTCGCGCTGGTGCTCGTGATCGCCCTCGTGGCGGTCCCGGCGCTGATCGCCTCGTCGTCATCCGAGGCGCCCACGGGGACCGCCGCCGTCACGCCGGCCCCGCCGGCGCCCGCGCCCGCGACGATGATCCCGGAGGGGACGCCCAAGGCTGAACCCGAACGCGGCGGGCGCGTCCGCGACCCGTTCTTCGATCCTCCCGCGACGCCGTCCGAGGGCACGGGGTCGGCGCGGCAGCCCGCCGCGCCGAGCGCCGGCGCACGCGCGAAGAGCGGCGAGGAGGAGCCCGAGGCCAGGGCGAAGGCGAACGCGACGCCCGCCGGCCCGGCGAAGCCGAAGTCCACGTCCCCGGCGAACACGCCGCCAATTGTCCGCAGCGCCCCGGTCACCGGCACCTACCACCGCGCGACGGCCCGGCTGGGCTGGGCCGCGGACGCGACCGCCTACCCGCTCGCGCGCCTGACGCCGATCGGGGGCCGCAGCGACCCGGCCGCGCTGTACCTCGGCGTGATGAAGATCGGCAGGCAGTACGCGGTCTTCGTGCTCGGCAGCGACGCCACTTCCAGCGGCGACGCGACCTGCGCCGCCGAGACGCGCTGCCGGATCATCGGCCTGAGGCCCGGCGACGAGCAGACCGTCCGCGTGCACGCTGCCGACGGTCGGATCGCTCGTCGTTACGTCCTGCGCGTGACCTCGCTGAAGCGCGTCAGGACGAGTGCGGCGCATGCCCGCACGATGCGGGCGAAGGTTCATCCTCTCGGCCTGTCGGCGATGCGCGCAATGTCGCGCAGCACGATCGCATGGACCCTCGGCCGTGTGGGATACCGCCGCAGCACGGGGCTGCTGTACGCGATCGCCGCTGCAGAGACCCTGGAGAAGGCCACCCCGTAGCGCCACATAGACTGCGCATCGCTATGGCGCTGCGCTTCGTCACCGCCGGGGAGTCGCACGGCCCCGGCCTCACCTGCATCGTCGAGGGACTGCCCGCGGGGCTGACCCTCGAAGAGGACCTGCTCAACCGCGACATGGCG
>JBKJNH010000294.1:0-2566 GCA_046596055.1 Candidatus Eiseniibacteriota bacterium
CGTGCCCAGCTCGACGAACGCGCCGGTTCCGGACGCGACCAGGTGCCGCATCGATTCCTCCCACCGTACCGCGCCCAGCAACTGGCGGCCCAGGCGATCGCGAATGTCGGCGGCAGCGGTGACCGGCCGCGCGTCGACGTTGGCGATCACGGGGCAGCGCGCATCGTTCACGGTCACCGCGGCGAGCGCAGCGACGAGACCTTCGGCGGCCGGGCCCATCAGCGGCGAGTGGAACGCGCCGGACACCGGGAGACGAATGGCGCGCTTCGCGCCGGCGTCCTTGCAGGCCACCATGGCGGCCTCGACCGCGTCGATCTCGCCCGAGATCACGACCTGCCCCGGCGAGTTGAAGTTCGCGGGAACCACCATGCCGCCGCCGGCGGCAACCACTCCGCTGCACGCGGCGTCGACTGCAGCGCCTGTCAACCCCAGAACCGCCGCCATCGCACCGGGACGCACGCGCCCCGCCTCGGCCATCAGCTCGCCGCGCCGCCGCACCAGGCGGATCGCGTCGGCGAACGCGAGCGAGCCCGCGGCCACGTGCGCGCTGTACTCGCCGAGCGAGTGTCCGGCCGCGGCGATCGGCGTGACGCCGCGCGCCATGACGACGCGCAGCGCGGCGACCGAGTGCGCGAGCAGCGCGGGCTGCGCGTTCTCGGTGGCCTTGAGCATATCCTCGGGGCCGTTCCACATCACGTCGGTGAGCCCGAAGCCGAGCGCGGCGTCGGCCTCGGCGAACGCGGCCTTCGCCTCGGGGAAGGCGTCGGCGAGGGCCTTGCCCATGCCGACGACCTGCGAGCCCTGCCCCGGGAAGAGGAATGCGATCGTCACGCCGGCGCTCCGGTCTTGACGGAGGTGATCGAGGTCCGCGCCTCGCGCGACTCGACCGGCCACGCCGCGGCGGGGTCCCACGTCGTCACCGCCGCGCCCCACGTCACTCCGCCGCCGAAGGCGACCAGCTCGAGCAGGTCCCCCTGCTTGATGCGGCCGTCGCGCACGACCTCGTCGAGCAGGATCGGCACCGATGCCGCCGACGTGTTGCCGTAGCGATCGAGGTTCATGAACACCTTCTCGCTGGCGATCCCCAGCCGCTCGGCCGTCGCGTCGATGATGCGGCGGTTCGCCTGGTGCGGGATCAGCGCCGTGAGCTCGGACGCATCGCGGCCAGCCTCGACCAGCGCGTCGCGCGAGATCGACTCCATCGCGCGCACCGCAAACTTGAAGAGCTCGTTGCCGCGCATCTTGATGAAGTGCTCACGCGCGGCCACGGTCTCGTGCGTCGCGGGCTTCTGCGAGCCGCCGCCCGGGACGGTGAGCATGTCGCCCTGGCCGCCGTCGGCGCCCAGCTTGACCGCGAGCACGCCGACGCCGGCCTCGCACGGGCGGACGACCGCCGCGCCGGAGCCGTCGCCGAACAGCACGCAGGTATTGCGATCCTCGAAGTCGACGATGCGCGTCAGCGTCTCGGACCCGATCACGAGCACCGTGTCCGAGGCGCCGGAGACGACCAGCGCCTGCGCGATCTGCAGGCCGTAGAGGAAGCCCGAACATGCGGCGTTGATGTCGAGTGCCGCGGCGTGCGTGGCGCCCAGCTTCTGCTGCACCGTGCAGGCCATCGACGGCAGGATCCGGTCGGGCGTGACGGTGGCGACGAAGATGTGGTCGACGTCATCGGGCGTGAGCCCGGCGGCCTCGAGCGCCTGCCGCGCGGCGGCGGTCGCCAGGTCCGAGTTGTCCTGGCCCGGAGCGACCATGCGGCGTTCGCGGATCCCGGTGCGCGAGACGATCCACTCGTCTGACGTCTCGACCATCTTCTCGAGGTCGGCGTTGGACAGGATGCGCTCGGGGAGCGCCCGGCCGGTGCCGGCGATGACGGCGCCGCGGGGGCGATCAGGCTTCGGCATGGACGTTCCTCAGGAGTTGCGGGATGTGCTCGTTGACGCGCTGCTCGACGAACGTGCAGGTCGACCGGATCGCGCTGCGAATGGCGCGCGGGGACGAACTGCCGTGGCCGATGAAGATCACGCCGTCGACGCCCAGCAGCGGCGCCCCGCCGTACTCGGCGTAGTCGAACTGCTGCTTCATGCTGTCGAACGCCGGCTTCAACAGGAGTGCTCCGAGTTTCGCCTGCAGGTTGCGCCCGATCTCCTGGCGAAAGCTGCGGGCGACGTGTCCGATCACCGACTCGGCCAGCTTGAGGACGACGTTGCCGGTGAACCCGTCGGTCACCACCACGTCCACGCCTCCCTTGAGGATGTCGCGCCCCTCGACGTTGCCGATGAAGTTGAGGTTCGCGATCTGCGCGAGCAATCCGTTCGTCTCCTGGCGCAACTCGTCTCCCTTCGACGATTCCTCGCCGATCGGGAGCAGTCCCACGCGGGGTGACGCCATACCCAGCACGTCATGCGCGTAGCACGAGCCCATCTCGGCGAACTGGACCAGGTGCAGGGCCTTGCAATCGGAGGTGGCGCCGACGTCGAGGACCACGCAACCCTTGCCACGGTTCGGGAAGATCGAGGCGATCGCCGGCCGGCTCACACCCTCGAGACGGCCGAGGCCGAGGAGC
>JBKJNH010000295.1:0-3067 GCA_046596055.1 Candidatus Eiseniibacteriota bacterium
TCGCTCTACGACAACGGCCTGCGCGCCGAAGGCTCGACGTGGCACGGCCTGTGCCGGCTGACCGCCGGCGGGCTCGCCGTGTTCGTGCTCGTCGCGGGCGTCGGCATTCTGGTCGCGGTCGGCAACCCGGCGACGTTCGCGCAGGACAAATATGACGAGTTCAGCCAGCTCGACACCGCGGCCCCCGCGGACACGCGCCTGGGGTCCACCGGCGGGCAGCGCTACGACATCTGGCGTATCGCGGTACACGAGTTCAGGGACCGGCCGATCAACGGCGTGGGAGCGGGCTCCTACCGCTTCGGCTACTACCGCGAGCGCAGCACCGACCGCAACCTCTCCACGCCGCACAGCCTGCCGATGGCCCTGATCTCCGAGACGGGCGCCGTCGGCACGCTGCTGTTCGTGCTGTTTCTGGGCGCAATCGCCGCGACGTTCGTCCAGCGCTGGCGCGCGACGCCACTGGCCTCCCGGCGCTGGGCCTGCGCCGCCGCCGCCGCGGGCGCCGTCCTGATCGGTCAGTGCCTCGTCGACTGGCTGTGGGAGATCCCCGGGCTCGCCGGGCTCGGAGTGCTTGCGCTCGGTCTCGCGGTCGCGTGGCTCGATCTGCCCGAGCTGGCGCCGCAGCCGCGGGTGCGCGCGGTGGTGGCCCGCAGGGCGGTCACCGTCGTCCTCCTGCTCGGCGCGCTCGCGATGACCGCGATCTATCTCGCCGACTTCCATGTGCGAGACGCGCGCGCGGCGGGCCAGCGATCGGCCGCCGACCAACTGTCGGCCGCCCGCACGGCCGCCCGGCTGAACCCGCTCGCCCTCGCCCCCAAGCTGCTGCAGGCCGGCGCCCTGGAGGAGCTCGGGCGCGTCGGCGACGCGCGCGACGCGCTCGAGGACGCACGCCGGCTCGAGCCCGAGAACTTCGTCATCCACGGCCTGGTCGGCGATCTCGAGACGCGGGCGGGACGCGAGGCCGCGGCGTTGCGCGCCTATCGCCGCGCCCTCGAGCTCAACCCCGGCGATCTGGGACTGCAGCAACTCGCGCGACAGAAGCCGTGAACGAGCGTCTGGCGCAGGAGGCCCGCGAGCGCGTGCGCGACGCCTACCGCCAGTACGCGACCGATGATCGCAAGCGCCGGGCGTGGGACGCGCGGAACCCCGGCAACGTGATCCTGCGCGCCGAGGTGCTCCAGCGCATCCTCGAGGAGACCGCCCACCAGCGTGCGGCAGACGCAGACGTCCTCGACGTCGGTTGCGGCGCGGGCTGGTGGCTGGCGCAGCTCGGGCGCGCCGGCGTCCGGGCGCAGCGGCTGCACGGGGTGGACCTCATCGAGGAGCGCGTCGCACGCGCGCGCTCCTCGGTACCGGGTGCCCAGATGCATGTCGCCGATGCGACGGCGCTGCCGTTCGAGGATGCCCGCTTCGGGGTCGTTCTGCTGCTGACGACGCTATCCTCGGCGGGTGGGCCCGCAAGCCGGCGCGACCTCCTCGCGCAAGCCCGCCGCGTGCTGGCGCCCGGCGGCGTGCTGATCGTCTACGAGCCGCGCTGGCCCAACCCGCGCAACCGTCACACGCACCGGATCGCGCGCCACGAGCTGCGCACCCGCGAGGGCGACGTCGTACGCCACGAGGCCATCACGTTGGTGCCGCTCATCTCGCGCCGGCTGGGTGAACGCGGCCGTGCGCTCGCGCGAATCCAAGCGTTGCGCAGCCATCGGCTCACGGTGATTCGCGCGCCGCGCTGATGCGCATCCTGCTGCTGACGCACTACTTCGCGCCGGAGGCGGGCGCGCCGCAGACCCGGCTGGGCGCGCTCGCGACGCACCTCGCGGCGCGCGGCAACGACGTGACCGTCCACGCACCGCCGCCGCACTATCCCGACGGCATCATCCGCCGGCCGTTTCGCAACAGGATGCTCGCGCGTGCGCGCTTTGCCGACGGCACGCGCGTGGTCCGCAGCGCCGTCTACGCGACCCCCAACCGGGGCGTGCTGCGCCGGCTGGCGAACCACGCGTCGTTCGTGCTCTCCGCGCTGCTCACGGCAGCCGCCACGGGGCGCCAGGACGCCGTCGTCGTAGAGACCCCTCCGCTGTTCACGGCCGCTGCGGGGGTCGCGTACGCCCGGCTGAAGGGCGCGCCGCTGATCGTCAACGTCGCCGACCGCTGGCCGGCGAGCGCGGTCGAGCTCGGCGTCCTCACCGACCGCCGCGCGATCGCCCTCGCGGAGGCCCTGGAGCGCTGGTGTTACCGGCACGCGGCCGCGATCACCGTGCCGACCGAGAAGATGGCCGCGGCGCTCGAACTGCTGCCCGAAGCCGCCGGCAAGCTGACCGTCGTCGCGCCGGCCGTAGACCTCGATCGCTTCGACCCGTCGCCACCGGCGCAGCGCGCTCCACTGAAGGTGCTGTACGCCGGCACGCTGGGTCTGGCCCACGATCTCGAGACGATCATCGAAGCGGCTGAGCGGGCCGGTCCACTGGTAGTGGAGGTGACGATCGTGGGCGACGGGGCGCGGGCAGAGGCGCTGCGTCGCCGTGCGGGGACCAACGTGCGCGTCCTGCCCGCGGTGGATGCCGCGAGCGTCGCAGCGCTGTACGCCGAGTCTGACGCGGGGGCGGTGCTGCTGCGCGATCTGCCGATCTTCGAGGAGGCGCTGCCCACGAAGCTGCTGGAGGTCATGGCCGCCGGGCGCCCGGTGCTGGCGGCCCTGCGCGGAACCGCAGCCGACCTCGTCCGCGAGACCGGAGCGGGAATCGTCGTCGACCCCGGCGATGCCGCCGCGCTCGCCCGCGCCTTCGAGGAGCTGGCGGCCGACCCGGCTCGGGTGCTTCGCGCAGGTCGTGCCGGGCGGGCGTGTGCCGAGCAGCGGTTCGGCCGCCAGACGGCCGTGGACAGCTGGGAGCGGCTGTTGCGCTCGGTCACTGCATCGCCGTCACTTCGCTGAGTGCCGAGCAAAGCGTGGCGCCAGCGCGGCCGATCCCATGAGGACGCGCCGACCGGCGACGAGCCGGTTCGACGCGCTCTCATCAGCGGGCGCGCGCTATGCGCGAGCTGCGCGAGGGCCGCCCGCTGCGCCACC
>JBKJNH010000296.1:0-8713 GCA_046596055.1 Candidatus Eiseniibacteriota bacterium
GGCCGGCCTCGAGAACATCCTGCGCTGGGTTTCGTTCCCGGTCGAGGAAGTCAGCCTGCGGAACCGGATCAAGAACAAGATGATCCGCCCGACCACGATCCCCGACAGCCTGGAAGAGCTGGCGATCGAGCAGGCGATCGCGCGCGAGGCGCTGCGGCTGGCGTTCGAGCAGCACAAGTCGCTGGCGGTCGGGCTCAAGGGCGTGCAGCAGGCACGCACCATCTCGGACACCTTCGCGCAGGACGAATCGGGCTCGACGCTGGTCAACCTCGCCGACTTGAACCTCCTGGTCGGCTCGGGCGGGGTCTTGTCGCACGCTCCGCGCCGCGTCCAGTCCGCGCTCATGATGATCGACGCCTTCCTGCCCGAGTTCGTCACCGAGCTCGCGGTCGACTCGATCTTCATGATGCCCCAGCTCGGCGTGCTCGCCACCGTGCACGAGGAAGCCGCGACGCAGGTGTTCGATCGCGACTGCCTCATCCGCCTCGGCAGCGTGATCGCGCCCGTCGGCAACGCGAAGGACGGTGCAGCCTGCATGAAGATCCGCCTCAAGCACCCCGACGGCCGGGTCGAGGAGGCCGAGTGCCGCGCGGGCGACATGAAGCTGGTCCAGCTCCCCGCCGACGGCGAGGCGCGTCTCGAGCTCACGGTCGAGCCCGAGCGCGGATACGACATGGGGCAGGGCAAGGGCAAGCCCGTGACCGTGACCGTGCGCGGCGGCGTCGTCGGGCTCGTCCTCGACGGCCGCGGCCGCCGCCCGTTCGAACTGCCGAAGGACGACGCGAAGCGCATCGAGAAGCTGCGGGGCTGGAACCGCGCTCTCGACGTGTACCCGCGCGAACTGTAGGGGAGACGACCATGGCCCACGCCTATACGCCCGGACTCCGGGTCACGCCGCAGACCATCGTCCGTCGCGAACGCCGCCTGCCGCTGAAGGGCGACGTGCTCGTCGCCGTTGGTGACCGTGTGAGCGCGATGACCGTCGTGGCGCGCACGCTGCTGCCGGGCAACGTGCAGACGGTCAACCTCGCCTCGTCCCTCGGCCTCGAGCCGTCCGACGTCGCGGGCAAGCTGGTGGTTCCGGTCGGCGGAACCGTCGCTGCCGGGCAGGTGATGGCCGCGACGAAGGCGCTGTTCGGCCTCATGAAGTCCGAGGCGAAGGCGCCGACTGCGGGGACGATCGAGAGCGTCTCGAACGTGACGGGCCAGCTCATCCTGCGCGAGCCGCCCATCCCGGTCGAGATCGACGCGTTCCTCGCCGGCACCGTCGTCGAGGTGATCGCGGGGGAGGGTGTCGTCATCGAGTCGCCCGCCGCATTCATCCAGGGCATCTTCGGTATCGGCGGCGAAACGCACGGAACGCTCGTCGTCGCCGTCGCCGGGCCCGACGACGAACTCACCGTCGATCGCCTGTCGCCGGAGCTCGCGGGCAAGATCGTCGTCGGCGGCTCGTACGTGAATCACGCCGTGATCAAGGAGGCGATCCGCCTGGGCGTCCGTGGCGTCGTGGTGGGCGGGTTCGACGACCGCGACCTGCGCGATCTCCTCGGCTACGACCTGGGCGTGGCGATCACCGGGCAGGAGACGCTGGGCATCACGCTCGTGCTGACCGAGGGCTTCGGCCGGATCCGGATGGCCGAGCGCACCTTCCGGCTCCTGCAGTCGCTCGAAGGCAGCGAAGCCGCGGTCAGCGGCGCGACGCAGATCCGCGCCGGCGTGATGCGCCCCGAGATCCTCGTGCCTCGCACGTCCGGGGCCGGGGACTCGACCGGCGAAGGCGTGACCGGCATGGACATCGGCTCGCTGCTGCGCTGCATCCGCGGCGATCACTTCGGGCGGATCGGTCGCATCACGGCGTTGCCGGCGCCGCTGCAGGAACTCGGCAGCGAGTCGCACGCCCGCGTCCTCGAGGCCGAAATCGAGGGCGTCGGACGCGTCCTCCTGCCGCGGGCGAACATCGAGTTGATCGAAGCCTGACCTGCGCCGCGAGCAATCGGTGATTGACAGGTTGCGAGACCGGTTGCTAGCGTCCACGTGCTCAGTGCGGGAGTGCCCGACCCGCGCTCGTCCCCGTCCCGCGAGGAACCGTCGGATGCCTGCCCGCGCCGCCCGCGTCACGCACTCCTGTCGCCCGCATTCCTTCCTCGACTGCATTCCACTGCTGATCCTCATCCTGGCCCTCGGCCTCGCGTCCCCGCGCGTCGCCACGGCCCAGGACTCGCTCGCCGTGGCGCCCGTCGTCGTGGCGCCCCCGGCGCCTGCGGGGAACGTGAAAGCCATGGACGTCCCGAACGACCGCGGCGACGCGCTCGAGGTGACGTGGTCGCCCTCGCCCCAGGAGACCGCGGGCGAGGGGATCGTGACGGCGTACCTGCTCGAGCGCGCTCCCGCCGCGACGGGCCCGTGGACGCGCGTCGACTCGGTCGGCGCCGGCACCCACAAGAAGACCGACACCGTGACGAGCGACACGGCGTACGTCTATCGCGTCACCGCGCTGGGCGCCGGAGGGGCGGCCACCCCGAGCGTGTCGGAACCGGCCGGAGCCCGCGCCCAGTGGTTCAACACCAACCGCGTGAGCGTGCTCCTCGCCATGCTCCTGTTCTTCGGCCTGGTCATCCTCTTCACCATCCGGGCCCAGAACGGCGAGAAGCTTTTCATCCGCCGCATCGCCGGCATCGATGCGATCGAGGAGGCCATCGGCCGGGCCACCGAAATGGGCCGCTCCGTCCTCTACGTGCCGGGCATCAACGACATCGACGACATCCAGACGATGGCCTCGCTCAACATCCTCGAGTCTGTCGCCAAGGTGACCGCGAAGTACGAGACGCCGATCATCGTCCCCTGTAATTACCCCGTGGTCATGACGCTGGCGCAGGAGATGGTGAAGAACGGCTACGTGGCGGCCGGCCGCGCTGACGGCTACGATCCCAACTCCGTGCGCTACGTGACCACCGAGCAGTTCGCCTACGTCGCGGCCATCACCGGCATCATGCTGCGCGACAAGCCGGCCGCGAACATCTACCTGGGCTCGTTCTACGCCGAGTCGCTGCTCCTGGCCGAGACCGGGTTCTCGACCGGCGCGATCCAGATCGCCGGCACGGCGCAGGTTGCCCAGCTCCCGTTCTTCGTCGTGGCGTGCGACTACACGCTGATCGGCGAGGAACTGTACGCCGCCGGTGCGTACCTGACGCGCGAGCCCCGGCTGCTCGGTTCGCTCAAGGGCTCCGATTACATGAAGGTCGCGCTCATCGCGGCGATCGTCGTGGGCTGCGTGCTCGAGACGATCGGCATGACGTCGTTCAAGCAGTTCTTCGCCTCTCAATAGGCGCCGGGAGAGACCGCGATGATGAACCTGCTTCCCGTCGTCCTCACCGCGATCGTCGGCCTCGTGGTCATCCTGTCGTTCTTCGTGCCGCATCCGTGGATCGCGGAGCCGGCGCAGAAGCTGCAGGACTGGGCGATCGTGATCGTCGCCTCGGGCTACGTGCTGGGCGCCGCGAACGTTTACAAGGTCAACGGCGAGTCAGCCATCAAGCGCCAGAAGGATTGGGTGTACAAGTGGATCCTGCTCGGTTCGATGACCGGCATGATGGTCGTCGGATTCTTCTTCTCGGGCGGGACGCAGTTCCTCAACGAGGGATCGCCGTTCAAGTGGGCCTACGACTTCCTCTACGTGCCCATGCAGGCGACCATGTTCTCGCTGCTCGCCTTCTTCATCGCCTCGGCCGCGTTCCGTGCCTTCCGTATCCGCACCGTCGATGCCGCACTGCTCGCCGTCGCCGCGCTGGTCGTGATGATCGGGCGCGTGCCCCTGGGCAACCTGTTCACGGCCGGGTTCCCCGAGCCCATCCAGTTACCGACCATGGCGAACTGGCTCCTCGAGTGGCCGCAGAACGCCGCCAAGCGCGGGATCGCCATTGGCGCGGGCCTCGGCGTGATGGCCACGGGGCTCCGGATCATTCTCGGCATCGAGCGCTCGCACATGCGCGAGGAGGCCTGACATGGCGTTCGGCGACACCCTCGAAAAGCTCGACCGGCGCTGGATCTTCCTGCTCGTCGCCCTGCTCGTCCTGATTCCGCTGCTGCGCCCGCTGCGCCTTCCGCTGGCCATCTCCGGGCCAGCGCGCAACTTCTACGAGGCGGTCGAGGCCGTCCCGGCCGGTTCGATCGTGGTTCTTGCCGGCGACTTCGACCCGGCCTCGGCGCCCGAACTGGTTCCCATGACCAAGTCCGCGGTCCGCCACCTGTTCCGCAAGAACGTGCGCATCATCGCGCTCGAGCTGTGGGAAGGCGGGCCGCCGCTCGTCGACGCCATCCTCCACGACGTGGGCGACGAACTGGGCAAGAAGTACGGCATCGACTACGTGAACCTCGGCTACAAGTCCGGGCGCGAAGCGGTCATGCCGTCGTTCGGCAACTCCTTCTCCCGCACGTTTCCCAACGACTACAGCGGGACCGCGGTGTCGAAGCTGCCGCTCATGCGCGAGGCGGACACCTTCGCGCAGACGTCCCTGTTCGTGAACATCTCCGCCGGTTACCCCGGAACGAAGGAGTGGGTCCAGCAGGTGCAGGGCCGCTTCGACGTGCGGATGGTCTCGGGCTCGACGGCCGTTCAGGCGCCGGAGATCTACCCATACCTGCAGTCCGGGCAGGTGCTCGGGCTGCTCGGTGGCATGGCAGGCGCCGCCGAGTACGAGAAGTCGATCGACGTCCCCGGCGCGGCCACGAAGGGCATGGACGCCCAGTCGAGCGCGCACATGTTCATTGCGTTCCTCATCCTGCTCGGCAACGCGATCTACTTCTCGCGACGTGGCGCCACGCGGAGGTCGTCGTGAATCCCTCGATGGACTTCGGCGTCTGGGTCGCGGCGGCGCTGACGCTGTTCATCTTCTCGTTCCTCTACAAGGACAACCCGTTCTACAAGTTCGCCGAACACCTCTTCGTCGGCGTCTCGGCCGGTTTCGTCGTCGTCCAGCAGTTCTGGTCGGTGCTGTGGCCGAATCTGATCGAGCCGGCGGTCACCCGGGGCACGCCCGAGGTGTGGAAGTTCTACGTCGGCGGCCTGCTCTGCGTCCTGCTGTTTACGCGCCTGTTCCAGGGCATCTCCTGGCTGTCGCGTTATACGATCGCCGCACTCATCGGCACGTTTGCCGGGCTCAAGGTCACCGGGTTCGCCCAGGCCGAGGTCGTCGAGCAGGTGCGCGCCACCATGGTGCCGCTGTGGATCGCCTCCGATCCCGGCGCCTCGCTCAACAACCTGATCCTCGTCGTCGGCGTGATCACCACCCTCGTGTTCTTCTTCTTCTCGAAGGAGCACAAGGGCGCGATCGGGGCGACCGCCCGCGTCGGCATCTGGTACCTGATGGTTTCCTTCGGCGCCGCCTACGGCTTCACGGTCATGTCGCGCATCTCGCTGCTCATCGGACGCCTCATGTTCCTGATGGACGACTGGCTGGGGATCGTCCGCTTCTGAACCTCGTCTTCGACGACGTGCCGCGCCCCGGCGCGGCGCACATGGCCGCCGACGAAGGGCGCTTCGCTGCCGCTGAGGCCGCCGTCGGCTCGTCCGCCCCGCAGTTCCGCTGGTTCGCCTGGGATCGCCCCACGCTCTCGCTCGGCCGTCTCGAGTCGCCCGCCGGCTTCGCGGCCAATGCGCTCGCCGACGCCGGCATCCCGCTGGTGATCCGGCCCACCGGCGGGCGCGCGGTCCTCCACGTCGACGAGTGGACGTACGCCGCCGTAATTCCCCTCGAGCATCCGACGCTCGGCGGTTCGCTCGCCGTCTCCGCCCGGGCCCTCACCGCGCTCGTCGCGACGGCGCTCACCGACGCATTCGGGATCGCCTGCGATCCTGCCCTTGACGCACGCACGGCCGCCGGTCCCACGGTCGCTCCCGCGACGTGCTTCGCACGCAGTTTCGGCTACGAACTGGCGGTCGGCGGACGGAAGCTGATGGGCAGCGCGCAGCGCCGCGGGCGGCGGACGCTGCTGCAGCAGGGGAGCCTCCTGGTCGGCCCGGGCCACGAACGCATCGCCCGCCTGCTGATGGGGGCCGCGGGGGACCCGGCGCGGACCGCGCGAGCCGAGGCCGATCTGCACGCCGGAACGACGAATCTCACCGCCCTTCTGGGCCACCGTCCCGATGCGTCGGCATTCCGTGTGGCACTCGCGAGGGCGTGGCGGGAGGCGACGGCGACACGACCCGACGTCCAGTCCTCGCAAGGTTCAGGTCAATCCCGCGCCGGAGGTCTTGACAGTCCCGGCCGACCTTCCTAATCTCAAGCGTCATCGTCACTTGCATTGCAAACGGCGCTCGGCGCCAGGGGAGGAGCGGATGGGGATGAGACGTCGGTGGTCCGGGAGCGCCCTGGCGCTCCTTGCAGTCGGTCTCGGCCTTCTCGTTGGCTCCGGCTGCGGGCGGAAGGAAAGCGCCCGACCCTCGTTCATCGACCCCAATCCCATCCCCGCCGGTGCGAACAAGCGCACCATCGAGGGCCGACATGGCGGCCGCTTCGTGTTCGTCACCATCGGTGACCCGAAGACGTTCAACCCGCCGCTGGCCAACGAGGTTTCCTCGACCGACATCATCAACGGGCCCATGTTCGTCGGCCTGACCATGTACAACAACGCCGATCAGCGCACGGAGCCCGGCCTCGCCGAGTCGTGGGAGAAGAGCGAGGATGGGCTCACCTACACGTTCCGCCTGTGCCCCGGCCTGCGCTGGTCCGACGGCGCCACGCTCGACGCCGACGACGTGGTCTTCACGTCGAAGGTCTCGCTCGATCCGGCCCTGCCGGGCGCGACGCGCGACATCTTCCAGAGCGGCGGCAAGGTCTGGGAGTTCGAAAAGGTCGACAGCCTGACGGTCCTCGTGAAGCTCGCCGCGCCGTTCGGGCCGCTGGTCGACGTCATCGGTTCCATGTACATCGTGCCCGAGCACCGGCTGGCCGCGTCGTACGCCGACGGCACGTTCGCCTCGATGTGGGGCACCGACACGGCGCCCGCCGACATCGTCACCAACGGACCGTTCCGCCTCAAGGAGTTCGTCCCGGGCGAGAAGTGCGTGCTCGAGCGCAACCCGCACTACTGGGAGGTCGACTCGAAGGGCCTGCGCCTGCCGTACCTCGACGAGTACGTGTTCCTCATCGTCAAGGACCTCAACACGATGGCGCTCAAGTTCCAGGCCGGCGAGACCGACCTGATCGATCCCATCGTGCTCGACCAGGTCCCGCTGTTCGAGGACGAGGCAAAAGCGTCCGGCTACCAGGTCGTCGACCTGGGCCTCGACCTGGCGACCGACTTCCTGTGGTTGAACCAGAACCCGGGCAAGGATCCGACCGGCAAGCCCTACGTCGAGCCGTACAAGCTCGCGCTGTTCCGCGACGTCCGCTTCCGCCGCGCCGTTTCGCACGGCGTCAACCGCGAGGGGATCGTCAAGTCGGTCCTGCAAGGTCGTGGCGTCCCGCTGTACGAGCCCTACACGCGGACCAACAAGGCCTTCTGGAACCCGGACGTGCCGAAGTTCCCGTACGACCCGGAGAAGGCGAAAGCTCTCCTCGACGAGATGGGCCTGCGCGACAAGGACGGGGACGGCGTTCGCGAGACCCCGGCCGGGAAGCCCGTCGAGTTCACGCTGCACACGAACTCCGAGAACAACCTGCGCAAGAGCTTCGGCACCGTCATCAGCGAGGACCTGGGCAAGATCGGCATCCGCGTCAACTTCGTGCCGCTCGAGTTCAACACGCTGATCACGCGCCTGCGCGCCGATTACCGCTACGACGCCATCCTGCTCGGCCTCGCCAGCTCCACGCCCCCCGAGGCCGCGCTCTCCGGTAACGTCTACCGCTCGAGCGGAATCACGCACAACTGGAACCCGCGGCAGAAGACTCCGTCTACGCCGGCCGAGGCCGAGATGGACCGGTTGATGGACCAGCTCATCGCCGAGAGCGACATCGCGAAGCGCAAGGAGTACTTCGACCGGGTGCAGGAGATCATGGGGGAGGAGCAGTTCTCGATCTACATCGTGAACCGCAAGCTCTTCGTCGGCGTGCGTGACTACGTCCGCAACGCCCGGCCCTCGGTCATCCGCCAGCACGTGACGTGGAACATCCAGGAGATCTGGGTCGACAAGCCGGACGCGAAGGTCGCGGCGCGCTGACGCCGCGACCCCGCGCGATCCCGCTCGCCCCGCCCGCCCGTGCGCACTTACCTGTTGCGACGCATCGTCACGCTCGTCCCGCTGCTGCTCGGCGTGACGTTCCTGGCGTTCCTGCTCATCTATCTCGCGCCGGGCGACTTCCTGTCGCAGATGGCCGAGAACCCCATGATCTCCGCCGAGACGATCGAGCGCATGCGCTCCAACTTCGGCCTCGACCGCCCGTGGTACGTGCAATACGGGCTGTGGCTGAAGAACGTGTTCTTCCACCTCGACTTCGGCGAGTCGTTCGCGTTCCGCCAGCCGGTGTTCCAGGTCATCGCGCCACGCCTGGGCAACACGCTGATCCTGGCACTCGCCGCCGCGGTCGTCGCCTGGGGCCTCGCCATCCCGCTGGGAATCCTCTCGGCGGTCAAGCAGTACCGCTGGCAGGACAAGGCCGCCTCGTTCTTCGCCTTCCTCGGTCTCTCGATCCCCGAGATCTTCTTCGCCCTGCTCATGATGTACATGGCCGCCAAGACCGGGTGGTTTCCCGTCGGCGGCATGCGCTCGATCGAC
>JBKJNH010000389.1:0-17125 GCA_046596055.1 Candidatus Eiseniibacteriota bacterium
CGAGGCGGGCCGCGAGCGACTCGCCCTCGACCAGCTCGAGCACGAGGAACGGCGTACCGTCGAGCTCCTCGAGCCCGTACAGCGACGCGATGTTCGCGTGGTTGAGCGAGGCCAGAAGTTTCGCCTCGCGCTCGAAGCGTCCGAGACGGTCCGGGTCGTGGGCGAACGCTGCGGGCAGGCCCTTGATCGCGACGTCGCGATCGAGGCGCACGTCGCGGGCGCGCCACACCTCGCCCATGCCCCCCGCGCCGAGCGGGGCGACGACTTCATAGGGACCAATGCGGATGCCGGCGGCAAGAGTGAGGGACATAAGGCCGCAGTCTAGTCGTTCGGGAGTGTCGCTGTCAGCACGAAGGTCGAAGCGGCCGGCTCAGCGCGGTGGCGTCCAGCCGACGACAACGTCCACCGGCTCCTCGTCGCGGACCGCTTCGGGAACGATCGCGAGCAGCCGGCCGTCCGGCGCAACCTCGAAGTCGCGCCACAGGCGGCCCCGCAGGTTGAACAACACGCGTGGCTCCCCGATGTCGAGGGGCTCGGTGCTCCGCACCACGGCCGCGCTCATGTGACCATCGTCCGTGAGGATGTAGAGCCGCCGGCCGTCGCGGCTCCATCGCGCGGCGAGCGGGCCGCGGGTCGGAACGACCCCGGAGGCCCCTGATCCCCCGCGCGTGAGCACGCGAAGAACCCGCCGCTCTTCGTCCGCCGTGATCGTCGCGACGAGGCGACCGTCAGGCGAGAACCGCCCCCTGTGCTCGGTCTGCTGACTCGTCGTCAGGCGCACGGGCTTGCCTCCGTCGAGGGGAAGCAGCCACAAATGCGGAACGCCGGGGGACGGATACTCAGAGTAGAGAAGCGTTCGTCCATCCGCCGTGACGTCGTTTGCGATCTGAAACCCGGTCGCGGGAAGAAGCGATGTGCTCACGCCCGATTCGACATCCCGTCGCAGCAAGTTGGGCAGCCCTCTCGCGCTCGTGCTCGAGAACACGTAGCTTGCCTCCCCGGGTAGCCACATGGGAAACGCCTCGGTGATTTGCTCCGTCGAGAGCCGTGAATCCGTGCCCGCGACCGCGTCGACGAGCCAGAGACCGTAGTTGCCGGTGTCCACCCGGCGGCGCGCGACCAACAGGCGCCGACCGTCACGCGAGAGGCTCATGCGCTCGAGATAGTCTCCTCGCGAGCCGACGCTGCCATGCTCGTCGCCACGGTCGTCGAACCAGGCGAGCCGCGCGCGGTCGCCGGCCCGCTGCCAGGCGATCGTTCCCGCACCCGACGCGGCGAAGAGCGCCCCGCCGGTGGTCGCGAAGTTGCTGATCCCGGAGGCGATCACGGTGGGTCCGCCGGTGACACGTCCGCCCCCGGCGTCGAAAGGCTGGGCGACGAGTGCGCCATCCTTCACGTACAAGAGGGTGGAGGCGCCCGCGAGCTCCGCCCGCGACGCCGCGGGCATGAGCGGATGGGTGGTTCCCGTCAGGTCCCCGATCATCAGCGAGTCGGCCTGGTCGCGCCGACGCTGCAGGTAGAGAAAGCGCCTGCCGTCGGGCAGGAACCGGGGCCACGCGAGATTGCTCTGCCCGGCCGCGAAGTTCGGGCGGAGCACGACCCGGATTGCGCCACCCGTCGCCGCAACGCGGTGAATGATGCCCTCGCGGCCACCGGCGAAGAGGATGGTTCCATCCGAGTTCCAGGTGCCGGAGTAGTACACGCCGGTCCCGACTTCGCACACGGTCACGACGCCGGAAGAGGCGAAGTCGTAGCGCTTGATCGCTCCCGCCGCATGGAAACCCAGGGACTGTCCATCAGGGGACCAGAACAGCGAGTGGATCCGCTCCGTCCCTGGGAGCCGCCGCGCATCGATCTCGCCGACGCTGCGCACCCAGGCGCTGGTGACGCCAGACGAATCGACCGCGACGAATGCGATGCGGTTTCCATCCGCCGAGATGGCAAAGGGAACGGACTCCTCGACGAAGAACTGGAACGTCATCCCGGCGGGCGGAAGCAGCGGAAAGTGCACGCTCGAAGCCTCCGGGCTGCGGCCGCGACGGGGCGCCAGCAGCGCGCCGACGATGGTCCCCAAGGCGAGCGTTGCGACCAGAAGCGCGGGCCCGGTCCAGGTCGGCCGACGTCGCCGCGGGCCGACGGCCGGGGCGGCCCCGGAGTCTCCCCCGTCGGCCGCCAGAATCGAATCGAGGTGGAAGGCGAGGTCGCGGGCCGACGCGTACCGCGCGTCGGGATCCTTCTCCAGGCTGTGGGCGACGGCACGACGCACGGCCGACGGCAGCTCTCGCACGAGCGCAGAGTCGACATCCACCTCCTGGTGGAGGATTGCGTGGCCGGTCTCGACAAAGGACGCGCCATGGAATGCGCGACGGCCGGTGAGCATCTCGTAGGCGACCGCGCCGAGCGCGAAGATGTCGCTGCGCGCATCGGCGGCCCCGCCGCGAACCTGCTCCGGCGCCATGTAACCGGCGGTTCCCAGCACGACACCGCTTTCGGTGCGGTTCGAGGAAATCGTCTCGGCCCCCGCGACGGATCCCGACTCCGGAGAGGCCACCCGCGCGAGGCCGAAGTCGAGGATCTTGATTCGACCGTCGCGGGTGAGGAACAGGTTCTCGGGCTTGAGGTCGCGGTGGATGATGCCCTTCCCGTGGGCGCCCGCCATCGCCCGGGCCACGGCAGCCGCGTACTCGACCGCCTTCCGCCACGGCAACGGCCCCCGCGCCAGACGCGCGCGCAGGGTCTCGCCCTCGAGCAGTTCCATGACGACGTACGGGGTGCCGTCGGCCGTGCCGACGTCGAAGACGGCACAGATGCCCGGGTCTTGCAGCGCGCCGGCAGCGCGGGCCTCCTGCTCGAAACGGCGCAGCCGATCGGCGTCGGCCGCGAACGCGGCGGGGATGACCTTGAGCGCGACGTCTCGACTCAGCCGCGAGTCGCGCGCGCGGTAGACCTCACCCATGCCCCCCGTGCCGAGCAGGGAGACGAGCGTGTAGGGGCCGAAGCGTGTTCCGGGAGCGAGCGTCATGAGGCGGGCAGTCTAGTCGCTCCCGCGCGCGCTTTCCAGCGGATGGAGCCCAGCGGCCTCACCCCTTCCGGACGCTGGCGATCACCACCGTGATGTTGTCCGGACCGCCGCGCGCGCGCGCCAGTTCGATCAGCGCGTCGCAGGCCTGCGCCGGTTCGTGGGCCGCGATCGTCTCGACGATGTCCTCCTCCTCGACCACGTTGCTCAGGCCGTCGGAACAGAGGACGATCGTCATCCCGTCCTCGAGCTGGATCGGTTTCGTCGTCAGGTCGACCTGCACGTCGGGGTGCACCCCGATGCAGCGCGTGAGCACGTGGCTCGAGACCGCCGGCAGCGCCGAGCCGCGGGCGCCGGCGACGCGCGCCATCTCCTCGGCCAGCGTGTGGTCCTGCGTGAGCTGCTCGATCGTCCTTTTGCGGACCAGGTAGGCGCGGCTGTCGCCGACGTGGCCGAGCGTGAGCTCCAGTCCAACGATCGCGGCGGCCGTGCACGTGGTCCCCATCCCGGACAGCGCCTCGTCGCCCGACGCCTTCTCATACACCGCGCGATTGGCGGCCTGGAACGCGTTCGCCAGCGCGTCGCGCGGCTGGCCGCGCTTCTTCCCGTGCTCGTACGTGCCGCGCACCTTGTCGACCGCGATCCGGCTCGCCACCTCGCCTGCCGCCGCGCCGCCCATCCCGTCGGCGAGCACGAGCATGCAGCCGCGCGCCGTGTCCGCGAAGCGATACACGCCGAACGAGTCCTCGTTGTTCTTGCGCGCGCAACCGATGTCGCTCTGCCCGGCGGCAACCAGGCTCCACGTTCCCTTGGCCTTGAGCCCGAACGTCTCCTCCATCTTCTGCACGACCGCCCCCGCCAGGACGATCGGCGCGGGCGGCGCGGGCGCCTCGCTCCCCGGCAGCTCGAGCACGGGCACGGCCGCGAGGCGACGCTTGCCCGGCGCCCCACCGACGCCGGCCTTCTCGGGAACGCCCGTCATCACGCCCTGCCCCTTGAGCCACGTCTCGACCGCGCGCGAATGCTCGGCCCCATCGCGATAGCGTTCGAGGTGCGCCTCGTCGAACTCCGCGAAGAGCGTGCCCGCGGCGTACAGGTGGATCACGGCCTCGACCACGTCGGGGAAGAATTGCGTCCCGGCATGGGCGAGCATCTCCTCGAACGCCTCCTCGGGCGCGAGTCCGCGACGGTACGGGCGATCGGACGTCATCGCGTCGAACGCGGCGACCACCATGATGATCCGGCTGCCCAGCGGTACGGCGTCGCCGCGGAGTCCCTTCGGGTAGCCGGCGCCGTCGGGCTGCTCGTGGTGTGCAAGGACGATGTCGGCCGCGCCCGGGAAGAAGCGTTGGCCGGCCATCAGCTCGGCGCCGATCCGCGGATGCGCGTGCAGCAGCAGCACTTCCTGCTCGTTCAGCTTGCCGCGCTTCATCAGCACGTCGCGCTGGATCGCGGTGCGTCCGATGTCGTGCAAGAGAGCCGCGAACTCCAGCTCCTCGAGCGCGGAGTCGCGCATCCCGAAGTGCCGACCGAGGCTCAGGCTCATGCGCGAAATGCGGTACGAGTGATCGCGCGTGAATGGATCGGCGGCGTCGACCGCGGACATCAGCGCGCGCACCATGTGCAGGTGAGCGATCCGGGTCTGCGACCACAGGTTGAAGACGTAACGGGCGAAGAGCAGCGGCAGCAGGAACAGCGCCACGCCCGCGGGCCCGATGTGAACCTGCGTCAGCGCGAGCAGCGGACCAATCGGCAGCAACACGAGGTCGCCCGGCAGGTTCTCGGCGAACCAGCGCTGGAACGCCCGTCCGTGATCGCTTTCGGCGGCGAAGGCCTGCCCCACCGCGCCGATCAGCCCCTTGACCGCGAGGTACGCCCCCGCCGCGGCCAGCAAGGGAACGAGCTGGTCGCGGCTCACCGTCAGCGCCTCGCCATGGAGCCCGCCGAGTTGCCCGTAGACCACACCGCCCGCGCCGAGCGCGAGGACGATCTGGCCCAGGCTCTGCACGCCGGGCAGGAACGGGTTCCAGCGCTGGGTCGCGTTGGCGACGACGCGTGACAGAACGCCCACCCAGCATGCGACGGCGGGCCCGAACAGCAGCAGCGCGGCAAGGTCGAGCGCGGTGGTCAGGCTCGCCGTGGCGCGCCCCCACGGCAGCGGCAACGGCGACATGGCCGCGACGAGGATCATCGCCGCCCACAGCACGACGTACGAACCGGTGTCGATGGTGGTGGCGAGGCCCCCGATCCCGCCGCTCAGCGAGAACAGCAGCGACATCCCGCCGACAAAAACAGTCCAGGCGTACAGGCGGTAGCTCGAGTGCGTGGTCCTGGGATTCAAGATCCATCCTCCTGCCGGCGCCGCCGGTGCGGGGGTCGAGGTCGAAACGGGCCGGCGGCTCATGCGGCATCCCGCAGGGGCGTGCTCGAGTCCAGCGGCGACCGGTCGAGGCCGTTCAGCGCGGCCTCTTCCGGGTCGATCAGCTTGCGGCGCACGAGGTCGCGCAGCACGGAGTCGAGGCCCTGCATGCCGAGATTGCCGCCCGCCTGGATGACCGACTCGAGCTTGTGACTGTTGCCCGCGCGAATCATGGACGCGGCGGCATGCGTGTTGATGAGGATCTCGGCCACCGCGAAGCGCTTACCGCCTTCGGCCGCGCGAACCAGCCGCTGCGAGACGATCATGCGCAGGCTCTCCGCGAGCATGGCGCGGATCTGGTCCTGGCGCCGCGCCGGGAATACGTTGATGACGCGATCGATGGTCTTGGCCGCACTGGCGGTGTGCAGGGTTGCCAGCACCTGGATGCCCGTCTCGGCCGCCGTCAGCGCGAGCGAGATCGACTCGAGGTCGCGCAGTTCGCCGACGAGGATCACGTCGGGGTCCTCGCGCACCGCGTTCTTCAGCGCCTCGGCGAACGTGGGCGCGTGCGTGCCGACCTCGCGCTGCGAGACGACGCAGTTCTTGACCGGATGCACGTACTCGATCGGGTCCTCGATCGTGATGATGTGACCACGGCGGGTCTCGTTGAGCAGGTCGACCATTGCGGCCAGCGTCGTCGACTTGCCCGAACCCGTGGGTCCCGTGACGAGGATCAGGCCCTTGGGCTGCAGCGCCTGCTGGCGCAGCACCGCCGGCAAGCCCAGGCTGTCGAGCGTGGGGATGTCCGACGAGATGATCCGCAGCGCCGCCGCCAGGCCGCGGTCGTGCCGATAGACGTTGGCGCGGAAGCGGCCCATCCCCGGCACGTCGTAGGCGAAGTCGACGGCGCACTTCTCGTTCAGCTCGGCGATCTGCCGCTCGTTCATGAACTCGAGCAGGATCGACTCGACGTCCTCGAGCGACAGCTCGCGGAAGCGCACGCGGTGCAGCACGCCGGCGATCCGGATGCACGGCATCTGCCCGGTCACCAGGTGGAGGTCGGACCCGCCCTGCTGCATGGCCAGCTCGAGGAACGTGTGGATGCGTGTCGACATGTCAGGCTCCCGCCGGGCGCGCCGGCCCCTTCTCGAGCGTGGCGAGCAGTTCCGGGCGGGTCACGAACATGACGAACTCCGACTTGTCCGCGGCCCGCAGGAACGCCTCGTTGGGATCGATGTCGCCGGAACGCACGAAGTTGAGCAGTGCCTGGTCCATGAGCTGCATGCCGAGGCGTCGCCCCGTGCCGATCGCGCCGGGGATCAGGTGCGACTTGCCCTCGCGGATGAGCTGCGCGATCGCCGGCGTGACGATCATGACCTCGCAGACGACACGCCGGCCGCGCCCGTCGGCCACGTGAACCAGTTCCTGGCTCACCACCGCGCGCAGGTTGTCTGCCAGCGTGTGGCGCACCTGCCCCTGCGACTCGACCGGGAACGCATCCACGATGCGATGAATCGTCTGGGCGGCGCTCCTCGTATGCAGCGTGCCGAAGACCAGGTGCCCCGTTTCGGCCGCCTCGATCGCGGCGGTCATGGTCTCGCTGTCGCGCATCTCGCCGATCAGGATCACGTCGGGGTCCTGCCGCAGGCACGAGCGGATGCCCTCCTGGAAGCTGCGGGCGTGCACGCCGACCTGGCGCTGCATGACCAGCGCCTTGTTCGACTCGTGCACGAACTCGACGGGATCCTCGAGCGTGATGATGCTGCAGTTCCGGTTGGCGTTGATCTCGCCGATGAGCGCTGCCAGCGTCGTCGTCTTGCCAGTGCCGGGCCCGCCGGTCACGAGCACGAGCCCCGAGGCGAGGTTGGCCAGCTCCGACAGCACGGCGGGCAGCGCGAGTTCCTGCGGGCGCGGCACTTCGTCGGGCACGACGCGGCAGATCGCCGCCATGCCCAGTCGCTGGCGGAACACGTTGATGCGGAAGCGGCCGCCCTCCGGTCGCGCGTAGCTCAGGTCCACCGAGCCGTTGCGCTCCAGGTCGGAGGCGCTCCCGGCGTCGAGAATTTCGAGCAGCAGGCTCTCGGTCTCGGCGGCGCTGAGCGGGCGGTGCGGGAGTTCGGTCAACTGGCCGTCGAGGCGGACGAGCGGCGGGCGGCCGACCGTGATGTGGATGTCCGAGCCGCCCTGGTCACGGCCGAGCTGGAGGAACGCGTCGAGTTGGGCCATGGCGGCTACCTCCGGACCTCGAGGGCTTCGAGGGCGAGTTCGATCGTGACGCGAAGCGCTGCGGCATCCGCCGGGCGCTGATTCGGATCGCGGGCCATCGCTCGCATGACGAGCTCCGCGACGGAATCCGGAATCCCGGGAACGGCCCGGGCCAGCGGCATGGCGCTCCCCTCGAGATGCTGGAACAGGACCTTCACCGGAGTCTCGGCGGTGAACGGCTTGATGCCCGACAACATCTCGTAGAGAACGACGCCGAGCGCATACAGGTCGGCCCGGTGATCCACGGCCTCGCCCGAGATCTGCTCGGGCGCCATGTACTCCGGCGTGCCGATCAGGAGCCCGCTCTTGGTCAGACGCTCGGGGTCGTCCCCACCCTGCTGGACTGCGGCCAGGCCGAAGTCGACGATGCGTGCCTCGTCGTCGTCGCCGACGAGGATGTTCGCCGGCTTGATGTCGCGATGCACCACGCCCTCGGCGTGCGCGGCGGCCAGTCCGTCGCACACCTGCGCGGCGATGCGCAGGCCGCGCCGGACGTCGAGCGGACCGCCCTCGCCCAGCAGGAAGCCCAGGTCTCGGCCAGGGAAGTACTCCATCGAGATCGCGCGCGTGCCGCCCAGGTCGAGGAAGTCGTGGATGCGAATAACGTTCCGGTGCGCGATCTTCCGCGCCAGCTTCAGCTCCTGCACGAACCTGCGGATCGCCGACTCGTCCATCGAGAGCTGCGCGCCCAGCACCTTGAGGATGATCTCCTCCTGGATGATCTCGTCGTGCGCCAGGTACACCGTGCCAAAGCCCCCGCGACCGATCTTCCGGACGATGCGATAGCGCCCGAGCAGTTCCTGGTCGACCGCGAGGTCCGCGAAGTTGAGGCCCAGCGTCCCCGTGGGCTCGCGCAGGAGCGCGGGGCGCAGCAGCGGCTTCGGTCCGTCCGTCTCGCGCGGCCCTGGCACGAATGGGACCGCCAGGCCGCCCGAGGTCCCGGGCCCGTGGAGTCGCATCGGCACGGCGGTGGTGAGCGTCGGTGGCGCGCCGGCGCGCGACAGCACGCCGTGCAGGTAGCTGCGATCGTCCGAGCTGAGCTCGCCGCGAGGAAAGTCCTGGAGCGCCACCTGGGCCTCGCGGCGCACGTCGGGGAGCGGCGAGTCGAGCAGTCCCGTCAACGTGCGCAACGTCCGGGGGTGGCCGATCGCGGCGAGAGCCTTCACGCACAGGATCGCGGTCGCGTCCTCGCGCGCGAGTACGGCGAGCAGGGGATCGACCGCGCGCTCGTCGCGCGTCTTCCCGAGCGCGTCGATGGCCCGCTCGCGCACCCACCAGTCGGTGTCGTCGAGCGCGGCGACGAGCGTCGGCAGCGAGGACGGGTCGGGAACGGCGTTCAGGATCTCGATCGCACTGCGGCGTACCGCATCGTCGGGGTCCTGCATCAGGCCCGCGACGGCCACGACAACGGTCTCACCGCCCAGCGTGCCCAGGGCGTCGGCTGCCCGCACCCGGACCCACCAGTCCGCGTCGCGCAGCGCGCGCACCAGGTCCTGGATCGCCTCGGCGGTCGCCACCTCGTTCAACACCTCGACGGCGCCGCGGCGCACGTACTCGGACTCGTGCGACAGCACGTCGACGAGCTGCGGCACGGCCGACACGTCGGCCAGCTCGCGCAGGGCGTCGATCGCCGCCGACTGCACCTTGAGGTCGGGATCCTGCAGCGAGAGCAGCAGGTCGCCGACCGCCTCGCGCGCGCCGAGCGTGTGCAGCGCGTGCACCGCCTCGAGGCGGATGCGCTTCTCGGAATCGCGCAGCAAGCGGATCATCCCCGGAATCACGCCGGGACCCGGCCGGTCGGCGAGGAACCGGACGAGGCTGCCCCGCACCCACGCGTCCTCGTTGCCGAGCAACTGCGCCAGCGCGGGAACGAGATTCGGGTCGGTCACGGCCTCGAACGCGCGCAGGAGCGCGACCTGCGCGTCGCGCGACACTCCAGGAAAGGCCGCCGCCAGGTCGACGGCCGGAAGCGAAGCGACGTGCGCATCGAGGAGCGGCCGAAGCGTCGGGCGCGGCAGCGTATCGTTCTTGAGCGCCGCGAGCAGGCGGCGCGGCGTGAAGCCACGGCCGGCGCACAGCACGCGCGAGACCCCCGAGACGACGGTGGGATTCGGGGAGGCGAGCAACGCGATGTAGACGTCGAACGTCGCGTCCGTCAGCAGGCGCTCGAGCACGTGCAGCGCCGGATCGCGTGCTTCGCCGTGCGACAGGCACTCGCTGACGGGGACGATCGCGACGGGACCCATGGCGACCAGATCGTCGATGGCGCGGAAGAGATCCGTCTCGCTCGCGGAGCGCGCGGAGCGCAGCGCGTGCGCCCGGCGGCGCGCGACGAAGTCGTCGACGAACCTCATCTCCTAGGGCTGGAGTCGGGAGACCGCTCCCGCCAGAGGACCGACACCGTCGCGCCACGGAACCCACACGCGGCCGCCCCCGGTCACGTAGCCGGCGGCGAACGCGACGATCAGTCCCAGCGCGACGAGCGCGCGCACGCGGCCAGGATTGCCCGATGGCGGCGCATACGGGGCGAGGCGCGGGGCCGGGCCGGTGGCCACGGTCGCGCCGGCGGACGCGCCCGCGGCAGCGGTTGTTGCAGCGGTGCCGGCGCGCGCGGTTGTCACCTCGGCGTCGCGCAGACCCTCGATCATCTCCTGCAGCTCGGTCGTGCGCAGGACGGTGGTGCCCTCGTCCTCCGTGCGGGCGAGCCGCTGAGCGTCGTACTGCTCGCCGCGGCGGTCCCCTTCGTACATGAACCACAGGGCGAACTTGCCGACGAAGACGACGTCGTTGTTGATGATGTAGTGGACCTTGACGCGCTGGTCGTTGACGAAGATGCCGTTGGCGCTCTCGAGGTCGGTGATCCGGTAGACGCCCGAGGTCGTCATCTCGATCTTCGCGTGTTCGCGCGAGATTCCAGGATTGTCGAGGACGAGGTCCGCCCCGGGGTCGCGACCGACGGTCACGCGATCCTGGTTGAAGGTAAACGCCCGCACGGGGCGACCCTTCAGGGTGATGCGAACTTTCAGCACCTTGCCGGACATGGCACCGTTCTCCCCAGTCGACGCGGACACGGGTCCGCACGATTCCGGACGGGACCCTCCCGACGGACAATCGACGCGCTCCTCGTTATCGGCGCGGCTGGGGATTTCATGAGGCGGGTGCAGAATGAAGCGCCCAAAGGCGGACCCGGGCGGGGCAACGGCATGGGCGACAGCGGGTTAGGAGACCCCTTCGACTCGGGCGACCAGTTTCGAAAAACGCGGATCGCTCCGGAGCGGCGCCAGCGAGGGATCGATGCGGAGCCCGGCCAACCAGTGCACGCGCTCCTCGACGGCGTGATCGAGCGCAGCGAACGCCGCGTCGAAGTCGCCGAGGGCCACCAGGATCTGCGCCGGATAGTAGCCACCGACGAATCGGTGCGTGGCCTGCCCCACGAGTTCATCGAGGACCGCGCGCGCATCGCCCGCGCGTCCGGCAAGAGCGTGCGCCGTGCCAACCGCGGAGATCGCCATCGGCGTTCGCCCGAGCAGCGCGATGCAGCGCTCGAGCGCGGCGATGGCCGCCGCGTCGCGACCGGTGCGCATGAGCGAAACGCCGTGCCAGTAGTGCACGGGCGCGAAGTCGGGGATCAACTCGGCGGCCTCCGTGATGCCGCGGACCGCGGCCTCGAACTGTCCACGCCAGTACGGAAACCAGCCGCGGAATGCGATCGCCACGTTCGACAGTGGGTCGAGAGTGCGCGCGAGGTTCGCCTCGACACGAGCCTCGTCGAAGCGCCCGCTGAGGATGCATTCGTTGGCGAACCACAGGTGCGCCTGCGAATACTTGGGATCGAGGTCGATCGACTTGCGGAACAGGCGCTCGGACTCCGCACGGTTCCACTCGTACCAGAGCGTCCCGTAGGCCAGCGACGTGAGCGCCTCCGCGCACGAGGGCTCGATCTCGAGCGCCCGGCGTGCCGCGGCCATTGCGCGCGGAAACGCCTCGCGCGGCGCGACCACGCTCATGAACCCCATCAGGTTGTAGGCATCGGCGACGCCGACGTGCGCCGGTACGAGCGTCGGATCGAGGCGCACCGCCTCGTGGAGGCTGGCCAGGCCCTGGCGCAGGTTCTCCTCGGTGCGCCGCTCGATGTGGTAGCGACCCTTGAGGAACGCCTCGTACGCCTCGGGCACGATGGCGCGCACCTCATTGAGCAGCGTCGCCTCCTGCGGCGTGACGGTCACCTGGATCTCGGCAACGATCGCCGCGGCGACTTCGCCCTGGAGCGCGAGGACCTCGGTCAGGTCGCGCTCATAGGACTTCGCCCACAGGTGGCGCTCGGTCGCCGCCTCGATCAGCTGCACGGTGATGCGCACACGCTCGCCGGCACGGCGCACCGAGCCCTCGACCACCGCGTCGACGTTCAGCTCTCGCGCGATCTCGGTGATCGAGCGGTGCTGGCCCTTGAATCGCATCACCGAAGTGCGAGAAATGATGCGCAGGGCGCGCACCTGCGCCAGGGTCGCGATCAACTCCTCGGTCATTCCGTCGGAGAAGTACTCCTGCGCCGGATCGCCTGAAAGATTCTCGAGCGGGAGCACCGCGATCGAGGTGACGCCGCGAGAGGGGACGACGAAGCCGCCCGACGGGCTGGCTGCATCGCCCGCGACCGCGGCCTCGGCGCCCCCCGTAGCGAGTCGCCGGAGCTCGCCGACCATCTCCCCCGCAGTCTGGTAGCGCCGGGCGCAGTCGCGCTCGAGAGCGCGGAGCACGACCGCGTCGAGATGCGCCGAGAGATCCGGCGCGTGCGCCCGCGGTGCCACGAGCGCGCCGTGCAGGATCTGGTTCGACAGCGCGGTCGACAGCGCCGCCTCGAACGGTCGCTTGCCGGCGACCATCTCGTAGAGCACGACGCCCAAGGCATAGAGGTCGGCGCGCGCATCGACGGTCTCGCCGAGCAGTTGTTCGGGGGCCATGTAGGCGAGCGTACCCGTCGTCGTTCCCACCATCGTGACGGCCATCGTGGGCGTGATTTCTCCGGGGGCCTGGGCGAGCTTGGCCAGCCCGAAGTCGAGAACTTTCACGCGGCCCTTCGGCGTGACCATGATGTTGGCCGGCTTGAGGTCGCGATGGAGCACGCCCCGCTCGTGGGCTTCGGCCAGCGCCTCGGCCACCTGCGCGCCCAGGTCCGTCGCCTCGCGTTCGGGAACCCTCCCGCGCACGAGGCGCGCCCCCAGCGTCTCGCCGGGCACGAACTCGAGCACCAGGTAATCGACACCGGCGTCCTCGCCGAAGTCGTACACCGTCTCGATGTTCGGATGGTTGAGCCGCGACAGGGCAAGCGCCTCGCGGCGAAAGCGCGCACGGGCATCGGCGTCCGTGCGCGTCGCGGCGGGTAGCACCTTGAGCGCGACCTCGCGTTCGAGGCGCGTATCGCGCGCGCGGTACACCTCGCCCATCCCGCCGGCACCGAGCGCAGCGAGGATCTCATAGGGACCGAGACGCAAGCCCGCAGCGAGGGTCACGGTTTCCGTGCCCCTGACATCCAGTTCAGGTCGACAACGATCGCGGCCGGGGCGTAGCTCCCGTCGACTCTTGCCGCAAGGAATCGGTCGTGATCCGGAGTCGGGCAAAGTCCCGCGAAGCCTTCCCCGGCCTCGAACAGGACGCGCGACGGGCCGATCCGGAAGATCGGTCCCGGCTCGATCGTGGCGACGCGAATGCTCGTGCCCGCGGCGAACAGGAACTCGCGCCCATCGCGGGACCACCAGCACGGACCGGCGCCGCCTCCGACGGTCGAGCCGGAAATGCGGGTGCGAACCGAGGGACCGGGGAATGCCTGGACGTACAGCTCGCCCGGTCCCGATCCGTCGGATCCGAAGGCGACCCACCGTCCGTCGCGCGAGATCCAGCCGCCGACCTCGTTGGCGGGCGTGTTGACGATCGGGATCGGCTCGTGCTTCCCCTCCGTCGGCACCGCCCAGACGTCCCAGCCCGTGCGCGCGCCCGGCTGGTAAAACACGACGAACTTTCCATCGGGCGACCACGATGCGGGGTTCTTGAACAGGATCGGGGATTCGTACAACATCGTCGGCTCGCCGCCATCGGTCGACTGGATGTAGAGGTCACCAGCACCCTGCGGAATGTAGTTCATCACGAAGCGGTTTCCATCGGGGGCCCACGCGATCAAGCCCTGCACGTGCGCCGGGGCGAACGTCATCCGGCTCGCCTCGCCGGTCTCGAGGTCGACGCGCCAGAGATCCAGCTCGTAGTTGGAGAGAATCCGGCTGACGATCGCGTGGCGTCCGTCGGGCGAGATCAGGGGAGTGATCCAGCATCCCGTCGCGACCGGAATCTGTCCCACCTCCCGCCCCGCGCGATCGAGCCAGACCAGTCCGGTGTTCCGGAGCGAGAAGGACGAGTATGCAAGCGTGCCGTTGCGCGATGCCGAAGCCACGGCCGCACCGTCGATGTTGTAGCCCACCGGAGCCGCAGCCAGCGGGATCGACTTGCCCGTCACCTTGCCGGTTCTGGCGTCGAATGGATCGGCGGTCAACCGCGCCCCATGGGCCGTCACGAGAAATCCGGGCGCGGCGTAGATCGGGGCTGCGGCGGCACGCGTCACCAGCCGCCGAGACGTCGAGCCGAACTCCCCGAGGTAGACGTCGAACTCGCCATTCCGCCGCGGCAGGGCGACGAAGAGAAAGCGTTTGCCGTCGGGCAGCAGCATGGGAAAGCGCAGCGACGTCTCCTTGCGCGTCGAGTCCGGCGCGAGCAGCGGGCTCACCGCGCCGCCGTCCGCGGAGACGGTGGAGAAGCCGCCGGTCGCGCTCGGGGCGAAGACGATCGTCCCCATCTCGCCCCAGGCGGCGCCTCGCGGATCCGGCGCGTCGGCGAGGACCTCGACCTGTCCGCCGGCGATCGGGACCTTGCGCATCTTCCCGTTGGCGAAGAACCCCAGCCAGCGGCTGTCGGGCGACCAGAACGCTTGCAAGGCGTGGTCGGTTCCGGGGAGCAGGCGGGGCTCGAGCTCGTCGAGAGCGCGGACCCATAGCCGGCTCGTCCCGCTCGAGTCGAAGCCGACGAACACAATCATGCGACCGTCGGGAGAGAGTGCCGAGGCGTTGGCGTTGTCCGCGAGGAGAACGCCAGGAGGCGCCTGCACCGTGAGGCGAGCGCGCGTGGCGTCGCGGCCGAAGCTGCGCCCCAGCGGCAGGAACCAGGCGACGGCCACAAGCAGCGCGAGGGCAAAGCTCACGGCGGCGAGAAGCAGGCTTCGCTCGCCGCGCCGCCCGACGCCGTCGGGAGTCGGCATTGCGCCAGAAGCCACGCTCGTCCCCGGCTGGGCCGCCCACTGCAACTGCAGCTTTGCGTCGTGCGCGGTCTGCACGCGCTCGTCGGGATCCTTCGCCAGCAATGCACCGACGAGCCGGTCGAGCGCCGGCGGTGACATCGGCACGAGCTCGACCATGGGGCGCGGCATGTCGCGCATGATCGCGCTGATCACGCTGGCCTGCGTGGCGCCGTCGAACGCGCGCTTGCCCGTGGCCATCTCGTAGAGCAGGCAACCGAGTGCCCACAGGTCGCTGCGCGCGTCGGCCTCGCGGCCCTCCAGTTGCTCGGGCGCCATGTACTGGAACGTGCCGACGACCGAGCCCTCGGCGGTGAGCGGGCCGGCGATCGTGGGCGACGGCGCCATCGTTGCGCCGGATGCACTGGCCGGCGTCGCGGCCAGCCCCGTGGCGCGCGCCAGCCCGAAGTCCATGAGCTTGGCACCCGACTTCGTGACCATCACGTTGCCGGGCTTCAGGTCGCGGTGGATCACGCCGGCGCGATGTGCGCGATCGAGCGCGTCGGCGATCTGGGCGCCGAATTTCAGGACATCGGGCGGCGCAAGCGGTCCGCGCGCCAGCCGCGCGGCAAGAGTCTCGCCCTCGATCAGCTCCATCACGAGGTAGTCGGTGTCACCCTCGCGCCCGATGTCGTGCAGCGTGCAGATGTGCGGATGATTGAGCGACGAGATGGTGCGCGCCTCGCGCTCGAAGCGGGCGCGGGACTCGGCGTTCGCCGTGAGCGCGAGCGGCAGCACCTTGATCGCCACGTCGCGACCGAGCCGCGGATCGCGCGCGCGATACACCTCGCCCATACCGCCCGCGCCGAGCGGCGCGGTGATCTCGTAGGGACCGAGTTTCGTTCCGGCGACGAGGCTCATGCGCTCACTTGCGGTTCAGGAGCTTCGTGAAGTCGGTGACCACCTCGAGCTTGGCGACCGTCGTGGAACGCGGTGGCGTGAAGACGAAGAAGCGCTCGCCTTCCGCGGTGACGGACCATGACGGCAGGCCGAGTCCCCCCGAGCTCATGGGAACCCGGAACAGTTCCTGCGGCATCCCGGCACGGAATCCGCTCGTCGTCTCGATCTCCGCCGACATGAGCTTGCCATCGATCGTCTCGAACACCAGTTCGCGCCCGGCGCGCGTCCACCGCGGCATGAAACCGCTCACCGTCGACACCTGCCAGCGCCCCGGGTCCCCGCGAAGGCTGTGGACGAAGATCTGGGGCGGCGTTCCCGAGGCATAGGCGAGCCAGCGCCCATCGGGCGAGACGGTGGGCTGGTAGGCGGCGAGCGTCGAGTCGAGCAGCGCCCGGGGCTCACGCACCGCGCCCGTGAGCGGCACCGTGGTCACCCGGCCGGCGTCCGTGAAGACGGTCAACGACGAATCGACGCCCGACCACTGCCAGAGGTGGACCGCATTCCCTGCGGGATACGAAATGGAGTCCTGAACCCCGAGCCCGTCGGTCGAGCCGATGCGCAGCGTCCACACGCCGGGCGCGAGTCGCACCTGGTAGGCAAAACGCCGACCATCCGGCGACCACTGCGAGTTGCGGACGGCGTCATTCGTGAACGTCAATCGCGTGTCCGTGCGCCGATCGAGGTCGAAGACATACGTATCGCCGAACGGGCTCGAGCTGGCGCTCGTGCGCTGGTACAGGATGCGGCGGCCGTCCGGCGACGGGCGCGCATTGAAGATCGTGCCCTTCACCACCTCCTGCGGATCGAGCATGCCGCGGCGATCCGCCACATGAAGCGTGCGATCGACGGCCCCGGGATTGAGCGAGAATGCAAGCAGCCCGTTGTGCGAAACCGAGAAGTGTCCCTGCGAGCTCCCCACGCGCACGTCGTCGGCGAGGCGAATGGGCTCGCCGGTGAGCTTTCCCGCCCCGACATCGAGTTTCTGCGCCACGAGCGTCGTCCCGCGCAGGAACAGGATCCAGTCCCCGGGAGCGTATTCGACGCGGCCGTCCGAGCGTCCGAGGAGCTTCGAATCGAGCGAGCCGAGGCGGCCGAGGCGGATGTTTCCGCCGAACGACGCCTCCGCGCGAGTGCCGATGAACAGGAAGCGCTCGCCGTCGGGCAAGAAGACGGGCCAGGCGCTGCCGATCTCTCCCGCCGCCCGATCGATGTGCGGCTCCGGCTTGACGTCTCCGCCGCCCGCGGCGAC
>JBKJNH010000151.1:0-4159 GCA_046596055.1 Candidatus Eiseniibacteriota bacterium
GTTCCACGCGGCGAAGACCGTCCAGTCCGCCCTGCTCGCCGCGCGGCGCGCGGGCTGGCGGGCGACCCGGGGTTCCGCGATCGCACGATATCTCGGCGCCACGGCTCCGGGCGCGCGCGGCCTCACGCTCGGCGCCGGGCATCATCCGCCGGCGGGCTGGCTCGCCACCGACCTCGACCCGCGCGTTGCTCCCGGCGTGCTCCACCTCGATGCGACGCAGCCCTTCCCGTTCGCCGACGCCTCGTTCGATCGCATCCACTCCGAGCACATGATCGAGCACGTGCCGCTGCCGGGCGGCCGCACGATGCTGGCCGAGGCGTGCCGCGTGCTGCGCCCCGGAGGTCGCCTGCGCCTGGCCACGCCGGACCTGGCGCGACTCGCCGGCCTCGTCGCCACCCCGACCGCCGATGCCGCGGGCGCGTCGTACGTGCGCTGGATCGCCGCCACCTTCCCCGCCGACGCCGTCGAGCCGCGTGCGGTCGACGTGCTCAACCACGCGATGCGGGCCTGGGGCCACGTGTTCCTCTACGACGAGCCCACGCTGCGCGCCGAGTTGGCGCGCGCCGGCTTCGGGGAGGTGACGCGTCACTCCCTCAACCAGAGCGCCGATCCGGCGCTGCGTGGTCTCGAGACGCACGCCCAGACCGTCGGCGGCGTCGAGCACGTCACGTGGGAGACGATGGTGCTCGAAGCGGTGCGGCCGTGATCCGGCTCGAACGGTATCCGCTCGCCTGGTTGGCCCTTCTCGCTTCGGCGATCGGCGCCTGCATCGCGCCGTTGTTGCCGATTCCGCACATCCAACCCGACAGCCTCGCCTTCGAGGCGATCGCCCGTTCCATTCTCGCGGGCGACGGGATCCGCTACCAGGAATCCCACATGCCGGGGCTCGACCTGTACGCGTTCCGCGCGCCGGGATACCCGGTGTTCCTCGCGATGGTCCTCGCGGTCGGCAGCGTCACGACCGTGCTCGCGATCCAGGGTGCGATGAACGGCCTGGCGGCCGCCCTCGTGGGAGGGATCGCGGGCGAACTGGCGGGCGCCCGCGCGGCGTGGATCGCGTTCGCCCTGCGCCTCGCCTGGCCGGTGTCGTGGGGGCATGCCAGCGTCGTCGAGAGCGAGATCCTGTACGAGGTGCTCACCGTGCTCGCCACGTGGCTCGTCCTGGTCGCGATCCGACGACGCTCGCTCGCCCTCGTCCTGCTCGCCGGCGGCCTGACCGCGGCCGCGATCCTCGTCCGGCCCGTGGGGCTGGGGCTGGCCGGGGCGCTCGGGCTGTGGCTGTTGTTCAAGGATCGGCGGGCGGCCGTGGCGTTCGGCCTCGCGGCTCTCCTCGTGTGGGCGCCGTGGCCCGTGCGCAACGCCCGCGTGCTGCATGCCCTCGTGCCCTTCACGACCAACGGCGGAGCCACGGCGTGGGCGGGCACGACCGACGGCGACGTCCTGCCAGCCTACGTGTGGATGGGCCAGAACATGGAAATGGGCGAGATCGGGTTCGACCGCCACTTTCGCGCGCTGACCGTGCAGCGAATCCGCGAACACCCCGTGCATGTCGCGAAGGCGGTCGCGCAGCGCGCATTCATCTACCTGGGTCCGATTCGCGGGCGCGACGCCAACCTCTGGGTCCATCGCTTCGCGATGCTGGGCGCGCTCGTGGCGCTCGGGCTTGCCTGGTCCCGCCCCCGTGTCCTCCTGCCCGGCCTCGTCTGGCTGGGGCAGGGCGCCGTGTTGGTGCCCGTGTACCTGATCGGCCGCTATCGCTTCCCGACCGAGTGGTGCGTCGTCGTGGCCGCCGCCATCGGGCTCGTCGCCCTCGGCCGACGGCTGGGAGCGCGCCGGGCCAAGGTGGTGGCCGGCGGCGCACTCGTCCTCTGTATCCTCGGCTCGCTCGCGCTCGCGTGGCGGGGCTGAACCGCGTCTATCCCGCGCGCAGGACGTCGTGGATGGCGGCGGACACGACGTCGACGTGCTCGTCGGGCATCTCGGGGTAGAGCGGCAGGCTGATGCACTCGCGCGCGATCGCCTCCGTGTGCGCGAGATCCTGGCGCTCGAATCCGTACTTCTCGAGCACCGGCTGCTGGTGGATCGCCAGCGGGTAGTGGACGGTGGTCTCGACCCCGCGCTTCGCGAGCTCCTCGCGCAGCCAGTCGCGCCGCGGATGGCGGATTACGTAGAGATGGTGCACGTGGCGTCCATCCTGCGCGAGGACCGGGCGGGTGACGGCCGCGCCGGCGAGCAGGCGATCGTAGCGCTCCGCGAGCGCGATGCGCCGAAGTGTCCACGCCTCGAGATGACGAAGCTTCACCTGCAGCACGGCGCCCTGGAAGCTGTTCATCCGGTAGTTGTAGCCGATGTCCACGTGCAGGTACTTCTCGGCCATCGCGTGGTTGCGCAACATGCGGCATGTCGCCGCCAGCGCGGGGTCGTTCGTGACGACGGCGCCCGCCTCGCCGTAGGCCCCCAGGTTCTTGCTGGGGTAGAAGCTGAAGCAGCCGATGGCGCCCAGCGACCCGGCACGCTTCCCGCGATACTCGGCTCCCTGCGACTGCGCGCAATCCTCGACAACCGGGATCGCGTGCTCGCGGGCGATCGCGAGGATGGGGTCCATGTCGGCCATTTGGCCGTAGAGATGCACGACGATGATCGCCCGCGTGCGGGACGTCACCGCCTTGCGAAGCGACGAGGGATCCATCGTCATCCGCGCCGGGTCCACGTCGACGAACACCGGGCGCGCGCCCGTGTAGAGGATCGGCCACGCCGTCGCCACGAAGCTCATGGAGACCGTGACGACCTCGTCCCCAGGGCCGATCCCGAGCGCGCGCAGCGCGACGTGAAGCGCGCTCGTGCCGTTGTTCACCGCGATGGCGTGGCCGACTCCACAGTAGCCCGCGAACTGTTCCTCGAACGCGGCGACGGCGGAGCCGTTGGTGAAGCCGCCGTCGGCGAGCACACCGGCCAGGGCGGTGTCGATCTCGGGGCGGATGCCCGCGAGTTGCTCCGCGAGATCGAAGAAGGGAACCTTCACCGCAGGGCGCGTACCAGGATCGTGGACCACGTCACTCTCCTATTTCTTGATGCCCAGGCCGAGGAACACGAACGGGCGGAGCATGCGCCACCAACCCGTGAAGGGCTTGATCTTGCTGTACTCGACTCCGCGAACTCCCGGATAGGTCTTGGTCACGGGAACCTCGCAGGTGCGGAAGCCGAGCTTGTACGCCTTCCAGTGGACGTAGTATTCGAACTCGTAGTCGTCCAGCCAATCCTGCTCGATGTCCACGTCGGGGTGATCGAAGATCGAGAGCCGGTACGCCCGGAAACCGTTGGTCAGGTCGGTGCACGGGCGACCCATCGAGAGCCGGAACCACGCGCTCAGGAGCTGGATCGCCGCCCAGCGGAACGGCGGAAGGTGCGGGCTCGAGCCGCCGGGCAGGAACCGGCTGCCCTGGACGTAATCGGCCCGATCCTCCAGCAACGGCGCGAGCAGCCTGGCGATTTCGGCCGGGTCGTCCTTGTTGTTGCCCGCCATCACGACCAGGATCGAGGCGCCGCGAGCCCGCGCCTCGGCGACCACCCGCTTGAGGCAAAATCCGATCCCGCGCCGCGCGTCGTTCCGCAGCGGTTCGATCCCGACCGCACGGAGCAGGTCGGCGCCCCCGTCGGAAGAACCGTCGTCGACCGGCAGCCACAGGTCGACCGGGGCGGCGGCGAGCCGCGGAACCAGGAGCGCGAGCTTCCCCTTCTCGTCATGGAACGGGAAGGTCGCGACGACGCGTGGGGTCCCGCTCAATCCGCCACCTTGCGCAGGAACCGGGCCGGGTTGCCGACCCAGATCTCCCCGGCGGGAACACTCTTCGTCACCACCGCGCCGGCACCGATCATGGCGCCCGCGCCGATCGAGATCCCGCACAGGATCACCGACCCGGAGCCGATCGAGGCGTCGTCCCCGATCAAGGTCTTCTCGAGCTTCCAGTCGGCCTCGGTCTGCAGGGCGCCATCGGCATTGGTGGCGCGCGGCACCATCGTGTTGGTGAACATCACGCCGTGGCCGACGAAGACCCGATCCCCGATCTCCACGCCCTCGCAGACGAAGGTGTGACTGGAGATCGGGGATCGGGTCTTCGTCGGCCACGGCGTGATGTTCACCAACACGATGGTGCCGCGC
>JBKJNH010000182.1:0-4160 GCA_046596055.1 Candidatus Eiseniibacteriota bacterium
ACTACTATCGGCTCCGTATGCACAGCAACTTGCACGAGCGCTTGGTGATACGACCAGAGAAAGGAGATAGTAAGGTGCCACGCATCTGGTCGCGAATTGGAGTGAGTTTGCTGTTGACCGTTGTTGTCGTGCAAGCAGCAAGTGGAGAGATCATTTGTCCAGAGTACCGTTCAGGAATGTTTGCCTACTATAAGCAGTACACGGGCTCATCTTCACCATGCTTGCCAACGGAAGTATCCGGACCCCAGGGCATGCTACCTGGCACTCCAACGTGGAAGTGGACGCCGTCCGTCTTGATTGAGGCCAATGGAGCACTAGGAGCCTGTCCGAGTAACCACATTCCCCTCGCAAGCTCTTGAGGGCCGTGGATAATCGTCGCCATGAAGACCTTTCGGCCGTACCAGCCCGATCAGCTGTTGCTGCTTCCGCCGTCGATCGAGGAGTGGCTTCCGGAGCACCACCTGGCGCGGTTCGTCAGCGAGGTGGTGGACGAGCTGGATCTCTCGGCGATCGAAGACACGTACAGCGAGGAGCGCGGCTACCCGCCGTATCACCCGCGGATGATGACCAAGCTTCTGCTCTATGGCTACTGCACAGGGACGTACTCGTCGCGGAGGTTGGCCGAGAAGCTGGTCGACAGCGTGGCTTACCGCTACCTGGCGGCGGGAAACCAGCCGGACTTCCGCACGCTGAGCGACTTCCGGAAGCTGCACGGGGTGGCGCTGTCGGAGCTGTTCGAGCAGATCCTGAAGCTCTGTCAGAAGTCGGGACTGGTCAAGCTGGGCCGCGTGGCGATCGACGGGACGAAGATCAAGGCCAACGCCTCGAAGCACAAGGCGATGAGCTACCGCCGGATGATCGAGAAGGAGTCGCAGATCAAGCGCGAGGTGCGCGAGATCATGGAGCGCGCCGAGGCGACCGACCGCGAGGAGGACGAGCTCTACGGCGCCGACCGGAGTGGCAACGAGTTGCCCGCCGAGCTGGCGCGACGCGACAGCCGGTTGAAGGTGATCCGCGAGGCCAAGGCGGCGCTGGAAGCCGAGGCGCGCGAGCGCGCCAAAGCCGCGGGGAAGGATGCGACGGACGCCCGGCCGCCGGACAAGGCGCAGCGCAACTTCACCGATCCGGAGTCGAAGATCCAGAAGACCGGCGACGGCTACATCCAGGGCTACAACGCGCAGATCGCGGTCGATGAACATGCCCAGGTGATCGTCTCGCAGCACGTGACGTCGAGCTCGCCGGATGCCGAGCAGTTGAAGCCGGCGATCGCTGCGATCCGCCGGGTGTTGCGCCGGAAACCGAAGCAACTGGTGGCCGATGCGGGTTACTGGTCGGAATCGAACGTGGCTCATCTCGAGGCACAGAAAATCGAAGCGTTCATTGCGACCGGGCGAATGAAACACGGTGCGATCGTGCCGCCAGCCCCGCGAGGGCGCCCGCCGGCGGGCCTCTCGCGCAAGGAGCGGATGCAACGCAAGCTGCGCACCAAGCGGGGCCACAGGATCTACTCGAGACGCAAGGTGATCGCCGAGCCCCCGTTCGGACAGATCAAGCAGGCGCGAGGGTTCCGCCAGTTCCTGCGCCGCGGACTTGAACGGGTACAGCAGGAGTGGGCGCTGGTCAGCACCGCACACAATCTGCTGAAACTGCACCGGGCCTGGGCTGGAAGATGAGAGGAGTCCGAAGCGAGTTCGCTCCGGACCCCTGGAGGCAGACATGATGCAAAGTTCCGGCCACACGAATCGTCCATCAACCGAAGTCCGGGTGGTTACTCGGACAGGCTCCTAGTTGGCCCCGCTCGCCTGCGCGAGCTGCGACTCCTCGGCCGGCACCACCGTCGCGTGCACCGCCGGCGTCGCCGCCCAGCGATCGATCAGCCGACGCGTCTCGGAGAAGCGCACCGAGTTCGACGGGGCACCCAGCACGACCGAGATCACGTCGCGCGAGCGGGTCGAGACCCAGGTGGCGAGGCAGTAGCCCGCCTCGCTGATGAAGCCCGTCTTGCCCCCCCGGACGTCGAACACGCCGTAGCGGCACAGGCGGTTCGTGTTCACCAGGTGGTAGTCCTTCTTCGAGCTGCGGAACGTGTAATCGGGCAGCGTCGTGATGTGCGAGATCATCGGCTCCGTGCCGGCGCGCTTGAGGATCTGCGCATACTCGGTCGCGGTCGAGACGTTCTGCTCCGAGAGACCCGTGAACTCGACGAAGCGCGTCTGGTGCAGGCCCATGACCTGCGCCTTGCGGTTCATGCGCGCGAGGAACTCCTCGCGCTCCAGGTCCGAGTTGCGCACCAGCGACCGCGTCGCCGCGTTGTCCGAGGACAGGAGCGCGAGGTGAAGCAGGTCGCGCATGGTGACGATCTCGCCGGCGCGCAGGCGCGTGTGCCCCGAGCCCGCCAGGTCCTCGCGCGTGACCATCGCCCGGCGCGTCAGGTCCGGCTTCGTCTCGAGGTACACCATCGTCGTCATGATCTTGGTCAGGCTCGCGATCGGCATGGCCTGGCCCGAGTTCTTGTCGAACAGGACCTCCCCGGTCTTCGCGTCGAGGATGATCGCGGCCCGGGCGTTGACGCCGCCGGCGTAGGCGGCCGGGCGCCGGCCCTTCTTCACCGCGCGCTTCTTCGACTTGAGCCTCGACTTCCTTGCCGACTTCTTGACGGGCTTCTTGGCGGTCGACGATTTCTTCACTGTGCTCTTGCCGGAGGATGACTTCTTGACCGTGGATTTCTTCGTGGGAGCCTTCGCCGTGGTGGTCTTCTTCCTGGCCGTCGTCGAGCTCGAGGTCGTTCCCGCCGCCTCGGCGAGGGGGGCGAACTCGGCCGGCAGCAGCAGCGCGGCGGACAGGATCAGGCCGGCCAGCGCCCGAAGGCGGCGCGAGGCGGCCACAGGGCGGGCGGGGATTACAGGGGTGGCCTGTTCAGCAACCGGGGCCGAATAGAGCACGGGACCTCCCTCCAGGGGGTCGAGATACGTCGTCAAACGCCACGCAGGCAAGGGGATCGGGCGTCGCAGCAAATGGCCTGCGGCCACCCCTCCTCGTGTGCGAGGCGAGCTCCTCTCACGAGACACCTCTTCCGTGAGCAATCCCCGGGCCACTGCAAGGCTCCGCAGCCGTCGTCGGGGTACTTCCGACGGGTGGCCGGAGATCGATCTCGTTGCCGGGCGAGCAGCCGATCCATCCACCGCTGGAGGATTGCCCGGAAGCGATGGATCGAGTCTGGACCTCGGGAGGGTCCCGGGTCAACCCTGCAAGTCACACCCTGCAAGGCCCACGGACCGGCCCCAGAAACGAAAAAGGGAGCCATCATGGCTCCCTTTCATCGTTCTTGCGTAGCGTCACGGCCCCCACGCCTGTAGCCGGGCGTATCAGCCTGTGCTGCGTTGCGACCCCCGTCGCGCCTGTTTCAAGTACTGGTGCTGCCTGCGCTGCGTTACGGCCCCCTTGCTGCCGCCGGTCTCTCGGGTCAGGACTCCCTCGAGTCGACGTCGTCCGGATCCAGGACGATCCGAACCTGTTCGAGACGTTCGGCCAGTCCGGACGACCAGCCTCGATCCCGCACAACCCGCCGGAGCGATGACACGCTGCCGGCGATCAACACGCCTTTCCAGGGTTGGCCCGTGCCAGAGGACGCACCCTCTGCATCGTCCTTGACCCTCGAAGCCCGGGTCAGGAAGTCGAGCAGGAGAGACTGCGTCTCGACACCCAGCGTCTCGATCTCGTCGAGAAAGAGACTTCCGCCTTCGAGTCGGTTCAGGAGTTGCGGGGAGTCGCCTCCTGAAGTCCCGACGAGCCAACCTTGGAGCGCTCGACTCAGAAGGGGCTCGTCGGTCGAGCAATCGATCCGAAGAAACGGCCCATCCGGCCCACGCTGCTCCCGGTGCAGTGCGCGGGCGACGCTCTCGCGTTCGCCTGCGCTCTTCCCGATCACCAGGGCCGCCGCAGAAGCTGCCGCCGCCCTGCCCGTGATCGGGTCGATCGCACCCATCCCGCCATCTCCGCCCGAAGGGCTCGCCTCTCGACGTTCTCTCACCGGAGAACCTCTCGACGTCATTCCTCTCCGACCCCGCGCCGGGAGGGACAACCGCGTCCTAGAATGCAGCCTGGGCGATCTGAAGGCTCCAACGAGCCCCCGTGATCATGTCGTCGAGGTTCAGGTCGGA
>JBKJNH010000275.1:0-2684 GCA_046596055.1 Candidatus Eiseniibacteriota bacterium
GGCCATGGCCAAGGGCCTCGCACCGTCTCGCGTCGTGTTGCGCTACGCCGCGCGGAACGCGCTCCTGCCGAGCGTGACCGGGTTCGGGATGGCGCTCGGCTTCGTGCTCGGCGGTTCGCTGCTCACCGAGATCGTGTTCTCGTACCCCGGGCAGGGGTACCTGCTCGTCCAGGCCGTGCGCAGCCAGGACTTTGCACTCATGCAGGGCGTCTTCCTCGTCATCACGCTCGGTGTGCTCGGCGCAAACCTGGTCGTCGACCTCGTCTCGCTGTGGCTCGATCCGCGCACGCGGGTGGCGTCGTGAGCGCGGGCTCGACGACGCGCGCGGGTGGGTGGGGCGCTCTGCGGGCCGCCGTCCGGCACGACCCGAAGGCGGCGTTCGGCGTCGGGATGCTCGTCGTCTTCGCGCTGGTCGCGCTGTTCGGCCGCTTCCTGGTCGGCGATCCGACCGAGCCGATCGCGATCCCGCTCCAGCCGCCGTCCGCCGCGCACTGGCTCGGGACCACGGGGCAGGGGCAGGACGCGTTCGCCCAGCTCGTGGCCGGGACGGGGGCGTCGCTCGCCATCGGCTTCGCAGTCGGCGCGCTCGTCGTGACGATCGGGGCGCTGCTCGGCGTGACGGCCGGGTACTTCGGCGGCCGGGTGGATGCCCTTCTCTCGCTCCTGTTCAACGTCTTCCTCGTCCTGCCCGGGCTGCCGCTGGCGATCGTGATCGCCGCCTACCTGCCGTCGGGTCCGTGGACGCTGGCATTCGTCCTGGTGGTGACCGGCTGGGCCTGGAATGCGCGCGTCCTGCGTGCCCAGACACTCGCGACCCGGCGCAAGGACTTCGTCTCCGCCGCCATCGTGGCCGGCGAGTCGCACTGGCGCATCGTGACGCGCGAGATCCTGCCGACGATGACCTCGATCCTCGTGGCGCAGTTCATCGGCAGTACCGTGTATGCGATCGGCGCACAGGTCGGCCTCGAGTTTCTGGGACTCGGCGACGTCTCGATGGTCACCTGGGGGACGAACCTCTACTGGGCGCAGAATGACTCGGCGCTGCTGACCGGCGCGTGGTGGACGTTCGCGCCGACCGGGCTGTGCGTGGCGCTCGTGGGCTTCGCGCTCACCATGCTCAACTCGGGCTTCGATGAGATCTCGAATCCGCGCCTCCAACTCGAGCGGGCGTGGCGCGCCTACCTGCTCGAGCGCGGGCGGAAGCCCGGGCGCTCGACGCCGACGGTGATCGATCGTGGCTGAGCCGCTCCTCTCCATCCGCGACCTGTGCGTCGACTACGTCACGCCCGAGGGGCCCGTGCGCGCGGTCGACCGCGTCTCGCTCGAGGTGCGGCGTGGCGAGACGGTCGGCGTCGTCGGGGAATCGGGCAGCGGCAAGTCGACGTTCGCCCAGGCCATCCTGCGCATCCTTCCGCCGCCCGCGGTGATCGGCGGCGGGAGCGTCGTGTTCGAGGGGAACGATCTTCTCGCGATGACGGAGGCGGAACTTCGGCGGCTGCGCTGGAGCCGGATCTCGATCGTGATCCAGAGCGCGATGCAGGCGCTCAATCCCGTGATCCCCGTGGGCGAGCAGATTCTCGACACGCTGGCGGCGCACGGCGCCCGGGGCGGAGGACGAGCCCGTGCTGCCGAGCTCCTCGAGATGGTGGGCATCCCCGTCGAGCGGCTCGACGCATACGCGCATCAGTTGTCGGGGGGCATGCGTCAGCGCGTCGGGATCGCGCTCGCCCTGGCGCTCGAGCCGTCACTCGTCATCCTCGACGAGCCGACGACAGCGCTCGACGTGATCGTGGAGCGCGACATCCTGGCCCGCGTGCGCGAGCTCCAGCGCGAGCGGGGGTTCGCCGTGCTCTTCATCACCCACGACCTGGGGCGGATGCTCCAGGTCTCCGACCGCGTCGTCGTATTCTACGGCGGGCGGATCGCCGAGATCGCCGCGGCGCGCGAGCTCGCGGCGGCGCCGCGACACCCCTACACGCAGGGCCTCCTTCGGGCCTTCCCCTCCGTGCACGGCGACGTGCGCGACGCGGTCAGCATTCCTGGAATCCCGCCGAGCCTCCGCACCCCACCGTCGGGCTGCCGGTTCCACCCACGGTGTCCGCACGCCATGGAGCGTTGTCGAATGGAGGAGCCGCCGCGGTTCGAGTTCGCCGGCGGGCACGAGGCGGCCTGCTGGCTTGCCGAGCCGGACGCGGCCCGCGGGCGCATCGCGGGCGCCGGGCCGCTCGCCTAGAGGGCGAAGCTGAGCGTCGTGCGGATCTCCCACTCGTTACCGTCGGGCGCCGGGATCGTCGGGTCGGGCACGGGCGTTCCGTCGGGACCCGGGACATAACCCGGGGCGTAACGCGGCGAGTAACGGTCGAGCGAGCGCCACTTCACGCCGACGCCGAACCTGGTCTGCGGGACGTCCGCGAACCAGCGCGGCGTGCCCAGCGTGTAGGCCACGTCCGCGGCGAGCTGGATCGGGAACGTGAGGTTGAAGTCGCGGTGGTAGTCGTAGGGCCCCCAGTCGTTGAAGCGGGCCGACGCGAGCATCCACAACTGCTTCCACGACGCGCGAGCATCGCCGCCGAAGCGCTCGACCAGGCGGTCGTCGTCGCCGTTCGGCTGCGCGGTTCCCGCAAACACGTTCGCGACGACGCGCAGATCCGGCGAGACGCGCGAGACGACGCGCCCGCGCAGTT
>JBKJNH010000303.1:0-7410 GCA_046596055.1 Candidatus Eiseniibacteriota bacterium
CTCGCCGCGGCAGAAGCGCTCGAAGCCGTCGCCCGTGCCGGCGCCGCCGACCGTGATCTGGACGTTCGGTGCGGATTCCCCGAACAGCTCGGAGGCGGCTTCCGCCACCGGTTGCACCGTCGACGAGCCGTCGATGCGAATCGAGCCGCTGAGGCTCGAGTTGTCGGCGGCGGGGGTCGTGCTCCCGCTGTCGCTGCTGGTGGTGTCGTCGTCCCCGCACGCGGCCACGCCGAAGGCGAGGGCGCTGCAACCGGCGAGCGCAGCGACGTAGCGCTGGAGCTTCAAGGTGTTCCTCCTCTAGGAGTTCGCATAACGACCCGACGGTCCCAGCGCAGGCCCGCCATGCTGTTACGGAGCTGTGGCCGTCGTGTGAAAAGGATGTGAAGGGGCGGGATCGAGGCGGTAGCCGAAGCCCACGTGCGTGTGGATGAAGCGCATGCCGGGCAGCGCCTCTTCGAGCTTCGATCGCAGCTTGTGGACGTAGACGTCGCACGAGCGGTCACCGCGGCGCAGCGTCCCGCCCCATGCGAGCCGGTAGAGATCCTCGCGCGAAACGATCCGTCCGGCGTTGCGCGCGAGCGCGACGAGCAGGTCGAACTCGCGCACCGACAGCGTCAGCGCGCGCCCGTTGGCGAGCACGAGCCCCTCGCCCGCCCTGATCTCCAGGTCGCCGATCCTGACGAGCTCGCCGTGGCTTGCCTCCATCGTCGGGGAGGGTCGTCGCGCTGCGGCGGGTGACCGGTTACCCGGGCGTGAAGTCGTCGTGAAAATGATGTGAACGACGTCGTCACGCGATGGTCACGCCTGCGTCACCAGCCGGACACCCCGACCGCTCGCGCGGGCTGTTGGCTGTCGCGCATGAACCGATCTTCTCGCCTGCTCGCCGTCCTCGCCTCCACGATGCTCCTGCCACCGGTGCTCACCACCCCCGCCACGGCGGCCGAGAAGGATCGGGCCGCCCCGCTCGTGATCGGTCATCGCGGCGCGTCCGGCCACCGTCCCGAGCACACGCTCGCGGCCTACGAGCTCGCCGCGCGGATGGGCGCGGACTTCGTCGAGCCCGACCTCGTCGCGACGCAGGACGGCGTCCTCGTCGCTCGCCACGAGAACGAGATCTCGACGACGACCGACGTCGCCGACCACCCGGAGTTCCTGACCCGGCGCGTGACGAAGGTCATCGACGGCGTCTCGCTGACGGGCTGGTTCACTGAGGACTTCACGCTCGCCGAGCTGCGCACGCTACGCGCGAAGGAGCGCATCGCGCCGCTGCGCCAGCGCAACACGATCTACGACGGGCGCTACCGCGTGCCGACGCTCGACGGCGTCATCTGGCTCACCAGGAAGCTCAGCCGCGAGCTCGGGCGGCCGATCGGCATCTACCCGGAGACCAAGCACCCGAGCTACTTCCGCTCGATCGGGCTGGCGCTCGAGGACCCGCTCGTCGACACGCTGCGCGCGCATAAGCTCGACAAGCGCCGCTCGAAGGTGTTCATCCAGTCCTTCGAGGTGCAGAACCTCGAGGCACTGAACCGGCGCATCGACGTGCCGCTGGTCCAACTGCTCGGCGGGCGCAACGCGCGACCAGCGGACGGCTCGACACGCACGTACGGCGAGCTCTCGACTCCGGCGGGCCTCGCGAGCGTCGCGCGCTACGCCGACGCCATCGGGCCGTCGAAGGACTACATCGTGCCGCGCGACGGGACGCAGACGTCGCTGCCGGCGACGTCGTTCGTGACCGACGCGCACGCGGCCGGCCTGCTGGTGCACCCGTACACGTTCCGCAACGAGAACAACTTCCTCCCGCTCGAGCTGCGCCGCGGCGCCGACCTCGCGGCCTGGGGCGACGCGATCGGTGAGTACGAGCGGTTCTTCGGGCTTGGCGTGGACGGCGTCTTCTCCGACTATCCCGACACCGCGGTCGACGCGCGCGACGGGGCGATCGACTGATGCGCGCGCTTCGCCTGCTCTGCGCCGCGACCGTGACAGCCGCGCTCGCCGCACCCGCGGCGTACGCCGCGGGTGACGCCGGCGCGACCCTGCTGGGCCGCGCGATCCTGCCGTCCGACTCCTACCAGCCGGGCCCCGTCTCGGGCGCCGCGATCACCCCGGACAACGGCGTCACGACGCCGTTCCCGGGCCAGCCGATCCCCGGCTTCTCGGCCGTCCTGGACGCCGGCCACGGCGAGTTCTGGGGCATGCCCGACAACGGCTACGGCGCCAAGGGCAACTCCGCGGACTTCCTCCTGCGCCTGTACCGGATCCGGCCAGAGCTCCGCACCGCACGGGGCGGCGCCGGGACGGTCGAGATCCTCGGCCACCTGTCGCTGCGCGACCCCGACGAGCGCGTCCCGTTCGCGCTCACGCGGCCTGACCGGCTGCTGACCGGCGCGGACTTCGACCTCGAGTCCGTCCGCCGCGCGAAGGACGGGACGTTCTGGTTCGGCGAGGAGTTCGGCCCCTTCCTGCTGCACACCGATGCGACCGGGAAGGTCTTGAGGGCGCCGATCGAGCTGCCCGGCGTGCGGTCGCCGCAGAGCCCGTACCTCGCGGCGCCCGACGGCTGGACGATCCGCGCCAGCCGCGGCTTCGAGCCGATGGCGCGCTCGGTCGACGGCATGCGCCTGTACCCGATGCTCGAAGGCGCGCTGCGCGATGACCCCGACCCGCGTCGCCGGCTCGTCTACGAGTTCGACCTGCGCGCAGAGCGCTACAGCGGCCGTACGTGGTCCTACCGTACGGACCCGGGCTTCCCCGGCGCCGTGATCGGCGACATGACCGCGCTCGACGAACACCGCTTCGTGCTGATCGAACGCGACGACGCCCAGGGCGCCACGGCACGCCAGAAGAAGATCTACGAGATCGACCTGCGCCGCACCGACGCCGACGGGACGCTCGTCAAGCGGCTCGTGCTCGACCTGCTCACGATCGCCGATCCCGACGGGATCTCGGCGCCTCCGCGCCTCGGTGAGTTCGGCGCCGGCGATCCGTTTTCGTTCCCGCTGCAGTCCGTCGAGAGCCTGGAGGTCCTCGGCGGCGAGCGGCTGCTGATCGCCAACGACAACAACTACCCGTTCAGCGACGGGCGCTGGATCGCCCGCGACAAGCCCGACGACACCGAGCTGATCGTCGTCGACGCGCCGCGGCTGCGCGGTGGCGACCGGTCGAGCGCCGAGACGCTCGCGGTGATCGGCGACGTCCCCTACGGCGCGGCGCAGGTCGCCGCCTTCCCGGCCGAGATCGGCGAGATCGACGCCGACACCGAGGTCGAGCGCGTGATCCACCTCGGCGACATCAAGAACGGCTCGAGCCGCTGCGACGACGCGTACTTCGCGGCGCGTCTCGCGGACTTCGAGACGTTCGACGATCCGCTCGTCTACACGCCCGGCGACAACGAGTGGACCGACTGCCACCGCGCGAACAACGGCGGCTACGTGCCCACCGAGCGCCTGGCTACGCTGCGCGAGCTGTTCTTCGCCAAGCCTGGCCATACGCTCGGCGGCACGGCGCATGTCCGGGCCCAGTCGCGCGCGTTCCCGGAGAACGTCACGTGGGAAGACGCGGGCGTGCGCTACGGGGTCGTGCACGTCGTCGGCTCCAACGACGGCCAGGTGCCCTGGTTCCGCGACCGCACCGATCCGCTGACGGGCGCCGCGCTGCCCGAGACGCCCGCCGAGACGGCCCTTCGCACGGGCGAGTACACAGCGCGCGAGGCGGCTGCCGTCACATGGATCGATTGGATCTTCGACGCCGCCGAGAAGCGCGGCGCCCCAGCGGTCGTACTCGGGATGCAGGCCGACATGTGGGACGGTCCCGCCTCCGGGCAGACCGCGTTCGCCCCGATCAAGGCTGCCATCGCCGATCGCGCCGCGCGCTTGCACAAGCCGGTGCTGCTGCTCCAGGGCGACTCGCACGAGTTCCTCGTCGACACGCCGGAGGGCATGCCCGCGAACGTCCTGCGCGTCGTCGTGCAGGGATCGACGAGCGTCCCACACGAGTGGCTGCGGCTGAAGGTCGATCCGGCGTCGCCGGGTGTGTTCTCGTGCGAGAACGTGGTCTTCGGCTCGGGCGCCGTCACGCCCTGCCCGCAACCCCTGGCCCCCTGACGGGCGGCGCCGGCGCCGGCGCGCGCGCGGCGGCGGCGAGCTCGCCGAGGATCTCGCGCAGGCGACGGCGGTAGAAGAAGTGGCCCTCGTCGGGGTCGAGGGCGAGCCGCGCCCGCGGCAGGGACGCCGCGAGCGCCAACGCGTCGTCGACCGGCACGAGGCGGTCCTGCACGCCGTGCCAGACGTGCGTGCACGTCTCGATATCCTCGGCGCGAAAGCCCCACGGGCGCGCGCACAGGAGGTGGTCGTCGATCATGCCGGAGACGCCGCTCCCGGCCGCCGCCAGGAACCGCGTCGCCGCGAGCTCGCGGGCCGCGGACTCGTTCAGGAGCCCCCGGTCCGCGGGCGGGGCGCCGGCGTGCAAGATCTGTGCGACGAGCCGCGGATGGCGCCGCGCGGTCGCGAGCGCCAGGTCTCCCGCGCGCGCGGCGGCGCACGGCCTCGCACGCACGGCGCGCAGCGCGGCCCGCGCGGCCACCGGCAGCCCGGGCGTGCGGCAGGCAGCCGGCGACAGGCAGCTGACGACGGTGGCCGCCGCGACGCGGGCGGGCAGTGCGCGGGCGCAGGCGAGCGCGTACGGCCCGCCGGCCGAGACGCCGACGACCGCGAAGCGCCACCGGCCGAGCTCGTCGGCGAGTGCCGCCGCGTCGTCCGCGAAGCCCAGCAGCGTCCGGCCGGGAGCACGCTGCGAGCCGCCGAAGCCCGGTCGGCTGACCATGACGTAGTGGATCTCGAGCTCGTGCACGATGGCCTCGAGCTCGGGGCAGACGGCCTGCGGCGAGCCGATCGCGCCGTGCAGGTACAGCACGAGCAGGCCGTCGCGCGGACCGGCCGAGCGATACGAGAGCCGCCTGCCGTCACGCAGCGAGACACAGCGGTCGGTGGTCTGATCATTCATGCAGATCGCCTGCTCACGAGCAGGTTATGGACATCTGGCAGCGCGTGGAACCGTGTTCACGAGATTGCGACGAGTACGCGCTCCAGCGCATCGGCGAAGGCAGCGGGCTGCTCGACCATCGAGATGTGGCCGGCGCCGTCGATGATCTCGCACACCGCGTCGGCGCGAAGCCGGCGCACCGTGTGCATCCCGCCGGGTGGGATCACCCGATCGTCGCGACCCCACAGCGCCCCCAGTGGAAGCGGCAGCGCGGCGAGCAGGGGACGCAGGTCCGCGCCGGCAACGGCGCTCAGCGCCGGGCCGACGCGCCGCGCTCCCCGCGACGCGGCCACCAGCCGGCGCACGTCCGCGGGGTCGAGCGCGGCTCCGTCCGCGACGCCGCCCGCCATCAGTAGCCTGCGCCCCCACGACCATGTGGCGAGCGGCGCCGCCTGGCGGCGCAGCGGCACGTACAGCTCGGCGGCAAGCCCGAGCGCCACTGCGAGCGCGACCGGGATCGGCCGCAGTCCGGCAGGCGAGACGAGCACGAGGCCGCGAACGGCGCGCGGGTCGCGCGCCGCCAGCGTCAGCGCGACTGCGCCGCCCATCGAGTGCCCGACGAGCGCGTACGGCGCGGGGACGCCGCTTGCGCGCAGATCCTCGGCGACGCGGTCGGCCACGCGCTCGAGATCGAACCCGCGTCCCACTGGGCGCGCGTCCCCGAAGCCGGGGACGTCCAGCGTCACGACCTGCCGGGAGCGGGCCAGGCGCGGCGCCGCGTGACGCCAGATGCAACGCGTGGTCGCGAGGCCATGGATGAGGACCAGTGGGTCTCCCCGGCCGATGACGTCGACCGTCATCACCGGTCTCGGACCGAGCGGCCTCAGCTCAGCCGCCGGCGGCGGGCGGCTCGACGCGCTCCGGTGCGTAGCGGTAGCCGATGCCGAAATGCGTGTGCACGTACGTCCAGCCGGGCGAGGCGGCGGTGAGCTTGCCGCGCACCTTGCGCACGACGACGTCGACCGAGCGGTCGCGATGCCCCCGCGGCGAGCCCCACACGCGCTCGTGGATCTCGGCGCGCCGCACGACGCGATCCGGTCGCTCCGCGAGCACGCTGAAGATCTGGAACTCGCGGACGGTGAAGCCGACCCGTCGCCCGTCGATCAGCACCTGCAGCTCCGCGGGCCGGATCTCGACGTGGCTTATGTCAGGGGGCGCAGCCGGGCTGCGAGGTGGCGCCTGCTCGAGGACATCGCGTGCCACACGTGACACGCTCGCACTCGCGGAGCCCGCCCTGGTGACCGGGTGGTGTACGCGCGGTGAAGAAGCGGTGTCCGAGCGCGCGCTCAGCGCGCGTCGCGCTTGAGCGAGATCCCCTCGATCACGTGCGCCACCGCCTGGCAGGCGTCGACCGCGGACTCGAGCGACTCGTAGATGTCCTTCCAGCGGATGACGACCATCGGGTCGATGCCGTTGGCGAACAGCGATGCGAGCGCCTCGCGCAGCAGCCGGTCACCCTCGCTCTCGAGCTGGTGGACCGCGCTCAGCGACGGCTCGAGCGGAGCGCCATAGCTGAGCGCCGCAAGCGCGTTCGCGACCTCCTCGGTGGCCCGGACGAGCACCTCGGCGAGTGCGACGGCCTGCTCCATCGGAGCCTCGACGCCGTACACGGCGAGTGAGTCCGCAGCCTGCTCGGCGAAGTCGACGATGTCGTCGAGGGCGGTCGCGAGCGCGTGGCCGTCGCGCGCATCGAACGGCAGCCCGCCGCCGCCGTTGCCGGCGCTCAGGCGGCGGATGATCTCGCGCGCGATGCGATCACCTTCGTGCTCGCAGCGCTGGACGTCGCCCAGCAGCTGCGCGTGCTCCGGGTAGTCGACGAGCAGGTCGCGCAGGAGCACCGCCACCCGCTGGACGTTCAGGCCGGACCGATCCAGCAGCGCCATCAGCTCGCTGTCCATGACGAGGGAGCGACGCAGGCGGGTCATCGAGTTCCACCCTAGTTTGCGCACAAGCGGCCGCGACCAATGTTCACACGACGTTCACGCCATCCCTTTCGGCACGGCCGCAACGCGCTACGCTCGACCGACTGCCATGCCACGGAGTCGGCTCCACTTCCAGGATGAGATACTGCGTCTCGAAGAGCAGGCGCTGGGAGGACTCGACATGGTCGTCGGGATCCTCGACGGGGCGCTGGAGGCGCTCGCCCACGGCGACGCCGAGCTGGCCGCGATCGTCGTCGCCGACGACGACCGCATCGACGGGCGCTATCTCGAGGTCCATCAGGGCGTGCTGTCGCTGCTCGCCCGCCAGGCACCGGTCGCCGGCGACCTGCGCGTCGTGGCTGCCCTCCTGCACCTCGTCAAGCACCTCGAGCGGATCGGCGACCAGTGCACGAACATCGCCAAGATGGTTCCGCTGCTGGGGCATGAG
>JBKJNH010000075.1:0-6738 GCA_046596055.1 Candidatus Eiseniibacteriota bacterium
CGCGTTGCGCACCAGGTCGCGGGCGGTGACCTGACCCTTGCCCTCGATGTTCGGCGGACGGGTCTCGAGGCGCACGACGTGCGGCTCGAGACCCGCCCGCCGAACATCGAGGGCAAGGGTCAGGTCACCGCCCGCGACCTGGTGCGCAACGCGCTGCGTATGCGCCCCGATCGCATCGTGGTCGGTGAAGTGCGCTCCGAGGAAGTGCTCGACATGCTCCAGGCCATGAACACCGGCCACGACGGCTCGCTCACCACGCTGCACGCCAACTCGGCGCGCGACGCGCTGACCCGCCTCGAGACGCTGATGCAGATGTCGGGCATCTCGCTCCCGGACAAGGCCATGCGCGAGCAGATCAGCTCGGCGATCGACGTCATCGTCCAGGTCAGCCGCATGTCCGACGGCAAGCGCAAGATCCTCTCCATTTCCGAGATCACGGGCATGGAAGGCAACGTCGTGACCATGCAGGACGTGTTCACGTTCAAGCGTACCGGCATCGGCGAGAACGGCCAGGTCATGGGCGCGTTCACTTCGACCGGCATCCGTCCTCGGTTCCTCGACCGGCTCAAGTTGGCCGGCGTCGAGCTGCCGTCGGGCACGTTCGACTGACCGCCGACCGGCCCCGGGAGAACCGCACATGCTCGCACTGATCGCCGCCCTGCTCGTCTTCCTGGCATTCGTCGTCGCGTTCTACGCGTGGCGCGCCACGACGATGTCCGAGGGGCAGAAGCGCGTCCAGGACCAGTTGCGCCGCCTGTCCATGCTCGGTCGCGAAGACACGATCGACAAGGGCTTCCTGCGCGACAAGCGGATGTCGGACATCACGATCGTCGACCGCTTCCTGAACGCGCTGCCGTTCTCGCGCAAGCTCGAGCTCCTGCTGTACCAGGCCGGCTTGAGCTGGCGCGTCGGCACGCTCGTCCTGCTCATGGTGTTGACGGGCGCCGTGTTCTTCCTCATGTGCTCGGCGCTGCTGCATCGGCCCCTTCTCGGGCTGCTCGTCGGCTCGTTCACCGCGTTCATCCCCTACTGGTGGGTGAAGGGGAAGAAGACCAAGCGCATGAACCAGTTCAGCGAGGAGCTCCCCGACGCGCTCGACCTGATGACCAGCGCGCTACGCGCCGGGCTGTCGTTCCCGGCCGCGTTGCAGCTCGTCGCGCAGGAGTCGCCCGAACCGCTGGCCCAGGAGTTCGCGGTGACGTTCGACGAGCAGAACCTGGGTCTCGACGTGAAGGAGGCGCTGGTCAACCTGACCGATCGCGTCGACTCGCTCGACCTCAAGTTCTTCGTCACGGCCGTCATCATCCAGCGCGAGACGGGCGGCAACCTGGCCGAGATCATGGAGTCGATCGCGCGCATCATCCGCGAGCGCTTCAAGATCCTGGGCGACGTCAAGGCGCGCACCGCGCATGGTCGCCTCACCGGGATGATCCTGTCGATCATGCCGATCGCACTGGGCGTGCTCTTCACCATGATTGCGCCCAACTACATGCTCACGTTCTTCCGTGACCCCGCCGGCCAGGCCATCCTGATCGTCTGCCTCGTCATGCAGATCATGGGATTCTTCTGGATCCGCAAGGTCATCAACATCAAGGTCTGAGGCGCCCATGATCCTCGTCATTCTCGCCGTCGTCCTCGTCTTCGCCACCGTGGCGCTGCTCATCTTCGGGATGATCAGTCAGCGGCAGGCCGGGTCCGATCCGGTCGCGGCGCGGCTGGCGGAAATCAAGGGCTCGACCGAATCGACCGCCTGGTGGCAGTCGCGCCGGACGCAGCGCCGTCCCATGTGGGAGAGCCTGCTGGCGCGCCTGGCCGGCTTCCTGCCCAATGCCGACGGAGAAGGATCCATCAAGGATGGTCTGACCGAGGCGGGATTGCGCGGCCCCAACGCCGTCACGACCTTCCTTGGCGCAAAGATCCTGTTCGCCGTCGGCCTGCCGCTGATCTTCTTCGTGATCATGGCCGCGATGCGGCAGAACCTGGGCAATGCGCTGGTCTGGTCGGTCGCTCTCGCGGCGATCGGCTTCTACCTGCCGACCCTGTGGCTGATGAGCAAGGCGAACGAGCGCAAGACCGAGGTCACGCATGCGCTGCCCGATGCGCTCGACCTGCTCGTGGTCTGTGTCGAGGCGGGTCTCGGGCTCAACGCCGCGATCGTCAAGGTCTCGCAGGAGATCGCGCTGTCCAGCCCCGTGCTGTCCACGGAGTTGCGCCAGGTGAACAACGAGATGAAGGCCGGCATCAACCGGATCGACGCCCTTCGCGCCCTGGCCGACCGTACCGGCGTGGCCGACGTGAAGAGCCTGGTCGCGGTGCTCGTCCAGACGGATCGTCTTGGCACGAGCATCGCGGCCTCGCTGCGCGCGCAGTCGGACTCCCTTCGGGTGAAGCGTCGCCAGCGCGCCGAGGAAGCGGCTCACAAGGTGGCGGTGAAGCTCGTCTTCCCGCTCGTGCTCTGCATCTTCCCCGAGCTGCTGCTCGTGCTGCTCGGGCCGGGGTTCATCTCGATCTTCCGATCGCTGAGCAAGATCGCAAGGCCGCAGTAGCGCCCCGGACGCAGGGCCCCGGCCAAGGCCGGGTTTCCACGGAAAGGAGTGAAGTCGATGAGCACGATGAACATCATCCTCATCCTTGCGGCGGTCGTTCTCTTCATCGCCTACATGGCACGTCGCGGCGCCCGCAACAAGAACCGCAAGTAATCCGTGCCGCACATGCCGGCGCCCCCGCGCCGGCCAAGGTCCCCCTGACGAGCCCCGCCTTCCCGGCGGGGCTCGTTTCGTCGTAGCCTGTTCGCGTCGCGTTCACCCGTCGTCGGCCCCGAGGACCCTGCCATGCTCCGCGCCCTGAACCAGACCCGCGGCACGTACCTCGCGCGCCGCGTCGAGGTGGCCGACTCCAGCGAAACGCGAACGAAGGGCCTGCTCGGGCGCAGCGGACTGGAGCCCGACAGCGGCCTGTGGATCGAGCCCGGCGAGTGGGTGCACATGTTCGGCATGAAGTTCGCCATCGACATCGTCGTGCTCGACCGGAAGCATCGCGTTGTCGGCGTGAAGTCGGAGCTCAAGCCCGGGGCCATCGGCCCGCTGTTCTGGGGGGCGCACTCCACGCTCGAGCTGCCGGTCGGCGCGATCGCCGCCAGCGGCACCGTCAAGGGCGACCAGCTCGCATGGGAGGAAATCGATGGCGAAGTTGCCGCCGGCTAGTCCGGAGGAGTTCCGCGCCGCGATCGCGGCGGGTTTCGCTGGTGCAGGAGTGGGCGGCTCGCTCCCCATGGGCGCCGCTCTGCGCGACGGCACTGTCTTCGCCGACCTGCCGGTGAGCGCCTCCATGGCATTGCTCAATCGGCACGGCCTGGTCGCCGGCGCGACCGGGACCGGCAAGACGAAGACGTTGCAGGGGCTGGCCGAGAAGCTGTCCGCCGCGGGCGTGCCGGTGTTCCTCGCGGATCTCAAGGGCGACCTGTCGGGGCTGGCCGCACGCGGCGAGGCATCGCCGAAGGTGCTCGAGCGGGCGCAGTCGTGCGGCGTGACGTTCGCGCCCGCGAGCTTCCCGGTCGAGTTCCTGAGCCTGACCGGCACGCACGGCGCGCCGGTGCGCGCGACGGTGGCCGACTTCGGGCCGTTGCTCCTGGCCAAGGCGCTCGACCTGAACGACACGCAGGCGTCGGTGCTGGCGCTGGTCTTCAAGTTCGCCGACGACCAGGGCCTGCCGCTGCTCGACCTGCCCGACCTGCGCGCGGTGGTCGCGTGGCTCGCCGGCGACGATCCGCCGGACCTTTCCCACTACGGCGGCATCGCGAAGTCCACGGCCGGCGTACTGGCGCGCAAGCTCACCGAGCTCGAGGCGCAAGGCGCCGCGGCGTTCTTCGGCGAGCCTGCGTTCGACGTCCGCGACCTGCTTCGCCAGGCCCCCGACGGGCGTGGCGTGATCTCGATCCTGGAGCTGGCGGACGTGCAGGACCGCCCGCGGCTGTTCTCGACGTTCCTCATGTGGCTGCTGGCCGAGCTCTACGAGGAGCTGCCCGAACGCGGCGACGCCGACCGGCCACTGCTCGTGTTCTTCTTCGACGAGGCGCACTTCCTGTTCGACGACGCGCCGAAGGCGCTCGAGGAGCAGATCACGCACGTGGTGCGCCTGATCCGCTCGAAGGGGGTGGGGATCTTCTTCGTCACGCAGACGCCGAAGGACGTGCCGGCCGACGTCCTCGGCCAACTGGGCAATCGCGTCCAGCACGCGCTGCGCGCCTATACGCCCGACGACGCGAAGAAGCTGCGGGCCACCGTGGGAACGTTTCCGAGAACGGCGTTCTACGACCTCGAGGAGACGCTGACCACGCTCGGCACGGGGGAGGCGGTCGTCAGCGTGCTCGCGCCCGACGGAACACCCGCTCCGGTCGTGGCCTGCCGCATGCTGCCGCCGGCATCGCGCATGGCGCCGCTGGCCGAGAGTGAGTTTGTCACCGCGATGGGGGCTTCGCTATTGGGGGCTCGACTGGGCAAGGGTGTCGATCGCGAGAGCGCGCGCGAGATGCTGGCGGCACGCATGGCCGGGGGCGGCGATCGCCGGGGGGAGTCAACAAACGATCGCACTGTCCCCCCGAGCCACTCCGACCCCGGGCCGGTTGCGCCCAGACCGCCCGTGCCGAAGAACACGGGTCCCGGAGCCGGCGCCCAGGTCGCGGCAGGGGCGGCCGCCGTTCTGGGTGGATTGTTCAAGTTCGCGACCAGCCGCCAGGGCCAGCGTCTGATTCGCGGTGTGCTGGGAAATCCGACGCGACGTCGTTGAACGCCACAGCCAGTCCAGCTTGAAAAGTGCGGTCCGGGCGCCGGGACGGACGACTGGGGAGGTCGAGGGCCGCCCCGAACGCACCGGACCAACAGCGAAACTTCCCTGCTTCGCCTGCAACCACTGCAACCACTGCAACGACTACGGCGCGACGGCCACCGGAACGTCGCCGGATCGCGGCTTGATCTCGAGCAACCGCGCACTGACGCGTCGATTCTGCGCGCGACCGTCCTCGGAGTCGTTCCCGGCGACGGGCTCGTCCTCTCCCATCGACAGGACCGCGATCCGCGCGGTGGCCACCCCGTGGCGGGTCACCAGGTAACGTTCGACGGACTCCGCCCGCTCCCGGCCCAGGCGGTAGTTGTAGCGCTCGTCGCCCCGGGCGTCGGCGAAGCCGCGGAGCTCGATGACCCCGCGCGGACGCGAGGCGAGACTCGTGACCATCGCGTCGAGCATGCCCATCGAAGCGTCGTCGAGTCGGTAGTCGTCAAAGCCGAAGCGCATCTCCTGCGTCGAGACGACCGTGTAATCGATCGCTCCCGCGGCGAGTTGCTCGGCGAGCGTCGCCTTGGCGAGCGCCTGATCGGCACGGGCCTGGGCGTCGTTGACGTCGTTCTCGATCGTGGTCATCCGCGTATCGTTCGAGACCTGGGCCTCGGCCACCTGCTGGCGGACGTAACCCTTGCTGGCGCATCCGACGGTTCCCGACGCAATGGCGACGAGACCGAGTCCAAGCAAGACCGTCTTGGTGGATGAAAGAGGACCGGGTCGGGCTCCGCGTCTGATGTCGGAATGGTTGGTCATGCGTGGTGTCTCCTCGATGGTGGGAGAGTCGCCCAGCACGACTCTCCGGAGTGACCGCCCGGTCTCTCCCTGCGGCCTCTACCAAGAGCCGTGCCGAACGGCCGCACAAAGTCTCGCGGTGGGCTGCATGCGCTGCTCGCGGTCAGCGGGGTCGCCTCTCTCGATCCGTCCAAGTTGCCCCCGGGCAACGGATTCGGAAGCGCGAGCCCGGAGTCGAATCTGCCGAGGAAATTTCAAACCGCATCGAACGATGGGTGATCTTCGGTTGCCACGGAAGGGAACCAAGGAGTTGCGGCGCGGGTAATTCATTCCAGCGACCCGTGGAATTTGTGTCGCTTTTACCCGGGTTTCCACGTTGGGACCATTCCGGGCTGGACGAGTCCCCGCCCGTCTGGGAAAGTCTTACTCGCTTCTCCCCCCCGTCCCCACGCGCGCAAGATTCCCCGCAAGGAAGGACGCTTCTCGTGATCGAACGCCTGCCCGACGCGCCATTCGTCGCGTCGCCCGTCGCCGACCCGGGCCTGCCCGTCGCGACCGCCGCCCGCCCGATCGACCGGCCGCGCGCCCTCGTGGTCGACGATTACATCTCGAGCGCGGAGGCCCTGGCGGAACACCTCGAGGCGTGGGGCTTCGAGGCGCGATCGGCCCACTCCGGGGAGCAGGCGCTCGCGGGGCTCGAGGACTTCGCGCCCGACATCGTCCTGTCGGACCTGATCATGCCGGGCATCAGCGGGATCGAACTGATGGAGCGGATCCGGGCGCGCGGCATTGACTGCGAGGTGCTGCTGCTCACGGGGCAGGGCACGATCGAGACCGCCGTCGACGCGATCCGCAAGGGCGCGTTCGACTACGTCGCCAAGCCGGTCGATCCGCCGCGGCTGCGTCACCTGCTGGATCGCGCGCTCGAGCGGCTGGCCTCGCGACGCGAGCTGTTCCGCCTGCGGCGGGTGCTGCAGAACGAGGGCTGGTTCGACTCGATGATCGGCGACTCGCCGCGCATGGTGGAGCTGTATCGCCAGATCGAGCAGGTCGCGCCGTCGGCAGCGTCGGTGATGATCACGGGCGAGAGCGGCACCGGCAAGGAACTGGTGGCGCGCACGCTGCACCTGCGCTCGCCGCGGGCCGGGCTGGCCTTCATCCCGGTCAACT
>JBKJNH010000388.1:0-19191 GCA_046596055.1 Candidatus Eiseniibacteriota bacterium
TGCGCATGAGCGCGCTCGAGCACGTCTGTCCGGAGCGCTCGAACCTGCTCGTCCGTGCGAGCCTGCTGCCGTCGCGCCTGCCCGAGTTCGCGCGGCGCCTCGAGGGCCTGGCGTTGCCGTTCCTCGGCGCGTTCGTGCTGCAGGGGGCCGCATTCGCGCGGACGAGCAGGTTCGAGCGCTCCGGACAGACGTGCTCGAGCGCGCTCATGCGCAGGCGCGCCTCGACGGGCGCCTGATGCTCCGCCGAATCGCCGGGCAATGGCCCGCCGAACGCCCGCGTGCTCCACGCGGCGCCGGCGTCGACCTGCTCCCGATCGCCCTCGTGCACCCAGGCCACGGAGGCCGGCTCTCCGGGGCGCGCGGTCCACGCGACGAGCCCCAGCGCCGACGCCTCGCGCGCGATCCGCGCCGCTTCATCCGCCGCCCGTCGCGCGCTGTCGAAGGCACGCTCGAACGGCGCGTGCGCCTCCGGGCGCGGCGCGAGGCGCAGCGTCACCTCCGCGATGAAGCCGAACGCGCCGTGCGCGCCGGCGTGCAGGCGCATCAGGTCGTAGCCGGCGACGTTCTTGACGACACGGCCGCCGCTCTTCGTCACCCGGCCATCGGAGGTCGCGACGCTCATGCCGAGGATGCGATCGCGCAGCGCACCGACGCGACCGCGGCGTGCATCCGCCAGGTCGGTCGCGATCATGCCGCCGATCGTCCCGTCGGCGAGGCCGAAGTGGGCCCCCGGCAACTCGAGCCCATCGTCGGCGAGCAACTCGTGCACCAGCTCGAGGCGCGTGCCCGCGCGCAAGGTGACCGTCTGATCGGCCGGTTCGTAGGCGACGATGCCGGAGCAGCCCGCCGTCTCGATCACCACGGCCGATGCCGGCACCGGCGGGCAGGCCGCCAGGCGCGACGCGGAGCCCACGATCCACGCCGTCTCCGCGGCGGCGGCGACACGGGCCAGCACGTCGGCCGCGTCCTCGGCCCCGAGCGGCCGCTCGACCCGCAATGGAGCGAGGCCCCACGTCGTGGGGCCCGCGGCGGTGCGCGCGAGGCAGCCGCAGGGCGGCGCGGAGGTCAGATCCACGGACCCTCCCCGTCGATGGCGAGCAGCGGACCGCGGGGCGCGCCGGCGCGGCCAGCCGAAAGCGCCCGCACGCCCTCGCCACAGGCCGGCCTTCGCGGGAGCATCTTGTTCGGGTTGAGCACTCCGTCGGGATCGAACGCCCGGCGCACCGCTTCCATCATCGCCAGGTCGTGCTCCCCGAAGGACAGGCCCATGAAGTCGCGCTTCTCGTTGCCGATCCCGTGCTCGCCCGAGAGGCTACCGCCCAGCGCGACGCACGCCTCGAGGATCTCCCCCGATGCCGTCCACGCGCGGGCCACGCTGTCGGGATCGTCGACGTCGTAGATCACGTTCGGGTGCAGGTTGCCGTCGCCGGCGTGGAACACGTTCGCGATCTTCAGGTCGTGGCGCGCGGCCACCGCGGCGATGCGATCGAGCGCCTCGGGCAGGCGCGTGCGCGGCACGACGCCGTCGAGCACGTAGAACCCGCTGGCGATCCGGCCCATCGCGCCGAAGGCCGCCTTCCGCGCCTTCCACAGGAGCAGGCGCTCGGCATCGTCCTTCGCCACGCGCACCGAGCGTGCGCCGGCGGCCATGCAGTGCGCCTCGAGTTCGGCGGCGCGCCGCGCCATGCCGGCGAGCGGGCCGTCGAGCTCGGCCAGCAGCACCGCGCCCGCATCGAGCGGCAGCCCCAGGTGCACATAGGGCTCGACCGCGACGATGGTCAGGTGATCGATCATCTCGAGCGCCGCCGGCACGATCCCTGCCGCGACGATGGCGGTGACCGCGCGCCCGGCATCGCGCACGTGATCGAAGACGACGAGCATGGTGCGGATCGTCTCGGGCCGCGGCGTGAGCGTGACGACGAGCTCGGTGACCACCGCGAACGTGCCCTCGGAGCCGATCGTCAGGCCCGTGAGGTTGAGCCCGGGCATGTCGAGCGCCCGCCCGCCGGTGACGACGACCGTGCCGTCGGCGAGCACCAGGGTCATCCCCCGCACGTGTTGGTGGGTCTGCCCGTACTTGAGGCAATGCGGGCCACCGGCGTTCGTCGCGGCGTTGCCGCCCAGCGTCGAGGCCATCTGGCTGGAGGGATCGGGGGCATAGAACAGTCCATCGGCCTCGACCCGCTGCGACAGGTGGACGTTGACCACCCCCGGCTGGACGACGGCAAAGCGATTCGCGACGTCGACCTCGAGGATCGCATCCATCCGCGCGGTGACCAGCAGGATCCCGCCCTCCTCGGCGAGCGCGCCGCCGGCCAGGCCCGTTCCGGCGCCGCGCGCGGTCACCGGCACGCCGCGCGCGTGCGCCAGGCGCAACACGGCGGCCACGTCCTCCGTCGTCCTGGGAAGCACGACGACGTCCGGCGGATATTTGTGGATGGTGAAGCCGTCGACGTCGTACGCGAGGCGCGCCTCTTCGGTCGCCAGGACCGCCTCCACGCCGATCGTTTCCGCGAGCGCACGGGCCAGCTCCGCGCGCTCGGCCGGCGTGCGGACTGGACGATTCCTTTGCGTGGTCGGGGCGTGCATGACCCCAAGTTAACACACGTTTCGCGAGGTCGCTGCGTAGGCTGCGAGGGCTTCGCCGACGTCGTGGACGTCGAGCTTCAACCTTTTCGGGTGCGACCCCGTCCAAGCGACCGGTCCCCCTCCTGAACGCCGAGTCCCAGGCCGTTCACTCCGAAGTCGAGGATGTCCATGACACCGTCGCCCGCGGTCGCCCGCCATCTCGCCGTCGTCGTCCGCTCGTGTGCCGGCCTGCTCGCCCTCACACTGGCCGAGACCTCGGACGCACAGACTCCCAACGCCCCGACACCGACCACCCCCGCGCAGACGGCCCCCGCCGCCGCGCCGTTCGGCTGCACGGCGGCACGTCTCACGCAGCCGGTCAAGGTCGATGGCGTGCTCGACGAGCACGTCTGGCAGAACGGCAACGCCATCACCGCGTTCAAGCAGCGTGACCCGGACGAGGGTGCATTGCCGAGTCAGAGGACCGAGGTCCGCCTGGCCTACGACGACGACGCGTTGTACGTCGGTGCCCGCCTCTACGACGAGCGGCCGGACTCGATCCTCGCTCGCCTGTCGCGACGCGACGTGTCGATCCCGGCCGATCGCTTCTCGGTCTACCTCGATCCGCTGCTCGACAAGCGCAGCGGCTACTACTTCCTCGTCAACGCCGCCGGCACGCTGTTCGACGGCACGCTGTCGAACGACGGCTGGGAGGACAACTCGTGGGACGGCGTGTGGGAGGCGAAGACCCGCGTCGACGACAAGGGCTGGACGGCCGAGATGCGCATTCCCTACTCGCAGCTGCGTTTCGCTTCGCAGCCCTCGGGAGAAATGACGTGGGGCGTGAACTTCCGCCGCGTCATCCAGCGCAACAACGAGGAAGTGTTCCTCGTCTACCAGCCCAAGAAGGAGAGCGGGTTCGTCTCGCGCTTCCCCCAGCTCACGGGGTTCGAAGGCGTGAAGGCCGGAACGGCGATCGAGTTCCTCCCCTACGTCACGGGCAAGGCCGAGTGGCTGGCCACGGGCACCAAGGACAAGGATCCGAACGCGGGGTTCGACCTGCGCATGCCGGTGGGCAGTCGCATGACGCTCAACGGCAGCGTCAATCCCGACTTCGGCCAGGTCGAGGTCGACCCGGCCGTGATCAACCTCTCCGAGAACGAGACCTTCTACCCTGAGAAGCGCCCGTTCTTCGTCGAAGGCTCGGCGAACTTCAGGTTCGGCAACGAGGGCGCCAGCGACTACTGGGGCTTCAACTGGCCCGAGCCGGTGTTCTTCTACAGCCGGCGCATCGGCGGCGGTGGCGAGACGATCCTGGGCTCGACCAAGCTCACCGGCAAGGTCGCGCGGGGCACGAACCTCGGAACGCTGCTGGCGGTCACCAACGAGTTCGAGGCTCCCGTCACGCTGTGGGGGGACCTGACCACGCTCAAGGACATCGGCCAGGGCCGTGCCGGGCTGGGGCTCAAGGTCAACGGCGCAGGGCGCGACTTCGACGAGCCCGGTCTCGACGACTCGTACAACAAGAGCTCGCTGTTCACCGGGCTCGAGGGCTGGTACTTCCTCGACGCGAAGAAGAAGTGGGTGGTCTCGGGCTGGTCGGGCCTCTCGCACGTCACCGGCACCGAGCAGCGCATCTCGAACGTGCAGCAGAGCTCGCGGCACTACTTCCAGCGACCCGACGCGAAGGAGTACCGCTACGACCCCACGCGCACCTCGCTCACGGGCACCGGCGGCCGCCTGTGGCTCAACAAGCAGAGCGGCAACGTCATCTTCAACGCCGCGGCGGGCACCATGTCGCCCTCGTTCGAGGTGAACGACATCGGCTTCATGTCGCGCGCCGACGTGGTCAACATGCACGTGGGCGGCGGCTACAAGTGGACCGAGACGACGAAGACCCGCAAGCACCAGGACGTCGTCGGCGCCCTGTTCGCGAGCTTCGACCACGACGGCAATCGCCAGCAGAGCGGGATCTGGACGAAAGGCTTCACCGAGTTCCGCAACAACTTCAGTTGGGAGTACGGCCTGTCCTACAACCCGGCGGGAATGAGCAGCCGGCGCACGCGCGGCGGCCCGTTGATGAAGACCAACCCCGGATACGAGGTGAACACGTACTTCGACACCGACGGCAAGGCGAAGCTGTTCTACTTCGTGAGCACGGGAACGTACGTCCAGCCGGACGAGAACTCGCTCACCTTCTGGTTCAACCCGGGCATCGAGCTCAAGCCGGCGTCGAACGTGACGCTGCGCTTCGAGCCGTCGTACGAGCGCAACTCGGAGAACGCGCAGTACGTCTCGACGTACGCCGACGCGGCCGCCACCGAGACCTACGGCAACCGCCATGTGTTCGCCCGCCTCGACCAGCGCACCTACGCCGCGGGTATCCGCCTCAACTGGGCCTTCTCGCCGAACAAGAGCCTGCAGTTCTATGGTCAGCCGCTGGTATCGATCGGCGAGTACGAGGACTACAAGGCGCTGGCGCGCCCGCGCTCGTACGAGTTCGATGCAGTTCCCATCGCGAACGGCTCGGACGACTTCAACTACAAGTCGCTGCGTGGGAACGCGATCTTCCGCTGGGAGTACCGCCCGGGCTCGACGTTGTTCCTGGTGTGGAACCACGGTCGTCAGAACACGGACACGCTCGGGCAGGGATTCCCGGCCGGCGACTCGTTCAACGCACTCTTCGACACCGACGCGGACAACATCTTCCTCGCCAAGGTCTCGTATTACTTCACGCTGTAATCCGGATCCCACGCCGGGAGGAGCGCGCCGCGACACGCGCGCTCACGGGGGGCGGGCCGCCTCGGTGGCCCGCCCTTTTCATGTCCGCTCCGGCGTCCGCAACCTCTAGCGCAGCACCACGCCCTTCGTGATCACGCTCCGGCCGCCGTGGGTGAGCCTCGTCCAGTAGACCCCCGGTGCGAGAGCGACGCCCCCGCCGTCGGTAGTGGACCCGCTCCAGTCGAGCGTGCCCGGTCCCGGCGCCGCATCGGCGAGCAGCCGCGAGGCGACCCGCCGACCGCGCACGTCATACAGCTCGAAGCGCGCCTCCCCCGCCGTCGGCAGCGAGTAGGCGAGCCGCACGCCGCGGCCGACCGCCGGATTCGGCACGAATCTCGCGCCGAGCACGAGCGCCACCGTGGGCCCCGTGTCGAGGACGTCCGGGACCGAACCAAGGATGCTCAGCTCGAGCGGAACGATCCGGAGCGGTTGCAGCGGATCATTCGTCGCCAGGCGCAGGGAGCCGTAGACGCGTTCCTCGGCCGCCCCGGCGCCCGCGTCGAAGTTCACGGCCAGCGGCTGCGAAAGGAGCGCGGGGACGAAGATCTGAGACGGCGGCAGCGAGATCGCCCTGGGCAGGGCGAAGTTGGTAATCCGTGCCCGCTCGTTCGAGGAGAGTCCGATCATCGCGTCCGCCGTCGGCGTGCGCAGCGCCTCCGCGCGCTGCATGGCCAGCTCGAGTGTCGGGGCCTGCAACGCGAAGTGCAGGACCGATGCGCTAGCCCCCGGCGCGAGCACGAGCTTGTAGTCGTACTTGACATTCTGCAGCGGGAATCCGAACTCGGCGCCCTCCGGCCGCTGTGCGCCCCCGGGTCCGGCGAAGACGTGGGCGATCACCGGCCCGGCTTCGTCCTGGACGATTGCCCAGTCGTCCACGGCCGGCTGGAGATAGCCATCGCCGCTCGAGGTTCGCGTAATACCCGCCTGGGACGGGAAGAGGTGACTGATGATCACCGGCCGGTAGGTCCTGGTCGTGGCGGTCTGATTGCGAGCCGTGTCGAGAAATCGCGCCCAGGCTCCGTCCACCGAGACATGGACCTTCCGCGTGAGCTCGATCTCCCCGACCATCGTCGGCCCCAGCCGGATCGTCCGCCCCCCGTTCTCGAGCGTCGCTGTCGATTGAGTCGGGAAATCGGTCCAGTCGGCCCCGCCGGCGAATGCACTGGGGTCGCCGCTCAGGATCGATCCGTCGGCGCCGACGTCCCAGAGGTGCGCCTCGCCGTCCAGGCGCTGTTGGGGATAGCCCACGACCACCGGGTCCCCCGGCGGAGGCGAAAGGATCGAGTCGATCGAGACCGTGGCGGACCCGGTGAGCGGCCAATGCGCACCGAGGTTTCGCAGCACAATCGCCCGTGAGTCGACCTGCCCGTACTGAAGTTCGATCGGATCGATGGTCCCCGGATCGACGGCAAGCACCGGCGGCGGCAGGACGTTGGCTGACAACGGGAGCTTGAGCACGGGCTCCGTCGTCGCGTCGGTGAGGACCCGCAGCGTGTCGACGAAGACACCCGTGCTCGACGGCCGGAAGCGCACGGTGAACTGGGCGGAGCCGAACACCGGGAAGGGGACCGCCCCGGGGACGGAGATGTCCGGGCTGGAGTTGGCGAATCCGAGCACCGACAGCGGCACGCTTCCGCTCGCGATGATCCACACCTGGCGATCGACGGTCACGCCCACCGGAAACGTGCCGAACCCGATTGAACTCGGGTCGAGATTGCCCGCCGAGAGTTCCTGGCTCGCGAACCCGGCCGGGGTGAGCGTCAGGGCCGGCGCCGAGGGCGCGTTGGTGACGCGCTGGACCACGCCACTCGCCGAACCGCCGATCGCACGGGCGTAGCGAGACGTCAGGGTTTGGCTTGCTCCAAGAGCCAGCGTCACCGGGATCGCCGTCTGCCACGTGGGACCAGGCGTGCCGTGGAACGCGGTTCCACTCAGGGGGATCGACAGAATCGGTCGGGAGGACACGTTCGTGACGAGCCGCGACGAGTCGAGGTCCGCGACTTCGATGTCGCGCGGAACCGGCCCCGTTTCGAGATCGAGGCGCGGACCGAACAGCTGGGCGGCCGCAGGGCTTGCGGAAGCGGCGAGCGCGAGAATGCACAGGAAGACGAGGACCGGGCAGGACGCGCAGAGCGGGGGCATGAGGTGCCTTCCTCCAGGGTCGTCCGCCGGCAATCCAGGTCGCCGGGAAGACGATCCGGACGGCGTGCGAGCCCGTCCATCATTGGAGCGAGGCCCGGGGGGAGTGGGCGCGAGTTGGGGGTCCGGCAAGGAGCCTATGGGGGCGCCCCGGAGACGTCAAGCTCCGGTGTTCCCGGTGCGCCCGGTGTGCCCGCTGCCCGGGGCTGCGCACGCCCGCAGGCTCCGCGGATTTGCGGCTGGATTTGCGCCCCCCGCTCGGGCATGGTCCTCGCCGGGGTCCCCGAGCGTTGATGCCTCATCTCTTTCGAAAGAATCCCCATGAGACCTACGACTCCATTCCTTGCGGCCGCCGCCTGCGCCGTCCTGCTGGCCGCGGTCACCGCGCCCGACGCCCACGCCACTCCGAGCCGCACGGGACGCCCTGCCGTGGCGAAGACGGCCGGGACCGGGTTGTCGTTCACGCTCGAGACCAACGCGACGAATCTCGTCCAGTGCCTGCTGGGTTCGACCGTGTCGATCCGCAATGCGACGCTCACCGCGGCCGACAGTGCCGCCGGCCTGTTCGCGAACGGCGCAACCATCATCGGCTTCGACGGCGGTGTCGCGCTCTCGACCGGCACGATCCAGGGCGCGCTGGGTCCGAACAGCGAGTTCGGCAGCGTGGGCAAGGATCACGGCGCCGCGGGTGATGCGGCGCTCGACCTGCTCGTGGATCCGGAGAACACGTACGACGCGTGCGTTCTCCAGTTCGAGTTCTTCACCGACCAGCCGCGCACCATCGAGTTCGATTACGTGTTCGCGTCCGAGGAGTACTCCGAGTTCGTCGGCCAGGGCTTCGACGACGTGCTCGCGTTCTTCCTCAACGGGACGGCGGCGGCGCAGAACATCGCGCGCGTCACCGCGGCGTGCGCCACGGTGACCGGGGTGCCGACGAGCGTCGACAACGTGAACTGCGGGTACCAGCTCGATCCGAAGGTGCAGTCGGTCAACTGCGGCTGCTACCGGAACAACGAGTGGAACTATCTCGTCTCCCCGCCGACGCCACCGGCGCTCGACAGCGAGATGGACGGCTTCACCACGGTGTTCAAGGCGAGCGGCACGACGATCGCCGGATGGAACACGCTCAAGATCGCGATCGCCGACTCGGGCGACGGCATCCTCGACTCGAACGTGTACATCCGCTGCCAGAGCTTCATCGTGCCGGCGGCGCCGTCGACGTGGGGCCGGGTGAAGGCGGGCTATCGCTAAGGGGAAAAGCGCGAGGCCACGGCATCACTGCCGTGGCCTCAGCGGGGGCCGCTTCGCTTCGCACAGTCCCTCCTTGCGGAGGGCTTCACCGGCGGGTCCTGCCGCCGACGAACTTTCGAACCTGGGTTGCGGCGTCCGGTCCGCGCGAGGGAAACCTAGTGCGCCGCGTACCCTGCGCGCACACCCTCACCCCGTTCTGGCTTCGTTTGTACGCCCCGGTCCAGAACGATGTCAAGCACCTCGTCCATGTTTTCGACGAACAGGAACTGGAGGCCCTCCCGGACGTCGTCCGGCAGCTCGCTCAGGTCCTTCTCGTTGGACCGCGGCAACACGATGGTGCGCATGCCCATGCGCCGGGCCGCGACGGCCTTCTCGTTGAGCCCGCCGATCTGGAGCACCCGGCCACGGAGGGTGATCTCCCCCGTCATGGCCACGTCATTGCGGGTCGGAACCCCGGTCAGGGCCGAGACGATGGCGGTCGCCATGGTGATACCGGCCGACGGCCCGTCCTTCGGGATGGCCCCCTCCGGGACGTGAACGTGAATATCCACTTCCCGGTGGAAGTTCTTGTCGAGACCCAGCTTGGCCGCCCGCGAGCGGATGTACGACATCCCCGCATGGGCCGACTCGCGCATCACGTCGCCCAACTGGCCCGTGAGCATGAGGTCGCCCTTGCCCGGCAGGATCGACACCTCGAAGTTCATGATGTCGCCGCCGGTCTCGGTCCAGGCCAGGCCGGTCGCCACCCCCACCCGCTGGGTGCGCTCGATCTCAGCCTCAAGGTACTTCGTCGGACCCAGGAACTCGGGCAGGTTCTCGAGCGTGACGAGGACCGGCTTGTCGAGCGTGCCCGAGGCCTTCCGCTTGGCGACCTTGCGGCAGATGACGTTGATCTCGCGCTCGAGCGAGCGGACGCCGGCCTCGCGCGTCCAGCCGCGGACGATGCCACGGAACGCGTCGGGCGCGATCTTCACGTCCTTGTCGGCGAGCCCGGCGGCCTTCTTCGCCTTGGGCAGCAGGAACGTCTTGCCGATCGAGATCTTGTCGTCGTCGAGGTAGCCCGGCAGGCGAATGATCTCCATGCGGTCGGCCAGCGCCGGTGGGATCGTGTACAACGTGTTCGCCGTGCAGATGAACATCACGCGCGACAGGTCGAACTCGACCTCGAGGTAGTGATCGGTGAACGAGTGGTTCTGCTCGGGATCAAGGACCTCGAGCAGCGCCGACGCGGGATCGCCGCGGAAGTCGGAGCCGAGCTTGTCGACCTCGTCGAGCAGGAACAGCGGGTTCTTCGAGCCCGCCTTCTTGAGGCTCTGGATGACGCGCCCCGGCAGCGAGCCGATGTAGGTGCGCCGGTGGCCGCGGATCTCGGCCTCGTCGTGCACGCCGCCCAGCGAGACGCGGATGAACTTCTTGCCCAGTGCGCGCGCGATCGACTTGCCGAGCGACGTCTTGCCCACGCCCGGGGGACCGACAAAGCACAGGATCGGGCCCCGGTTCTCGCCCGTCAGCTTGAGCACCGCGATGTGCTCGAGGATGCGCTCCTTGACCTTCTTGAGGCCGAAGTGGTCCTCGTCGAGGATGCGCTGCACCTGCGCCAGGTCGTCGTGGTCCTTCGTCTGCTTGCTCCACGGCAGGCCCACGAGCCAGTCGATGTAGGTGCGCACGACCGTCGCCTCGGGCGACATGAACGACATCTTGCCGAGGCGATCCAGCTCCTTCATCGCCTTCGCGTGGACATCCTTGGGCATGCGCGCGCGGCGGACCGCCTGCGCGACCTCCTCGAGCTCGTTCGAGAACTCGTTCTGGTAGCCGAGTTCCTTGCGGATCGCCTTGAGCTGCTCGTTGAGGTAGAACTCCTTCTGGTTCTTGTTGACCTGCGAGCGCACCTGGCCCTCGATCTTGCGCTCGAGCTTGACGATCTCGAGCTCGGAGGCCAGCAGCGACGACAGCTCCTTCAGGCGCTCGGCGGCCGGACCGGTCTCGAGCAGCTTCTGCTTGGCAGGCGCCTTGATCAGCAACTGCGCCGCGACCGTGTGCGCCAGGCACGACGGATCGACGATGTTGTTCGCGGTGAGCAGCACCTCGTCCGGAATGCGCCGGTTGAGGTGCACATACTCGTTGAACGCGGCGAGTACGTTGCGCATCAGCGCCTCGGTCGACGGCTCGACCGGCTCGGTCTCGGGCAGCAGCGAGATGTGCGCGGTGTGCGAGTCGCCCGTCCACTGCAGCTTGTCGGCGCGGGCGCGCACGATGCCCTCGACGAGCACGCGCAGCGTGCCGTCGGGCAGGCGGAACAACTGCAGGACGCGCACGACGGTGCCGACCTTGTGCAGTTCCTCGTGCGTCGGGTCCGCCACCTCGGAGCGCTTCTGGGCGGTGACGAACAGGATGCGGTCCTTGCTCACCGCGCGCTCGACGGCGTTCACCGAGGCGACCCGTCCGACCAGCAGCGGGATCGTCATGTAGGGGAACACCACGAGGTCACGCAGCGGCAGCAACGGCAGGCGGTCGACGAACTCGAACGATTCGTCGCCGCGCGTCGCGGTCAGCTTGCGCGCGCGTCCCCCATTGGCCTTCGACCCCTCGGCCGCCTGGGCGGTCGTGGGGTCGAGGTCCGGGGCGTCGGCCACGCCGGCTGCGGGCGACGCCTTCCTGCGCTTCTTGTCCTGCGGCTTTTTCGGGTCGCTCACGCGGCCTCCCTTCGAATGTCTAGGCTTCCTTCTTGCGCTTCTCGCGTTCGCCCCGGTAGGTCAGGAGCGGCGGGGACTGCTTGAGCACGGTCTCGGTGGAGACGGTGCAGCCGATGACGTCGAGGCGCGACGGGATGTCGTACATCACGTCGAGCATGGATTCCTCGAGCACGGCCCGGAGCCCACGGGCGCCGGTCCCCCGCTTCATGGCGAGCTGCGCGATCGTCTTCAGGGCGTCTTCGGTGAAGTCGAGCTTCACGCCCTCCATCTCGAAGAACTTCTGGTACTGCTTGGTCAAGGCGTTCTTGGGCTCGGTCAGGATCGACACCAGTGCCGCCGTATCGAGCGAATCCAGCGTGCCGAGCACGGGCAGGCGTCCCACCAGCTCGGGAATGAGTCCGTACTTGAGCAGGTCCTCGGGTTCGACCAGCGACAGCATGCCGGCCGGGCCCCGCTCCTGCTTCGTCTTGATCGTCGCGCCGAAGCCCATCGTCTTCTGGCCGACGCGACGCTCGATGATCTTCTCGAGACCTTCGAACGCGCCGCCGCAGATGAACAGGATGTCCTTGGTGTTCACCTCGATGTACTTCTGCTGCGGGTGCTTCCGCCCGCCCTGGGGCGGGACGTTGGCGACCGTGCCTTCGATGATCTTGAGCAGCGCCTGCTGCACGCCCTCGCCCGAGACGTCGCGGGTGATCGAGGGGTTCTCGCTCTTGCGGGAGATCTTGTCGATCTCGTCGACGTAGACAATGCCGTGCTCGGCGTTGACCAGGTTGAAGTCGGCCGCCTGCAGAAGGCGGACGAGGATGTTCTCGACGTCCTCACCGACGTAACCCGCCTCGGTCAGGCAGGTGGCGTCGACGATCGCGAACGGCACCTTGAGGAAACGCGCCAGCGTGCGGGCCAGCAGCGTCTTGCCCGTGCCCGTGGGGCCGACGAGCAGGATGTTCGACTTTCCGAGCTCGACGTCGCTGGTGCCCGACTGCGAGTAGATGCGCTTGTAATGGTTGTAGACCGCGACCGACAGCGTCTTCTTGGCGCGATCCTGCCCCACCACGTAGTCGTCGAGGATCTTCTTGATCTCCGCCGGCTTGGGCAGGCTGCCCGTGGCCTGCGGCTGGTCGCGCTCGATCTCCCCCTCGAGGATGTCGTTGCACAGCTTCACGCACTCGCTGCAAATGTAGACCGACGGCCCGGAGACGAGTCGTGCCACCTCGTCCTGGCCACGGCCGCAGAACGAGCAGCGAATGGGATGCGGGGAGGCGATGCGCTTCTTCATCGGGCCACCGGCTGGGGGACGGGTGTGAGTGCGGTGCGCTTGTTGATCACGTGATCGACGATGCGATAGTCGCGCGCCTCGTCGGCCGACATGAAGAAGTTGCGGTCCGTGTCGTGCTGGATGCGCTCGAGAGTCTGCTCGGTGTGGTGAGCGAGGATCCCGTTGAGCTGCTCACGCGTCTTCAGCATCTCCTTCGTGTAGATCTCGATGTCCGAGGCCTGGCCCTGCGTTCCGCCGAGCGGCTGGTGGATCATGATGCGCGAGTTGGGCAGCGCCGAGCGCTTGCCCTTGGCGCCGCCGGCCAGAAGCACCGCGCCCATCGAGGCCGCCTGTCCCATGCAATAGGTCGCCACGTCGGGCTTGATGAACTGCATCGTGTCGTAGATCGCCAGCCCGGCCGTGACCACGCCGCCCGGCGAGTTGATGTAGATCCAGATGTCGCGATCCGGGTCCTCGGCCTCGAGGAACAGGAGCTGGGCGATGACCAGGTTCGCGATCATGTCGTCGATCGGAGTCCCGATGAAGACGATCCGGTCCTTCAGGAGGCGTGAGTAGATGTCGTACGAGCGTTCTCCGCGGCTGGTCTGCTCGACGACGATGGGCACGAGGGCCATGGTGCGGGTCTCCGTCCTGGAATGCCGGTCCTGAACCGAGGTCGCCGCCTACGCGGAAGCGACCTGCTCCGAAGGATTCGATGCGCTCTCCTCGGCGACCTGTGCGGCGCCGAGCAGGAAGTCGAACACCTTGCGCCGCTCGAGCACGTCCCGCACCCGCTGCCGGCGCTGTTCCGCCGGAAGGGCCCGGAACTCCTGCGCGATGCGGCCGCCGGCCTCGAGCAGCCGGGAGATCTCCTCCCCCACCTCGGGGTCGGTGACCTCCAGCGCCTCCTGCCGGGCGATCGCGTCGAGCACCAGCTCGCGCCGCAACTGCCGCTCGAGGGAAGCCCGGATCTGGGCCTTGACCGCGTCGAGTTCGGCCGCCGGGATCGGGCCGCCGTTGCGGCGCTCGACCTCGACGATCTCCTCGGCGACGCGACGCTCGGCCCAGCGCTCGGGCACCGGCACCGGGTTGGCCGCCAGGACCTTCTCGAGCAGGGCGTCCTCGACCTCGCGGCGGGCCTGCATCATGGCCTCCCCCTCGAGGTTGAGCCGGATGCGGGCGCGGAGTTCATCCAGCGACTCCACCCCCAGGCTCTCCTTCGCCCAATTATCGTCAGGTGTGACCGCTTTCTTCTCCCTGATTTTCTTGACCTTGACGTGGAATTGCACGGTTTTGCCCGCCAGGTCGACATTCCCGAAATCTTCCGCGTAGGCGACGTTGACCGTATGGCTCTCGCCGGCCTGCGCCCCGGTCAGCGCCTTGTCGAACTCGGGCAGCAGTCCGCCCTCGCCCAGCGCGATCTCGTAATCGCGCCGACGCGTGCTCTTGAGCATCTGGCCCTTCGCGTCGAGCCGCACGTAGTCGACGACCAGCCGGTCGCCCGACTGCGCCGCGCGCTCGACGTCGAGCCACGTGGTGGTCGCCTCGACGAGGCTCGTCAGCTCGCGCTCGACCTCGGCGTCGACGACGGCGCGCGTGCGGCGCGTGACGGCGAGGCCGGTGTAGTCCTGCGCGACGACCTCGGGACGCACCTCGACGATCGCCTTGAACGACAGCGGTCCGCCGGGCTCGAACTTCAGGTCCTCGATCTCGGCCGGGGCGAGGGGGGCGAGCTTCTGCTCGGTGAACGCATCGCGGCAGGCGCGCTCGATGGCGCGCTCGATCGTCTCCTGCTCGAAGGACGTGCTGTAGCGCGCCTCGAGCAGCGTACGCGGGACCTTCCCCTTGCGGAATCCGGGGAGCTGCACGCGACGGGAGTAGTCGGCGACCACGCGCTCGAGCTCCTGGCCGATTTCCTCGGGCGAGAGCTCGAAGGCGATGGTGCGGCGGGTCGGGGTCGTGTCGACGGTCTGGACGTTCAAGACGAGGCGCTCTCCTCGGACGTGATGCGAGAGGGGGGAGTTGAACCCCCACGAGTTTCCCCACCGGAACCTAAATCCGGCGCGTCTGCCAGTTCCGCCACTCTCGCGCTGATGCAGGTGTACCGATATGGAAGGGTCGCCGCAGTCTACCACGCGTGCGCGGGGGTCGGAAGGGCCGCCGGGGCCCCTCCGACCGCGTCGTTCGCCGCCGCCGTCAGACGCGCGGCTGGTCGTGGATCGTGTGGCCCCAGGCGGTGAGGGTGGCCAGCGCCTTTTCCACGTGGGGCTCGTGGATCAGGAGGTAACCCTCGTCCCACGAGGTGATCGGGAACACGGAGACGCCGGCCCGGGCCAGCGGCTCGACGACGGTGAGGAGGACCCCCGACTCGCCCGTGTGGTCCATGTCGCCGGCGACGCGCAGGCAGCGCCATCCGGTCAGCTTCTTCACCCGCGAGGGCGCATCACGCTCGGGGCAGACGATGCAGAGGTCGGCCCCGTTGCGCACGATCGAGGTCAGCGGCCCGCGCATCGCCCACGTGGGCGCCGGCGTGTCGGGATCCATGCGGCAGACGGCGTAGCGCTCCGGCAGCAGCGCGATGTCGAGTCTCCAGTGGGCCATTTCGGTACGACTCCTCGGTGCGGCTCGGGCAGCCTGCCGGGATCAGCGCCCAAGCTCGACGGTTGCGATGACCAGGTTGCGGGACGAGTTGCGATCGTCGGGACGCGTCTCGGACTCGCGCGAGTAGGCGAGCGAGCCACGCAGGCCGTCGCCTCCCAGTCCGAGTGAGACACCGAATCGGGTGAGACGGTTGGCATCGTCGCTCGGCGCGGGCGACAACGCACCGCCGATACGCACCGCCCAGGAGCCCGCGGGATCGAGGAACGCGTACCCGAGGGCATACTCCATCCGGGTGTCCGCGGTTGCATCGCTCGGCGCGTCGGGGTCGCCCAGGTTCACCTTGCGCTCGCCGATCCAGCGCAGCCCGATGTAGCCGGCGGAGCCGGCGGTTTGTCCGTAGCGAACGCCCAGCAGGCCAAGGGTGGGTGCATCGTCGTATCCCGTGCCGTTCTCGCCATAGCTCAGCTCGCCGGCGAAGCGGTACGAGCCGCCGATGCTCCACGCACCGGCGAAGGGCACGAGCACGCCGAGTACCCCGCCGATCGCCGAGTCGTTGACATCGACCTCGGCGGTGTCGGCGATGCCGCTCCCGGCGGGGACGTCGGGAACCGAGGTGTAGAACTCCTTCGTGAACACACCCTCGGCCCCGGCGCCGAGGACGATCCCGCCCTGGAGGCGGATCGCCGCGCCCGCGCCGGCCAGCCGCGTCGCCGAGGTGAACGTGTTGGTGCGCGGGAACGGATCGCCGCCGCCGCCGGTCGAGGCGTTGAAGCCGACGAAGCGCGTCTCGCCGTGCTCGTAGTGCGGCTGCGCGAAGTACGCGCCGAAGCCCAGGCCCTTGGCCCTGAAGCGCACGGCTGCTTCGCCGAGGAACGGGAAGCCATTCGCTTCCTGGAAGTCGGTCGTCGTGGCGCGCAGGTCGTCGCGATTCGGGTTCATCATGCCGCCCGAGATGCGGAACGACCACGGGGCGGTCAGCCACAGCGCGGGGTTGCCGTACGCCGAGGATGCGGGGTCGGTGGCGAGACCGGAGCCGGAGAGGCCGGCGTCGGCGGCCGTGACGGGCGCCCAGCGGCGATCGGGAAAGTCGGAGCGCACGATCTCGGTGACGCCCTGGGCCGCGGTGAGCGACGGGGCGAAGACGGCGGCGAGCGTGAACGCGAGTGCGAACGTGGGGGCAGGCGGAAACAGGCGGGACAACGCGGGCATCAGGAATCCTCCTCGAAGAGCCGAGAGCGCATGCGCTCCCACGAGACGCGGATCCCGGAACCGCGCAGAACGACCCGTCCGGCCGACGGGAACGGCCAGTCTATCACAGGGGCCGCCTTGACACCCCCGAACCGTGCTGCCTATCCTGCGGACGAGTTTTTCGATCGGCGCGCCCCGCTGAACCCTCCTCGGCGCGCCGGGCCTCACCCTCCATCTCAGCGACGGACCGAAGCGGTCCAGGGAGTGCTTCCGCATGGCGATTCAGAAGGTCGGCGTGGTCGGCTGCGGCCTCATGGGCTCCGGCATCGTGCAGGTCTGCGCCCAGGCCGGGTTCGACGTCACGGTCCGCGAGATCGACGACGCGGCCCTGGCGAAGGGCCTGGGCCGCATCGACAAGTTCCTGCAGGGCGGCGTCGACAAGGGCAAGATGACGGCCGAGCAGAAGGCCGCGATCCTCGGGAAGATCAAGGGCACGACGAAGCTCGCCGACCTCGGCGACTGTGACCTGGTGATCGAGGCCGCGGTGGAGAACATCGCCGCCAAGCACGAGGTCTACGCCGCGCTGGACGCCGCGTGCGGCCCCGACGCCATCTTCGCATCGAACACCTCGTCGCTGTCGATCACGGAGATGGCGGCGAAGACGAAGCGCCCGGCGCGTTTCGTCGGCCTCCACTTCTTCAACCCGGTGCCGCTCATGCAGCTGGTCGAGGTGGTGCGCACGCCGATGACCGACGACGGCGTGCTCGCCGCGGTCGATGCGTTCGCGAAACAGCTTCCCAAGGTCGTCGTCTCGGCGCAGGACACGCCGGGATTCGTCGTCAATCGCCTGCTCGTCCCCTTCCTGCTCGACGCGATCCGCGTGCTCGAGTCCGGAATCGCCACGAAGGAGGACATCGACGCCGGCATGAAGCTCGGCTGCGGCCACCCCATGGGCCCGCTGACGCTGCTCGACTTCGTCGGCCTCGACACCACGCTGTACATCGCCGACATCATGTTCGACGAGTTCAAGGAAGCGCGCTACGCTCCCCCGCCGCTCCTGAAGCGAATGGTCCTCGCGGGCTGGCACGGCCGGAAGAGCGGCCGCGGCTTCTACGACTACACGTCGGGGCAGCCCAAGTGAGCGCGCACGAGATCGTCATCGTCGGCGGCGCGCGCACGCCCATGGCCGAGTGGATCGGCGGCAAGCGTGGCGACGGCAAGCCCGGCGGCGCGCTCGCGGCGGTCTCGGCGATCGACCTCGGCGCCATCGCAGCGAAGGCCGCGCTCACGCGCTCGCACGTCCCGGCCGACGCGGTCGACCACGTCGTCATGGGCAACGCGATGCAGACCTCGGGAGACGCGATCTACGGCGCGCGCCACGTCGGTCTCAAGGCCGGCGTGCCCAAGGCCGTCCCCGCGCTGACCATCAATCGCCTGTGCGGCTCGGGCATTCAGGCGATCGTCTCGGGGGCGCAGATGCTGGCCCTCGGCGAGGCGAAGATCGTCCTCGCCGGCGGCATGGAGAACATGTCGCAGGCCCCGCACGTCGTGCGCGGGCTGCGCTCGGGGTTGCGCCTCGGCGTGCAGCCGCCGCTCGAGGACTCGCTGTCGGTCGCGCTGCTCGATTCCAATTGCGGACTGCTGATGGCGCAGACGTCGGACAACCTGGCGAAGAAGTACGCGCTGTCGCGCGAGGCGCAGGACGACTACGCGTTCCGCTCGCACACGGCCGGAACGGCGGCGACGCAGTCGGGCCGCTTCGCCGAGGAGATCGAGCCGGTCGCCTTGCCACAGAGGAAGGGCGACCCGATCGTCGTCTCGGCCGACGATCACTTCGTGCCGAACCCGTCGCGCGAGGCCCTGGGCAAGCTGCCCGCCCACTTCGGGCCCGAGTCGACCGTCACCGCGGGCAACGCCTCGGGCATCGTCGACGGTGCGGCGTGTGTCGTGATCGCCACCGCCGACGAGGCGAAGGCGCGCGGCCTCGCGCCCATGGGCACGATCGTGTCGTGGGCTTCGGTCGGCGTCGAGCCCACCGAGATGGGCATTGGGCCGGCGCCGGCCATCCGCGCCGCGCTCGCGCGCGCCGGGCTGACGCTCGACCAGGTCGACCTGTTCGAGATCAACGAGGCGTTCGCAGGGCAGTTCCTCGCGGTCGAGAAGGAACTCGGGCTCGACCGCGCAAAGGTCAACGTCAACGGCGGCGCGATCGCCCTCGGCCACCCCCTGGGCGCGACCGGCACCCGCCTCGTCTACACGCTCCTGCTCGAGCTCGCGAAGCAGGGCAAGTCGATCGGGGTCGCCTCGGCCTGCATCGGCGGCGGCCAGGGCATCGCGATGGTGGTGCGCGCCGGCTAGGGATCCTTCGGTTCGCGCTCCCAGTGCCGGTGGGCGGCAATGGCGTCGATGTAGGGGCGGATCGCCGGCGCCGCGGCGCCGCGGGTGAGCACGATCCCCCGCTCGACCAGGACCTTCGTTCCCGGGGCGGGCGGCGCGCCCTGCTCGTGGCGGGGACGACCTTCCGCATAGAGATCGACGCCCGCCCCGACGGCCAGGATCGCCTTGCAGTGCTCGTGAGCCTCGGTCACGAAGTGGATTGCGCGCGGATCGGCGCGCAGAGCCTGCACGCTGCGCTCCCCACCCGGGATGAACAGCGAGTCGAACAGCACCGAGCTGGTGGTGAGCAGGCTGAAGTCGACGTGCAGTCCCTCG
>JBKJNH010000143.1:0-3530 GCA_046596055.1 Candidatus Eiseniibacteriota bacterium
GTCGAGACCACCCGCGCCGAAGGCAGCGCCGAGACCGATGCGGGACGCACGATTTTGACGCGGCTCAAGCGCCGGCACGGGCTGAAGCCGCGCACACTGGGAGCGGACAAGGGCTACTTCGTGGCGCGTTTCCTGGACAGCCTGCGGCGGCGGCGGATCAAGCCGCACATCGCCTGCCCGAACGTTCCGATCAAGCACAAGGCCCGCGCCGTACGCGAATGGGCGAAGCGCAAGACCCGCAGCACCGGCTACGCCATCTCGCAACGGTTCCGAAAACAGATCGAGGAACTGTTCGGTGAGGCAAAGGACCTGATGGGGATGCGACGGATGCGGCTGCGCGGGTTGGATCGGGTGCAGGAACAGCCCCTGCTGACCGCGCTGGCGCAGAACCTGAAACGGCTGGTCAAGCTGCAACAGCCGCTCCCGGCGTGATCGGTCGATGAGGAAGGGCCACGACATGGCAGGCTGGACGGCAAAATTAGAGACCAAAGCATCGCGCGAGCAGAATCCACTCGCGGCCGCAGTCGGATCTCGTATCGGGGCTGCCGGTTCTCGGTTCATCGGGCCTTTTTCAGCAGCCTGCTAGCCCGACAGGGGAACCGATAGACGTCCGGGGAAGCCGACGCCGCTGCCGGGCGACCGCTCCGGACCGCCTAAGTGGTGGGGAATCCGCGCGTTGACAAACTCCCGGGTCGGCGGATATCCTCCCGTGTCGGTCTTTTGGTTTCGCGCGCCGGGCTTCGCGCCCTTTGCCGCATCCGGGGGCGGGGTCCGGCGCGCGTGTCTTCGGCTGAACTGTCGCCGGTCCTCTCCCCGTCATCCCGGGTACTCCGATGCCGCGTAATGACCTCTGGAAGTCACTCCTCGTGGTCGGGGCCGTCCTGATGTCGTTGTGGACGCTCTGGCCTTCGTTCCAGTTCTACCAGCTTCCGCGCGAGGAACGCATCAGCGCGGTCAAGGACACTCCCAGCGCCCGGCTGCGGGACAAATCGATCCCGCTCGGGCTCGACCTGCAGGGGGGCATGCACCTGGTGCTCGAGGTCGACCGGTCCAAGCTGCCGCCCGAAGAGGCGGCGGGCGCGGTGGATCGTGCCATCGAGGTCATCCGAAACCGCATCGACCAGTTCGGCGTCGCGGAGCCCGTCATCCAGAAGCAGGGCGAGGATCGCATCGTCGTTCAGCTCCCCGGGCTCTCGGATCGCGAGCGGGCCATTGAACTGATCGGCCAGACCGCGCTGCTCGAGTTCAAGCTGGTGCGCAACCAGGACGAGGCCGCCGCGCTGTTCACCCGCCTCGACGCGGTGCTCGCCGCCCGGGCCCGGGCCGGACAGCTGCAGGTCGACACGGCGCTGGTCGACCGCGCGATGTCGTCGCTCTTCCTCGACTTCCAGGGCGGCGGCGCGTTCATCGCCGTCGCCGACGTTCCGCGGGCCAACCAGTTGCTCGCCGCGACGGGCGTCGACTCGCTGTCGCGTGACTCGCAGCTCCTGTGGGGAACCGAGGAAGCCTACGCGAGCCGCACCGGCCGCTGGCTCTACGCGGTCAAGCGCGAGCCCGAGATGACCGGTGGCTCGATCGCCAACGCGATCGCCAACCCCGACGACCAGAATCCCGGCGGCTGGATGGTCAACATGCGACTGGCCGGCAAGGGAGCTTCGGACTTCGCGCGGGTCACCGCGGCGAACGTCAATCGCCAGCTCGCGGTGGTGCTCGACAACACGGTCCGCTCGGCGCCGCGCATCGACGAGCGCATTCCGGGTGGCGAGGCGCGGATCTCGGGCTCGTTCGACGCGAAGGATGCCAAGGACCTCGAGATCGTGCTCAAGGCCGGCGCGCTGCCCGCCCCGGTGTCGATCGGCGAAGAGCGCTCGGTCGGACCGTCGCTGGGCCAGGACTCGATCGACGCCGGCTTCAAGGCCGCCTGGATCGGCACGCTGCTCGTCATCGCCTTCGTCATCCTCTACTACAAGGGGGCGGGGCTCATCGCGATCGGGGCACTGCTGCTCAACATCCTCTTCACCTTCGCGGGTCTCGGCGCCCTCGGCGCGACGCTCACGCTGCCCGGCATCGCCGGCCTCGTTCTGACGATCGGCATGGCCGTCGACACGAACGTGCTCATCTTCGAGCGCATCCGCGAGGAGTTGCGCAACGGCAAGAGCGTGCGCAGCGCGATCGAGCTCGGCTACGACCGTGCCTTCCGCACCATTCTCGACGCGCACGTCACGACGCTGATTTCCGCCATGTTCCTGTTCCAGTTCGGCACCGGGCCGATCAAGGGCTTCGCCGTGACGCTCTCGCTCGGCCTCATCGCCAACATGTTCACCGCCGTGTTCTTCACGCGCATGATCTTCGACCTGATCACGCACCGCCGGACGCTGTCCCGGCTCAGCATCTAGGCCGCCGGGCCGGAAGGGATCGAGACCATGGCCGAGACCAGGACCAACACGTCGCAGCACAAGTTCTTCTCGCTGCTGCCGGACAACCCGAACATCCCGTTCATGAAGTACCGGAAGTACGCGTACGTTCTTTCAACGGTGCTGTTCCTGGCCACGCTCGCCTACCTCGTGTTCGTCGGTCCCAGGTACTCGGTCGACTTCACGGGCGGCACGCTGCTGCAGGTCCAGACGGCGCGGCCCCTGCCGGCCGACGACGTGCGCGCGGTGATCGAGGCTGCGGGATTCGACGGGGCCGAGGTGCAGGCCGCCGGATCGGGTGAGGAACTCCTCATCCGCCTGCCGCTGCAGAAGACCGATGCGTACCCGGAGATCGCCAAGGGCCTGCTGCAGAAGTTCCCCGACTCGAGCCCCGAACTGCGCCGCCAGGAGACCGTCGGACCGCGCATCGGCGCCGAGCTGCGGGACAAGGCCCTGTGGGCCGTCCTCCTGTCGATGATGGGAATCCTGCTCTACGTCGGCCTGCGCTACGAATTCAAGTTCGCGATCGGCGCGGTCATTGCCATCTTCCACGACGTCTTCATGGCGTTCGGCGTGCTGCTGTTCATGCAGCGCGAGATCTCGCTCACCGTGGTCGCGGCCCTGCTCACGCTGGCCGGCTACTCGGTGAACGACACGATCGTGGTGTTCGATCGCATCAAGGAGCGCGGCAAGTCGCTGCACAAGCTGTCGCACGAGGACATGATGAACACGGCGATGAACGAGACGCTGTCGCGGACGATCATCACCTCGGTCACCGTGTTCCTTGCCACGGTCGCGTTGTACGTGTGGGGCGGCGAGGTGATCAACGACTTCGCGCTGTGCATGATGGCCGGCGTGATCTTCGGTACGTACTCGTCGATCTACGTCGCCAGCGCCCTGGCGCTCGACATCTGGAACTGGCTCGACAACCGCAAGAACTCGGCACGGAAGTCCAAGGCGGCCTGAGTCGCCCCCGGGATCGAAGGAGACGCACTTCATGACAAAGCGGATGCAGGGACGATCGGTGGGCGCCGCCGCGGTAGTTCTGGCGCTCGTGATCCTCGGCTGTGGCGACAACTCGGGCAACCCGACCGGCTATGCGCCGGAGGGGCAGAC
>JBKJNH010000088.1:0-3911 GCA_046596055.1 Candidatus Eiseniibacteriota bacterium
GTTTGGCGCATGAGCGCGATCACGACCCATGTCCTCGACACCGCGCGCGGCCTGCCCGCTGCCGGGGTCGCCGTCGTCCTCGAGTTTTCAGCCGCGGGCGGCGGTGCGGAATGGTGCGAGCTGGGGCGGGGCAGGACCGACGCCGATGGTCGCGCGAAGTCGCTGCTGCCAGTCGACACCGCCCCCGCGCGCGGCGCCTACCGCCTGACGTTCGCCACCGGCGCATACTTCGCGGCGCAGGGCGCTGTCGCGTTTCATCCCGAGGTCGTGATCGTGTTCACGATCGACGAGCCCACGCGGCATCATCACGTGCCGCTGCTCGTCGCGCCATTCGGCTACACCACGTACCGCGGCAGCTGATGCCCGCGGTCCGGATCCGCCCCGGCGCTACCGCCGTCGCTCGAGGATGCGAAGGAACGAGCGGCCCTGGAAGTCGTCGAGCGTGAGCCCGGTGCGGCGGACCGCCTCGGCCTCGTCGATCGCCCCGCAGTTGATCGCTCGCAGGAAGTAATTGAGCAGGCCCTGGCCCGTCGCGGCATCGTCGAACACCTCGCCGACGAGCGTCGCCTGCGCGGCCTTCCCCACGCAGTTCGCCAGTCGCTCGGCTGCCGGGTCCAGGCCGGCGGGGAAGAATCCGTACACCGTGGCGTAGCGCGTGGGCAACTGCGCCGGATGCAGGTCCCAACCCTGGTAGAACGCCCCCTCGAGCGAATGGCGCACGTGCGCGGAGTGCAGCTTCCACGCGGCCTGGACGACACGCCGGTTCTCGTCGGCCTCGATCGGCGTCAGCGCGGGGCCGCCCTCGGCGGCGCGGTGCGGCGCCACGGGAAGCACGTTCGTCGCACCGTCCGAGATGCGCACCCCCGTGCCGGCGAGCGCCACCTGCATCACGTGCTTGGCGAAGTCACACGCGGGATGCGCCATGTGCTGGTGCGCCGCCGTGATGTCGAGCGACGCGGTGTAGTCGTAGGTGCCGAAGTGCGCGGAACCGACGCGGCCGCGTCCCGCGGCGACCAGGGCGGGCAGCGCGATCACACCGTCGGCGGAGAAGATGCTCTGCGGCGTCTCGATCATGAGCTCGATCGGCACCGTGCCGGCCTCGAGGCCCAGGCGTTCCTCGAGTCCGTCGAGCACGTCGGCGAGCGTCGCGACGGCCTGGGGGTGCGCCAGCTTGGGCAGCGTGACGACGAAACCCGCCGGCCACGCGGCGCCGGCCGTCTCGCGCAGAGTGGTGAGAAACCGCTCGAGCGTGCGCAGGCTGCGCGGCGCGAGTTCGTCGGAGAGGGTCTTGATGCGAATCCCCGAGAACGGCGGCAGCGTGCCCGCCGCCAGCCCCTTCGCCATCTCCTGCGCAGCGGAGGCCGCGTGGCCGTCTTCCTCGGCGTCGGAGCGATGGCCGTAGCCGTCCTCGAAGTCGATGCGGAAGTCCTCGACCGGCTCGCGCCCGAGCTTCTCGCGCACCCGTGCGTACACGGGTTCGGCCCACGCCGCGGGGAGGTCGATCGCACGCGCGAACGTCGTGGCGTCGGGCCCGTACTCGTCGAGCGACCGGAGCGCCAGCTTGCCCAGGCGTTGCGCGGTGTCGGCCTTGAAGAGATGGGCGCCGCCGTAGACGGTGTGCACCGCCTGGCGACCGCCGGTGTCGCCCGGGAAGAGGGTGCGGGCGGCCGCGTTTGCAGCGGCGAGGCGGGCGTTCGAGGGAGCGGCAGGCGGCGTCATGACGATCTCCGGAGCGGGGAAGGGGACGAGTCCGCGTACCGTAGCCGCCGCCGGTCGGACCTGCCACGGATTTTGATCGTGGGCGAGAACGGCGGCGGACGATCTGCTATCGTCCCGTCGTTCGCCGTCCTTGTTCCCCTCCGGAGGTCCCCTCGATGTTCGATCTCGAGCAGTCGATCAAGACGATCGGCCTGTGGGGCGTGTTCGCCGTCGTCTTCGCCGAGACCGGATTGCTCATCGGCTTCTTCCTGCCCGGGGACAGCCTGCTGTTCACTGCGGGGTTCCTCGCCTCGCAGGGCGTGTTTGACATCCACTGGCTCTCGCACGGCTGCTTCATCGCGGCCGTGCTGGGCAACTTCACCGGTTACGCCTTCGGGCACCGCGTCGGGCGCAAGCTGTTCGAGCGCCCCGACTCGCGGTTCTTCAAGCGCGCCCACCTCGCGAAGGCCCACGCGTTCTACGAGAAGTACGGTGCCCGTGCGCTGGTGCTCGCGCGCTTCATTCCGGTCGTGCGCGTGTTTGCGCCGATCGTCGCCGGTGTCGGGCTCATGGACTACCGCAAGTTCGTCTTCTACAACGTGCTCGGTGGCGCTCTGTGGGCCTACGGCCTGACGTGGCTCGGCTACTGGATGGGCAGCCGCATCCCGAACGTGGACCGCTACCTGCTGCCGATCGTGGCCGCGATCGTGCTCCTCTCGGTCCTGCCGGCGCTGATTCACATCTGGCGGGACCCCGAGCACCGCGAGGAACTCCTGCGCCCGCTGCGGCGCCTGGTCGGTCGCGGCTAGGTCCGGCCGCCTCGGCGGTGGGTCGCCGGACCCGGGTCCCCAGCCCGGCGAAATGGCCGAAAACGCGTAATTTGCCGAACCGTCCGGCGAAATGCCGTCGGGCTTGTCAGCGACCGCCGGGGCCGGTTATGGTGCCCCCCGTATCCGGGACGGCCGAACAGAACGTCCCACCCCGGGGGCGCAGGTCGCCCCTGAGCGGGTCGCCCCGCGCACGTGGCGCGGGCCTCGCGCCCCGCCTGCCTCGGATCCCCATCCCAGCCGGGACCACCACAGAGGAGTGTCGTGATGATGAGGTCGCTTGCCACCGGCAGGCTTCTCCAGCGTTTCCTGTCGTCGGCCGCCGGGCGTTTCACGTCCGTCGCCGTCGCCGTCTCGGGCCTGCTCATGGGCCTCGCCGCCGTCGCTTCCGCGAGTGAACTCGACCTGCGGATTCCCGCCATCGACACCAGCTACATGATCTTCGGGATGCAGGTCTCGGGCCTGTCGCTCCTGTACGGCGGCTTCGTCATCTGCATCATCGGCGCCATCTTCGGCTGGGCGCAGTTCGTCGCCGTCAAGAAGCTGCCGGTGCACCAGGCGATGGCCGACATCTCGTACATCATCTACGAGACCTGCAAGACGTACATGATCCAGCAGGGCAAGCTGCTGATCGTGCTCGAGCTCTTCATCGGCGCGTGCATCGTCTACTACTTCGGATTCATCCAGCACGCGGGCGCGGGCGTCGTCGGCCTGATCCTCCTCTGGTCGGTGCTCGGCATCCTGGGCTCGTACGGCGTGGCGTGGTTCGGCGTCCGCATCAACACCTACGCCAACAGCCGCACGGCGTTCGCCTCGCTGGCCGGCAAGCCGATCCCGGTGTACGAGATCCCGCTCCAGTCGGGCATGTCGATCGGCGTGCTCCTGATCTGCGTCGAGCTCGCCGTCATGCTCTCGATCCTGTTGTTCATGCCCGGGGACGTGGCCGGCGCCTGCTTCCTCGGCTTCGCCATCGGCGAGTCGCTGGGCGCCTCGGCGTTGCGGATCGCGGGCGGCATCTTCACCAAGATCGCGGACATCGGTTCTGACCTGATGAAGATCGTCTTCAAGATCAAGGAAGACGACGCGCGTAACCCGGGCGTGATTGCAGACTGCGTCGGCGACAACGCCGGTGACTCGGTCGGTCCCACCGCAGATGGCTTCGAGACGTACGGCGTCACCGGCGTCGCGCTGATCACCTTCATCCTCCTCGCCGCTCCGGTTTCGATTCAGATCCCGCTGCTGGTGTGGATCTTCACGATGCGCGTCGTGATGGTGATCGCCTCCTTCGTCTCCTACGTCGTCAACGAGGCCATCGCGAAGGCGCGGTTCGGCAACGTGGCGAAGTTCAACTTCGAGACGCCGCTGACGTCGCTGGTCTGGATCACC
>JBKJNH010000200.1:0-16317 GCA_046596055.1 Candidatus Eiseniibacteriota bacterium
AAGTGGAAGGGACAGGCCGGATTGGGACAGAACGGGGGCGCCGTGGGGGCAAGCGCCGTGGTCATGGAGAAACTCTAGATCATCCCGGGGACAACACACAATCGTGCGGGCACAACCGAAGAAGTAGGCCCGCCTGAAGAAAGAGCACAAGAACCGTGTCGGCTGCGCCGACATCCACGACATGGATTCCGCCACCCCGACCCCGTCGCCCGCCCCTGCGGGCCGCCCCGGCGCCTTCGCGATCGCGGCTCCGCCTTACGCGGACGCGGTCGCGAGCGCCGGTGACGCGCTCGAGGCCCGCCTCGAACGCTTCCCGTCGTACCCCGACCTGTGGAACCGCCTGGGCCTGTTCCAGGCCGCGAACGGTCGGCTGCTCGACGCCGCGGCGTCGTTCGAGCGCGCGCTCGCCATCAACCCGCGCTTCCTGGGCGCGGTCGAGAATCGCGCATGGGTCGCCGTCGCTTCGGGCGACGACGACGCATGGCAGCGCTTCCTCGAGGGCCCCGAGTCCCTGCGGCTTCATCCGGGCGTCCGGCATCACCTTCTACTGTTCGCGACGGCGCGGTTCGAGTCGCCCGCCCGTGCGCTCGTCATGTCGAGCATGCCGCCGCAGGGTCGCTACGAGGCGGCGCACCTGCTCGATCGCCTGTGGGTCCTGCTCTCGGTCGGCCGCGCCGACGAAGCGCAGCACCTGGTCGAGGACATCACCTGCAGCGATCCCGCGCTGCGCGGCGCGTTCGGCATCGCCGGGCTGCTCGGCTCGCAGGTGAGCATCGAGGCGTGGACCGCCTGGCAGTCGGCGTACGCGTTCAATCCGCAGCTCGGTGAGGTCGCGGCACAGACCGCGCAGTGGTGTCAGCGCGAGGGCCAGTTCCGCGAGAGCCGTGCGCTGGTCGACTGGGCCGTCGCGCTGTCGCTCGACCTGCCGTCGTTCTGAGTCAACCTGGCGCTTCATCACGATGCCGCCGGCGAGCACGCGCGCACGCTGCCGTGCCTCGAGCGCGCCGTCGCCGCGAATCCGCAGAATCGTCGCGCGCGGAAGGAACTTGCGCTGGCGATGGTCAAGCGCGGCCGTCCGCGCGAGGCGATCCAGCAGTTCGAGATCCTGCGCGAGGTCGCGCCCGGCTATGCCGACGTACGCTTCCACCTGGGCCTGTTGTATCGCGATCGCGGTGACCTCGATCCGGCGGCCGACGAACTGACCGCGGCGGTGGCATCGAACCCCCGCTTCACGCGCGCGGCGCTGATCCTCGCGGACGTGCGCGCCGACCAGGAGCGCTGGATCGAGGCCCGCGCCGCCTACGAGCGCGTGCTGGCCGACGGCTTCGACGGTCCCACGCTGCGCACGCGCCTGGCCGCCGTGTACGACCACCTGGGTGAGCTCGAATCGGCGGAGGCGTGCTTCGCGAAGGCGGTGGAGGGCGATCCCGGCGATCCTGAGCCCCTGCGCCTGCGGGCGGAGTGGTTCGCGCGCCACGGGCGCGCTGCCGATGCGGCGGCCGACCGGGCGAAGCTCGACGTGTTGCTGCGGGCGCGGGCCGAGGCGGACGGCGCCGACGGCGCCGCGGGGGCTGCGAAAGCCGCCTAATCCAGCTCCGGATGCGGCAGAAGCTTCGGCCGCGGACCCACGAACAACACCTCCTCCTCGAGCCACACTCCGGCGACCGCGTGCGCGCGGCGCTTCATCACCTCGGCGAGCGTCAACATCTCCTGCGCCGTGGCGTGTCCTGCGTTGACCAGGATGTTGGCGTGCCTGGCGAAGACCGTCGCGTCGCCGACGCGCAGGCCGCGACAGTTCGCCTGGTCGAGCACCTTGCCGGCCGGCACGCGATGCTCGCCCGGCGCGGGTGCGGGCAGGTTCTTGAAGTAGCTGCCGGCGGTCGGCTCGGTGCGCCACTGCGGGTGCTTCACGCGACGCTCCCCGAGCTTTTCGTCGATCACCGCCTGCACGTCCTCCTGCCGCGCGGCCGCCAGGCGGATGCGTGTCTGGGTCAGGACGTGCGTCTGCTCGCGCTTGAGCCGCGACTCGCGGTACTCGAACTCGAACCACTCCGCGCCGACGTGGATCGACGGGCCGCCGCCCTTGGGCGCCAGCACTCCGTCGATCACGAACTCGCCGATCGAGTGTCCGTAGCAGCCCGCGTTGCCGTGCACGGCGCCGCCGATGTCGCCGGGCACGCCGGCGGCGAACTCGAGCGCCGAGAGCGAGCGGTCGCGGCACAGCTCGATGAACTCGAGGAAGTCGCGCCCGGACTCGACGCGGGCGACGGCGTCGCCGTCCTCGAACTCGACCTGGTCGCAGGCGACGTGCAATACGAGGCCGCGGAAGCCCTCGTCCGAAACGAGCAGGTTCGAGCCGCCGCCGAGCACGAACACCGGCAACGCCGCCTCGGCCGCGGCCGTGAGCGCCACCTCGACGTCCTCGGCCGTGCGCGCGTCGAAGTACCAGTCGGCCGGCCCGCCGCTCTGCAGCGTGGTGTGGCGCCTCATCGGTTCGGCGGTCCGGAGGCGTTTCCCGAGGCGTTCGCTCAGCAGCTTCTGCACCTGTGCGGGCGCGGCAGGCGGCACGATCACACTCCCATGATGTTGTAGCCGCAATCGACGTACAGCGTCTCTCCGGTCACGCCGCTGGACAGGTCCGAGAGAAGGAAGTAGCCCGCCCGCGCAATGTCGTCGAGCGTGACGTTGCGCTTGAGCGGCGACTTCTCGGCGACGGCCTCGAGCGAGCGCGAGAAGCCGGCGATGCCACGCGCCGACAGGGTCGAGATGGGGCCGGCCGACACGCAATTGACGCGCACGCCGAGCGGCCCCAGTTCGTACGCGAGCTGGCGGACGATCTGCTCCAGTGCGGCCTTGGCGCTGCCCATCACGTTGTAATTGGGAACCGCCCGCTCCGCCGCGAGGTAGGACAGGGCGATGATCGAGCCGCTGCGCCCTTCCATGAGGGGAACGGCGCGCTTCGACAGCGCCAGCAGCGACCAGGCGCTCACCTCGAGCGCAGTCCGCCAGCCGTCGCGGGTCGTGTCGCGGAAGGCGCCCTCGAGGTTCTCGCGCGCGGCATAGGCGATGCAGTGCGCGAGCATGTCGAGGCTGCCGACCTGTTCGCGCACGGCGGCGAAGCAGGCGTCCAGCTGGGCGTCGTCGGTGACGTCGCAGGGCAGGAGCACGGCGTCCTTGATCCCGGCGTCGGCGACGAGCTCCTCGAGTCCGCTGCGGAAGCGATCGCCCTGGTAGGTGATCACCAGGCGTGCGCCGCGGGCAGCCAGTTCGCGCGCGATGCCCCAGGCGATCGAGCGGTGGTTGGCGACGCCGAGGACCATGGCGGTGCGGCCGGTGAGATCGGTTGCGTCCATGCCGGGTGCCTCGCTTGAGGGTGGCTTCCGATGCGGGTCGAGTCGCTGTAAGCTACCTGTCCGCCCGCGTCGCGGCAAGACCCACGGGCCCGCGCCGTGGCCAGGCGCGTCCGATTCCCCGCGGAGGTCGCCGTGAACGTCACCGAGGTCGTCTCCGAAGCGCCCTTGACCGGCCGGGTCGCGCTGGTCACCGGCGGCTCCACCGCGCTCGGACGCGCCTGCGGACTGGCGCTCGCGCGCGTCGGATGCCTCGTCGCGCTGACCAGCGAGCACGACGATCCCGACGCCGCCGCCGCGGCCGACGCGGTCGCCGACCTGTGCGAGCGCGAGTCGGGCCGCGCGATCGCGGTCGCAGCCTCGATCGGTGTGCCCGAGGACGTGGAGCGCCTGTGGGTCGAAGTGACCGCCGCACTCGGGGCGCCGACCGTGTTCGTGCACGCCGCCGGTGCGGCCACGGTCGGTGGAAGGACGCTTGGCGAGACCACGCCGGCCGAGTGGCGCGACATCGTGCGCGTGCAGCTCGATGCCGCGTTCTTCTGTTCGCGCGCGGTGCTGCCCGCGATGCGCGCCCAGGGCTTCGGGCGGATCGTGCTCCTGACGGGCGCGCCGGCCGAGCCGCTGGCCCCCACGCCGGGAGCCGGCGCGGTGGCGGCCGCACGTGCCGCGCTCGACTCCCTGGTTCGCACGCTCGCGGCCGAGGAACGGGGCCGCGGCGTGACCGTCAATGCCGTGGGGCCGGGTTCGGTGCGGCCCGAGGACGTCGCGCGGGTGGTGGCATTCCTCGCCTCGCCTGCATCGGAACACATCAGTGGCGCGCACGTTGCCGTGGGCGCCGGAGGTGGAGCGTGAGAGTGGTGCGTCGCATGATCGTGCTTGTGGCTGTGATCAGCGGGCTCGAGAACCTTCCGGCCTGTCGGCCGGTATCTGCCTCCGACATGCAGGGCACGCTGTCGATCATCGGCATGGAGCGCGGGACCGGTGCGATCGGCGTGGCGGTCGTGTCGCACGCGACCGGCTGCGGATCGGAGGTGCCATGGGTGCAGGCGGGCATGGGCGCCATCGCGACGCAGGGTGACGTGAACGTGAGCTGGGGCCCGCAGGCGCTCGCGCTGCTGCGCGACGGCATGGACCCGCAGGCGCTGTGCGACACGCTGTACAAGCGCGACCCGTCGTACCTGCGCCGCCAGATCGGCGTGCTCGACCGACGCGGACGACCGGGCGGATACACCGGGCTCGAGCTCACGGGCTACTCCGGCGGAGTGATCGACACCATGGTGGCCGTGCAGGGCAGCGGGCTCACCCGCGGCGAGGTGTTGCTCGCGGTGCACGACTCGTTCGTCGTGTGGACCGACCTGCCGCTGCCCGAGCGCCTGCTCGCTTCGCTCCGCATGGGATCGGTCGCGGCGGCCCGCCCGCTGCGCTCGGCCGCGCTGCTGGTCGGGCGAGTCGATCCGCAGCGGCCCGCGGACGCTTCGCGCTGGATCTACCTGCGCGTCGACGACCACCCGGACCCGCTGGCCGAGCTCGATCGCCTGTTCCGCGCGCACGCGGCGGCGCGCCTCGTCGAGTCGCACCTGCACCTGGCCGCGCTGGCCGCGAAGGCTGGTCGCGCTGGCGCAGCCGAATCCGAGCGCGCGCAGGCCGAGTCGCGCGTGGCGACGGCGCTGGCCGACACGGCCCTGCCCGCGAGCGCGCTCAACTCGATGGCGTGGGGGATGGCGCAGCACGGAGCGTGGCTCGATCGCGCCGAGACTGCGGCCCGCCGCGCCTCGGCCGCGGAGCCCGCGAACCCGGAGTACGTCGACACGATCGCCGAGATCCGCGCCCGCGGCGGCGATCGCGGGGGGGCGCTGGTCGAGGCGAAGCGCGCATTCGCGCTCGCGCCACGCGACGATTACTTCCGCGAGCGCGTGCTCGCGTTCGGCGGCAAGGCGGAGGACGCGGCGCCTCCGGACGCCACGCATCCCAACCAGAAGGCCCGGGCAAAGCTCGGGAAGTAGGTCCCGGCTAGCGCGCGCGCAGCGTGCGGCCGCTCTCGCCGAGGATGGCATCGGCGCGGCCGGAGTCGGCGAGGTCCCTGGCGAGGTCGCTGGGCAGGTGGAAGAACATCGTCTCGGCGACGGCCACGAGGTCGCTCGCGGGCGCGGCGCCACGCGCCTCGAGCCACTGCACGAGTTCGCTCACCAAGTGTTCCGGCGTGGACGCGCCGGCGGTGACGCCGATCGAGGTCTTGCCGTCGAGCCACGCGGGGTCGACGTCGATCACGCTCTCGACCAGGTACGATGTCGCCCCGCACAGCTCGGCCACCTCGCGCAGCCGGCTCGAGTTGCTGCTCGTCGGCGAGCCGACCACGAGCACGAGGTCGCACTTCGCGGCCAGTTCCTTGACCGCCGCCTGGCGGTTCGTCGTCGCGTAGCAGATGTCCTCGCGGGCGGGCCCGCGCATCTCGGGAAAGCGCTGCTTGAGGGCATCGATGATCACGGTCGTCTCGTCGACCGAGAGCGTCGTCTGCGTGAGGTACGCGAGCTTCGCGGGATCCTTCACCTCGAGCCTCGCCACGTCCTCCTTGTTCTGCACCAGCACCATCGCGTCGGGCGCCTCGCCCATCGTGCCCTCGACCTCGGCGTGGCCGGCGTGGCCGATGAGGACGATCTGGTGCCCGGACCTGGCGAAGCGCAGCGCCTCGAGGTGGACCTTGGTCACCAGCGGGCAGGTCGCGTCGATGGGCTTGAGCCCGCGCTCCTCGGCTTCGCGACGGATCGCGGGGGAGACGCCGTGCGCGCTGAAGACGACGACCGAGCCGCGTGGGACGTCGGCCAGTTCGTCCACGAAGATGGCGCCGCGCTCGCGCAGCGAGTCGACGACGTGCCGGTTGTGCACGATCTCGTGCCGCACGTACACCGGGGCACCGTAGAGTTCGATGGCGATGGTCACGACGTCGATCGCGCGATCGACGCCCGCACAATAGCCGCGGGGGCTGGCGAGAAGGATTTCCATGGGTCGTCAGAATAGCAGATGGAGTAGATTTCGGCCATGTTGCAGCCCCTCCAACCCCGCCATTCCGAGGCCGCCTGGGCCTTTCTGACCGCGCACGGCATGCGCGACGTGTACCTCGCCAGCAAGGTGTTCGAGGGCGCTCTGTCGGTGCCCGACGGCGCGGCCCAGGGCCGCTTCCTCGGCGCGTTCCACGGCGATCGGCTCGACGGCGTGCTGTTCCAGGGCCACGGCGGGCTCGTCGTTTTCGCCGCCGACGAGCCGCACGTGCGACGCCTGTTCGCCGAGGAAGCGTGGAAGGACCGCTCGCGCGTGCGCCTCGTCGTCGGCGAGTGGAACCAGGTCACCGACGTGTGGGGACACCTCTCTGCCGGCGGCCTGCGCGCCGATCGCGACTGGCGCGAGGTGTTCATGACGGTCGATGCGTCGACGCTCGCTTCCGAGCACGAGACCGACCTGCGCGTCGCCGCGCGCGAGGATCTTGCCGACCTGATCGACGTCAGTGCGCGCGCCTACCGCGAGGAGACCGGCGAGGATCCACTGTCGACGATGGGCGACGGCTACGTACGGCACGTCACGCGGAACATCGAGGAGGGGCGCACGTTCATCGTGCGACGCGAGGGGAAGATCGTGTTCAAGGCGGAGATCTCCGCGCGCTGCCCGGTCGGGGCGCAGATCGTCGGCGTGTTCACCGAGCCGGTTGCGCGCGGGCAGGGCCTGGCGCGGCGGGGGACCGGCGAGCTGGCGCGGCGATTGATGGAGGCTCCGGCCCCCGTCGGTGTTCCCGCCGTCTGCTTGTTCGTGCGCGAGGACAACGCGCCGGCGCGCCGGGCCTACGAGCGCGCAGGCTTCGTGCCGCGGATGTTCTACCGGCGGCTGTTCGTCGATCCATCTTCGACGCGGGCCCGGCCCGCGTCGGGAACTGCAGGCACGACCCCACGCATCAGCGCGTGATCGCCGGGGGTTCGAGCAGCCCCAGCGCCTTCCGAGTCATCGTCGTCACCGGGCCCTCGGCGTCGGGCGCACGCCAGCGACCCGCACCGACTCCCCGTGGCGCCCGCTCACGCGCAAGCAGGAACACCCGCACCCGGTAGTCGGTTGCGAGGATCGCGTGCCGCACCGTGCCGAGCTCGCGCGCACCCGCGGGCGGCCCCGTGTCCCCCTCGGCGGGCGCCACGAGCGGCGCTTCCCACTGCCCGGCGTTGTGCTCGTCGTCGCCGCGGCGGCGCATCCAGACTGCGCCGTCGCGCGGCCGCACCGCGAGCAGCACCCAGCGCTCGACACGCTCGATCTTCGCGCGCTTCTTGACTGGCGGGTACTCCTCCTCGCGCCTTTGCGCATGCGCCTTGCAGAAGCGCGCGAGCGGGCACGACTCGCAGCGCGGCGCGCGTGGGGTGCACACCGTCGCGCCAAGTTCCATCAAGCCCTGGTTGAAGGCCGATGGGTCGGCCGCGGGCACGAGAGCCTCGGCGAGCGTCCACAGCCGTTTCTCCCACGCGGCTTCGCCGGGTCCGCCGGGCAGTGCAAAGAGGCGGGACAGCACGCGCGCCACGTTCCCGTCGACGATCGGCGCGGCGTGGCCGAATGCGATCGAGCGGATCGCGCCTGCGGTGTAGCGTCCGATGCCCGGCAGCGCGCGCAGGGCCTCGTCGTCGGCGGGCAGCGTGCCGCCGTGATCGCGAACGACGAGCGTGGCAGCGGCCTGCAGTTGCCGCGCGCGGCGGTAGTAGCCAAGGCCTGCCCATGTCGCGAGCACGTCGTCGAGTGGTGCCATGGCGAGGGCGTGCGGCGTGGGAAAGCGCGCGACGAAGCGCTCGTAGTAGGGGATGACCACGTCGACGCGCGTTTGTTGCAGCATGATCTCGGAGATCCACACGCGGTAGGGCTCGCGCGTCCTGCGCCACGGGAGGTCGCGGTGGCCGGCGCGGAACCAGCGCACCAGCGCGCCGGCGAGGGCGCGGCCGCGCTCCGGTGCGGGGGACGTGGAGATCTTCACGCGGGGGCTCACAGTGCGGATCGTAGCACGCGGCCGACGCGCCTCGACGCCCGGGCGCGCGCGTGTTAGAAGGGGTGCATGTCCAGCGCCCCGCCGCCCACCGCCCGCCCCGTCGCGCTCGCGTCCGCCGCCGTCCTGTGGCGGCGCGCGCCGGGCCTCGAAGTGTTCTGGGTGCAACGCCGCGATGAACTGGCGTACCTGGGCGGCTTCCACGCGTTCCCCGGCGGCCGCGTGGCGCGCGCGGATCGGTCGGTCGCGATTCCGGGCGTCGACGACCCCGCGCGAGCCGCGCTGCTGGCGTGCCTCGTGCGCGAGACCTTCGAGGAGACCGGTGTGCTGTTGGCGCGTGGCGCGCGACGCGTCCCGTCCGAACGTCGCGTCGCGGCGCGCGCGGCGCTGCTGGCCGAGGACGTGTCGCTCGAGAAATTTCTCACCGCCGAGGGTCTCGTCATCGATTCCGCCGACTTCGTTCCCGCGGGTCGCTGGGTGTCGCCGCCGTTTACGCCCGCCGGATTCGACACCTGGTTCTGGCTGTGCGAGCTGCCCGACGGCGAGCTTGCCACGCACGATCCGGGCGAGTTGCAGGCCGGCGAGTGGATCGCGCCGGCCGAGGGACTTGCGCGCTGGCGCAGCAGTCGTGCGCTGCTCGCGGCGCCGGCGCTGTACACGCTGCGCGAGCTGGCGGCGCGACCCGGCGCCACCGCCGCCGGCGAGGCGGGCTGGGGCACCGCGCTCGCGACGACACCCGAAGCCCGCGGTGGCGACGTGCCGCGCATCGAGGTGCACCCGGGGTTCGTGCTCGTGCCGCTCAAGACCCCGACCCTGCCGCCGGCAACGCACACCAACTGCATCTTGATCGGCGGGCCCGAGCTGCTGATCGTCGATCCCGGCAGCGCCGATCCGGCGGAGCAGAAGGCGCTCGACGCAGCGCTCGATCGTCTGCTCGCCGAGGGTCGACGCGTGCACGGCGTGCTCGTCACGCATCACCACAACGATCACTGGGGTGGTGTCGAGTCGCTCAAGTCGCGCTTCGGCTGCCCCGTGTACGCTCACGCGTGGACCGCGCCGAAGGTCGGCGCCGATCGCGCGCTCGAAGGCGGCGAGGTGATCGAACTCGCTCCAGGGTTGCCTGCCGCGCACGGCCTGCCGGCCGACCCGACCCGCCCGTGGCGTCTCGCGGTCCTGCACACACCGGGGCATACGCCGGGCCACCTGGCGCTGTGGGACGCGGTGTCGGGAACGATCGTGGCCGGGGACCTGGTCTCGGGGCTGTCGACGATCGTGATCGATCCACCCGAGGGCGACATGGGCGCCTACCTCGCGTCGCTCGAGGTGCTGCGTGCGCTGCCCGCGACGCTGCTCCTGCCCGGACACGGGCCGCCGATCGGCGGGCCGTTGCATCGCCTGGGCTACTATCGGAAGCATCGCCTCGATCGCGAGCGCCGCGTGCTCCTCGCGATCGACCAGCCGCGCACTCTCGAGGAAGTGGTTCCACTGGCCTACGACGACACGCCCGGGGCCGATCCTGCTCTCGCGGCGCGCTCGGCCCTGGCCCACCTGATCCACCTGCAAGCTGTCGGAAAAGTGGAGCAGCGGCCGGACGGTCGGTGGTGTACCCTCGACCGGCCATGATCCGGACCCCATCCTTGCATTCGCCACTTCGTGCTTTCGGCCTGCTCGTCGCGCTCGTGCTCGCCTCGTGCTCGTCGAACGATCCCACGCCGCTGGCGCCGACGCCCCCGGACGACGATGGTCCGCCGGTCAACTCGCTCTCCATCATCGGCCAGCCACGCGTCGCCGTTGCGTTCGACGGCGGCGTGACCGAGCGCCTCTCCGACGGGCCGCTCACCGGCGTGTTCCGTGCCATCCTCTCCGATTCGATCGGTCGTCGCGTGTTCCTGCCGGTCGTGCGCATGCAGGACACGACGATGGTCGAGGAGCGCGACGCCTTCGACAACCCGAGCCAGTACACGCTGCAGGTCGAGGACAGGCTGCCCGCGCTGCGCATTCGCGATACGCTGCGCTTCGAGGTTCGCGATGGCGGTGAGGTCACCACTCCGTTCACGATCCGCATCATCCCCTCGCAGCTCACGCTGTTCCCGGATTCGACGGTGATCACCTCCGACGAGGACATCGAGATTCCCTGGTCCGGGCAGGTCGAGCGCGTCATCCTGGCGCTGACCGACTCGCGCGGGACACGGGTGCGCACCGTGTTTCAGCTCGAGAACTACTCGGGCCTGAACCGCGTCGTGATTCCCGCCCGGGATCTCGCGCTGCTGCAGCCCGGTGTCATCACGGTGGGGACGAACTGTCTCGACACCGAGGTGCGGGTGAACACCGGCGTGCCGCGGGTCTCCGTCTCGATGGAAACGAACCAGCGACGCGCCTGGATCCTTCAGCCCTGACCGAACGCTCCGCCCGCGCGGTGGCGGCGACCCTTGCCGCAATGGTGCTCGCCTGGGGCGCCACGCCGTTCCTCCCCGACATGCGCTTCTGGGGACTCTCGTGGCTCCGCTTCGCCCCTCCTGCAACCTGGGTGCTCTGGGGCCTGGCTGCCGTGTCCCTCGTGCCGGCCGTCGCGCGGGCGCTCGCGGCGACGACCCGCAGGCTGGGCGACACGCTCGTCGCCCGGCCACTCGCGTTCATCGCGGCTGCCGGAGCGGCGCTGGCCTCGCTTGTTCTCACGCTGCCCGATCGCACGCTCTTCCTCGGCGACGCCCTCCTGCGTCGCGGAACGCTCGAGACCACGGCCCGCGCGGAGCTGCTCTACCCGCAGGCGCTCCCGCTCGAACTGCTGCTGCACGTGCACCTGCCGCGCGCGCTCGCCGCGGCCGGCCTCGGCGATGCCGCGGCAGGCGCCCGGGTCGAGGGCGCGCTCCTGGCCGGGCTGCTCGTCGCCGCGGCCGTCGCGTTCGTGCGGGCGATCGGCGCACGGGGCGTCGCCGCGGCTGCGGCCTTTGCGCTCGTCGTGGGGGGCGGCTGGCTGGGGCTGTTCACCGGCTATGCGAAGTCGTTCCCAACGCTCGTCGTGCTGGTCGTCGCGGCCGCTGGCGCCGCGGTGCGTCTTGCCCGCGGACAGGGCGGTGGACTCGCCCTCGGACTCGCGATCGCCACCGCGGTCGCCCTGCATCGCGCGGGGCTCGCGCTCGTGCCGCTCGCCCTGCTCGCGCTGGTCGACGCGCTCGTGCGACCGGCGGCCAGGACGAGTGAACGCCTGCCACGGGCCGTGTCGATCGGCGGCCCGGTCGCGCTCGCGCTTGCCGCGTTCGGTCCGCGGCTCCTCTCGACGATCGGCGGCTACGACCTGGGCGCGCACATCGCCTCGGAGGACGTGCGCCGCGCGGGCGGGCCGTTGCGTGCCGCGTTCGCCGGGCATCGCCCGGGCGACCTGTTCAACCTGTTCTCGTTCCTCACGCCGGGCGCATGGCTCGTGCCTGCGCTGCTCGTCGCGACGGCGGGTCGCGCGATCGCCTCGCGCGAGGCCCTGGCCCTGATGGCGCTCGCTGCGCCGTTCGTCGTGCAGGCGCTCGTCGTGCATCCGGCGCAGGGGCTGTTCCGGGACGTCGACGTGTTCGCGCCGGCCGGGGTGGCGGTGGCGTGTCTTGCGGCCTCCATGCTCGTGCGAGCGCTGGAAACCAAAGGCGAGACCCTGCGCACTGCGCGCGCAGTCCAGGCAGCCGTCATCGTTCCGCTGGCGCTGGCGGTGATTCCGCTCGTGGTCATGGCCGACGTGACGCGCGGTCTCGCGCGCGCGGAGGCGATTGCGCGCGAGCGTCCCGCACGAACGGCGGTCGAGCGGGCGAAGACCTGGGACTATCTCGGGGCGGCCTGGTATCGACAGGGTCGGCCGGCCGACGCGGCGCGGGCGTTCGCCCACGCGGCCGAGAGCTCGCGCAACCCGCGGCTCTATCTCCAACAGGCGCGCGCGGCGCGCGACGCGGGAGACCTGGCCCAGGCGCAGGCGGCGTACGAGAGCGCGCTCGTCGTCGCCCCGCGCGAGGCGGCGGCGTGGCTGGGCCTGGGCGCGGTCGCGTGGCAGCGGGGCGACACCGCGGCGGCATTGCGCGCCGCGCGCTCGCTCGTCGAACTTGCGCCCGCGGACTCGGCACGGCGTGCGGGGCTCGCCGCCGTGGAGCGGGCGGTCGCCGAGCGTGGCGGAGTCACCCCTTCGCGCTGACCTCCGCCACGAGCGCGCCGAAGCGATTCATCATCGCCGAGCGGGGGACGACGCGCACGCAACCGGCTGCGAGCGCTCGGTCGCGGATCGGCGTGTCGACATGCGAGTGGAATCCGAGCGTCGGTGGGGCGTCGTAAAGGCCGGCCAGCGCCGCGAGAAGCGTGAATGCAGCGTCGTCGCGCGCGTGCAGGTCGAGCAGGACGAGCCGTGGACCGGTCGTGGAAGCGGGGCTCGCGAGGTCTGCGGGGAGCGCCGCGACGAGGGCGACCGGATCGGTGAAGTTGCGCAGCACGACCCCGGCGCCGCGCGCCAGGGCCTCGAGCCGGACACGAAGGAAAAGATCCGGAACCAGCGACCAGACAGCGGTTTGCGGGGCCTCTTGACTCAAAGTTCACCCTCCATGCAGGCGGCCTCCGTTACTTTCAAACGGTCCGCGCGTCGTGCCCGTGACGCACGTTCCCGCCGTGGAATCGGTCCCGAGTCCGCCACCCCCCGAGAGGCACCATCATGCCACGCTTGCGTCCCTGGATCATCGTCGCCTTGCTCGTCGTCGTGGCGGCGGGCGCAATCTTCTTCCTGCGCGGTCGCGGGGGACCGGCCGAGAAGTGGCGGACGCAGACCGTCGATCGAGGCCCCGTCGAGGTCAGTGTTTCCGCGACGGGCACGATCCAGCCGGTAGAAAAGGTCGAAGTGGGCAGCCAGGCCTCGGGCACGCTGTCGTGGCTGGGCGCCGACTTCAACGACCGGGTGCGCAAGGGCCAGGTGATCGCACAACTCGAGCCGTCCTCGTATCGGACGGCCGTCGCGCAGTCCGAGGCGAACCTCGCGCGCGCCAATGCAGCACTCGCCGAGGCGTCGCGGAACTTCGAGCGTTCGCGTGAGCTCAAGTCGCGCGACGTGATCGCCCAGGTGGATCTCGATGCGGCCGAGGCTGCGTTCGACCAGCGGAAGGCCGAGGTCAAGCAGGCGCAGGCTTCGCTCCAGAGCGCGCGCGTCAACCTGGGTTACACGACGATCACGTCGCCGATCGACGGCGTGATCATTGCCCGCGCGGTCGACATCGGGCAGACGGTCGCGGCCTCGCTGTCGGCGCCGAAGCTGTTCCAGATCGCCGGCGACCTCACCCGCATGCAGGTCGAGACGAAGATCGACGAGGCCGACATCGGTCGCGTCGTGCCCGGGCTCTCGGCGACGTTCACCGTCGACGCTTTCCCCGAGGACACGTTCGAGGGCACGGTGCGCCAGGTCCGGCTCGAGCCGCTGACCGAGCAGAACGTCGTCACGTACACGACCGTCATCGACGTCGCGAATCCGCAGCTCAAGCTGAAGCCCGGCATGACGGCGAACGTCACCATCCGCATCGAGAAGAAGGACGACGTCCTGCGCGTGCCCAACGCGGCGCTGCGCTTCCGTCCGCCTGAGGAGCAACGCGCCGCCGGCGCGAACGCGTCTGCTGGTCGCAGTCAGGGCGGCGCGATGGCTGCGGCGGGCGAAGGCAGATCCCGCGGTCGCCGTCCGGGCAGCGCAGGGAGCGCTGGCGGCGACTCGACCGCAGTTCGCCGCGGCCCCCCTGAGGGCGGTCCGCAAGGCGTCGCCTCCGGAACAGCGCCGGAGGGTTTCAAGCGCCAGATGATCCACACGCTCGGCGTCGACGGAAAGCTCGAGCCGATGCGCGTGGCCACCGGTATCACCGACGGCACGTACACCGAGGTCCGCTCGAGCGAGTTGGCCGTGGGCGCTCTCGTCGTCACCGGCGCCATGCCAAAGAAGGGCCAGGTCGCGGGCCCGCCGGCGCCCGGAATGGGCGGACCCGGCGGGCAGCGTGGCGGCGGTGGAATGCGGCGGTTCTGAGGTGACCTCGCCGGCGCAGTCGGGCCCGACCGTCCCGGTCCTCCGGGCCGAGGACCTGGTCAAGACCTACGTCATGGGCGACAACACGGTGCGCGCGCTGCGCGGCGTCACCGTCTCGGTGGGGCGCGGCGAGTTCATCGCGGTGCGCGGCCCCTCGGGATCGGGCAAGTCCACGTTCATGAACATCATGGGCTGCCTCGATCGCCCGACGTCGGGACGCTACCTCCTCAACGGCACCGACGTCTCGTCGCTCGATCGCGATGCGCTGGCGCGCATCCGCAATCGCGAGATCGGCTTCGTGTTCCAGGGCTTCAACCTGCTGCCGCGCACCACCGCGCTCGAGAACGTCGAGGTGCCTCTGATCTACGGTCCCTTGCCCCGCGGCGAACGCGACGCGCGCGCGCTCGACGCGCTGGCCAAGGTGGGCCTTGCGGAGCGCGCCGATCACTTCCCGACGCAGCTCTCGGGCGGGCAGCAGCAGCGCGTTGCGATCGCCCGCGCCCTGGTGACGCGGCCGACGCTGGTGCTCGCCGACGAGCCGACGGGCAATCTCGACAGCCGCACCGCGCTCGAGATCATGGCCCTGCTGCAACAGCTCAATCGCGACGAGGGCCTCACCGTCGTCGTCGTCACGCACGAGCCCGACATCGCGCAGTTCATGTCGCGCTCGCTGGTGTTCAAGGATGGGCATCTCGTCTCCGACACGCAGAATCCGACGCCGCAGGACGCCGCGCGCGAACTGGCGGCCCTTCCGGCCGAGGAGGTCTGGACCTGATGGATCTCGGCCTCTCGGTCAAGCTTGCCTGGCGTGCCCTGGCGCGCAATCCGCTGCGCGCCGGCCTCACCATGCTCGGCGTGGTGATCGGCGTCGCCGCCGTCGTCGCCACGCTCGCCATCGGCCAGGGCGCCCGCGCCTCGGTGCAGTCGCAGATCGCGAGCCTGGGCAGCAACGTCATCATGTTGTTCCCGGGCACGGGCCCCGGCTCGGGCGGCAGCCGCGGGGCGCAGGGCTCCTCCTCCTCGATGACCGTCGAGGACTGCGAAGCCATGGCCCGCGAGTGCCCGTCGGTCGACCGAGTCGCCTGGTCGGTGCGCGCCGGCGGCCAGGTCATCTACGGCAACAACAACTGGCAGACCGGACTGATCGGAACAACGCCCGACTTCTTCATCATCCGCGAGTGGGCCATCGACCAGGGGACGACGTTCAGCGAGGCCGACGTGCGCAACAGCGCCCGCGTCGCCGTCCTCGGGGCCACCGTGGTCGAGAACCTGTTCGGCACCGAGAACCCGATCGGACAGACCATCCGCATCCGCAACCTGCCGTTCCGGGTCGTCGGCGTGCTGGCGCGCAAGGGCAGCTCGGCGATGGGCTCGGACCAGGACGACACCATCATCCTGCCGGGCACGACGGTGCAGAAGAAGTTCACCTCGTCGACCAACATCAACTTCGTCTACATCTCCGCGAAGTCGGCGGGCGAGATCAACCCCGCGATCGAGGAGATCTCGTCGCTGCTGCGCCAAAGGCACCGCATTCGCCCCGGCCAGGACGACGACTTCTTCATCCGCAACCAGGCCGAGTTCGCCAGCGCCGCCGAGGCCACGAGCAAGACGATGACGTTGCTCCTGTCGTCGATCGCCGCAGTTTCGCTGCTGGTGGGCGGCATCGGCATCATGAACATCATGCTCGTCTCGGTCACCGAGCGAACGCGCGAGATCGGCATCCGCATGGCGGTCGGGGCGCGCGGCCGCGACATCCTGTCCCAGTTCCTCGTCGAGTCGGCATTCCTGTCGCTGCTGGGTGGCGCCTTCGGCGTGCTGCTGGGGGTGGGGATCTCGATGCTGATCTCGAACCTGGCGAAGTGGCCGACGGCGGTGTCGCCGTCGTCGATCGCGCTGGCGTTCGGGTTCTCGGCGGCGGTGGGGATCTTCTTCGGGTTCTACCCGGC
>JBKJNH010000216.1:0-9454 GCA_046596055.1 Candidatus Eiseniibacteriota bacterium
AAGTGGAAGGGACAGGCCGGATTGGGACAGAACGGGGGCGCCGTGGGGGCAAGCGCCGTGGTCATGGAGAAACTCTAGATCATCCCGGGGACAACACACAATCGTGCGGGCACAACCCAAGCAATTCGGGGGGAGCGAGCCGGGGGATGAAGGACGGGGCGCCCCTTGCGAGGCGCCCCGGGATCGAATCAAGAATCGATTGCGCCCTTCGGGCGCAATCTCACCAGCGATAGGTCGCCGACAGACGCGAGAACGGCGTCTCCTCGTTGCCCGATGCCGCCCAGCCACCCGTGAACGCGAAGTCCTGGTTCAGCACGGCGTCGAGGTCGAGACGGCCGCCGATCCGGAAGCCCACGCCGAGCGTGTATCCCATCGGCGAATCCTTGAGCTCGGCCTGCGTGCCAGTACCGTCCGAGTACTCGAGCTTGCTGGAGAACGACTTGCTCGCGCCGACGCGGACGTGGAACCAGTTCATCGGGTGCACTTCGGCCGAGCCGAACAGCTGGGGCGTCGTCGAGTACTTCGCCGTGAACGGTGCGCCGGAGACCAGGACCCGCGGGTCGTCGTACTGCACTTCTTCCTGGCCGAACTGGAATCCCAGCGTGAGCAGGTCGGAGTCGCGCAGCACCCACGACTCGGCGAGGCCCATGTTCCAGCCCGAGACCGAGTTCTCGGACTCGAAGCTGTTCGCCGGAGTGACGCCGTCCTCGTAGCGGCCGTCGGTATCCATCGTCCAGTAGTTGACGACCGGCACCAGGTACGTGTTGTCCGAGGTGGCGAACTGGGTGCGGGCGTTGACCGCCAGCCCGTGGTTACCGTCGCTCTCGTCGGTGATCGTGCCGCCCGGCTCAACGTCCGTCACGTCGTAGCCGAGCGTGCGGTACTGCACGGCGATGTCGGCGGTGTGCGTGCGCCCGTAGGCGTCCCAGTCGAACGAGACGCCGCCACCGTAGCCGGTCGTGTTCCACGGCTGGGCGCCGAGCGCGGCGTTGATCGAGTTCATGGCCTGGCGGCTGTTGGTCGGAAGCGCACCGATCGTTCCCGGCGCCCATCCGGACGGCTCGTTCGAGTCGCCGTTGAACTCGGCCCGGGACGATGTCCTGTTGAACTGAAAACCGGCCGTGATGCCGCCGAAGTCCTGGCCCCAGATCAGCGCGATGCCCTCGTTGCGATTGCGGTTCCAGTAGTTGGCACCGTAGGCCGGCGACAGCGGCGTGGCGTTCTCGTTGAACTGGACGCCGAGCACGCCCGGCATGCTCTTCCACAGCTTGAGGTGCGCCCCCATCGCCCGGCCGCTGTTGTCGAGGGCCGGCACGCTGCCGACGTTGTCCTCGAACTCGTCCAGGTCTCCACCGTCGGTGTCCTTGATCCCCAGGTCGCCATAGACGAGGTTCTGGTACTTGACGATGGTCGAGGGGTAGTGGATGACGTTGACGTAGTCCTGCACGAAATCGGGCTGCAGGCCCAGTCCGTCGATGCGCGCCTGCGAAGCGAACGCCACGGCCGGCAGCACGCCGACCAGCGTAACGCCGACAAGAAGGAAGGAACGGATAGACCGCATGGATGGGACCTCCACGTGGATGGACGGGATCGACGCATTCGAGCCGACCCATGAACCCCTTTCGCATTCACGAAGGGGGAAACAAAAACCCTGCCCCGGGCGAACGGAACAAGGTATGCGAACGCCCGGACCGCTCTCCTGTCACGAAAACGAGGAGTGCGGAGACGGACCTGGCGCCGACGGCCGGATGGTCCGACAGCAGGCGCCGTGAGTCAATGTCAAACCCTTGTGTGGCTCCCGGGGGACAGCCGACCCCAACCCAGGAAATTCTCGCCCAGCTCGGGCTCGTAGACGGGGTCGGCACGGTCGAGCGACGCCGGCCGCACCCACCCGTAGGCGTGCCACAGCCCCAGGCCGCCGGACGACAGTCCGACGTGCGTGACGCTGTCGAGACGCGGACCAAAGAAGAGCAGGTCCCCCACCCGCGGCGCCCCGGCGCGCGGTCGACGCGCCCCCGCGGCGCCGCGCACGACGGGGCCGCCGGGGATCGCACGCAACGCCTCGACGCCGCCGACCAGCGCGCACTGGTCGCGGGCGTCGCGCGGCAGGGCGAGCCCGTGGGCGAGGGCGACCAATTGAATGAGCCCGCTGCAGTCCAGGCCGGCCGCCGTGCGGCCGCCCCACAGGTACGGCACGCCGAGATAGGGCGCGAGAGCCGACGTCCACGCGCGCGCCGTCGGCCGGCGTACGACCGAGTCCGGGGCGACGGCCGGCGCCAGCGCCCGTCGATCGCCGGGCTTGAGCACGACAGGGCCCAGGGGCCCCTGCACTTCATCGGCCACACCGGCTGCGAGCCACGCCTGCGCCGGAAGCGGCCCGCCGCCGTCCGTGCGCCACACCCAGGGCCGGCGCACGCGAAGCGATGCGCGTCGGGCCCACGCCGCGACCGCGGTTTCCGCCCCGGTGGCGAGGCCGAGCGTGCGTGCCCAACCGCGATAGCCGTCGGGCCCGCGCACATCGAGAAAGCGCCCGTCGTCCGAACGACCGAGCACCGCCAATGGCTCGCCGAAGAGCAGTTGCGAGACGAGTTCCGAGGCGGCATCGGGTGCGCGGCGCAAGTCGACGACGCCGGCCACGACAATCGCTCCCGCCGGCGCCGTGGCGTGGCGCGGGGACGGCGCGGCGAGTGCGTTGGTGCTCGACGGCGTGGACGAAGCGGAATCGAGGCTCATCGCTCTCCGCTCGGGTAGACCAGTTCGTAGCGCCCGAACCCCTCGCGGTCGGCGAACACGTACCGGCGATTGAGCGTGAAGTACTGCCACACCTGCATCGGCGGCTCGTAGAACGTGGCCGGACGGTCCTCGACCTGGTCGGGCTGACCGTAGCGGATCCAGATGCGGCCCTGGTCGCTGCGCCAGCCCGCCACGCCCTGGATGGCGAACGTGCGGTTGGCGTAGCGCACGCGACGGAAGAAATCGATCAGCGCCTCGTTGCGCGGCGTCTCGGGCGAGGGATCCCGTCGCCCCCAGAACGTTTCCCAGGCAACCTGCTGCGTCGAGTCGGTCGACGCCCGCCGCAGCTGCTCGTACTCGGCATCGGTGGCGATGTAGGAGAGGATTTCGATCACGGTGGCGTAACTCTGCCCGCGTGGCAGCGACATCGTCTGGACTTCGAACGTGCGCTCGGTCTTCCAGCGCCGGGCACCCTCCTTCGCCTCGACCGCGATCGTGTACTGCCCGAGGAACAGGTTGCCGACGCGGGGGCGAAGTTCGAACGTCGTGGCCGCGTTCACCTGGAGCGCGGTGTCCCCGCGCGCGACCGATTCACCCGTCTCGCCACGCACCTCGTAAGAGAGGGCGACCGTGCGCTCGGCGGCCACGACGCTCCGATCGTAGACCGCGCCGCGCACGCACAGCCTCTCGAGATCCGCCTCGTAACGCCGGCTCGGCACCGAGACGAAGCGGCCGTCCGTGCCACACAGGCCGAACTCGAGATCGCCGAGCCCCAGGCCCCCGGCCGCGAACACGGGAACGGACAGCGTGCCGCGGGCGCGCGAGACGCGACCGCCGTTCTGGTCCTCGACGGTCAGCTCAACGCGGTACTCGCCGGGCTCCAGGGCGAAGTTGCGGCGAAAGCGCGCCCGCGATGCCGGGTCGCGCGAGGCCTCGAAGGTCGCGACGGAGATGCGGTCCTCCCACACGTCGCCGCCGGCCTGCTCGTTCTTCTTCGCGGTGCGGAACACGACCGTCACCTGCAGGACCGCGCCGTAGCCTCCGGGGATGCGGATGAACTGCAGCTCGGAGTACGGGATCTCGAGGTCGAGGCCGACCGCCGTCCCCCGTGCGGTCAACGAGGCGCGCAGGTCGGCGCCGAAGCGCGGCGAGGAATCGCTGATGAGCGGCGCGATGGCGCGGGTCTCTCCGCCGTCGGCGGCATGGGCGGCCGGTGTGCCGGGGCCCAGGCCGAAGGCGGCGGCAAGAACGCAGCGCAGGAGCAGGGTCGAGGACGACGCGTGGGTGCTCACGGGTCTACGCTAAGTCGCCAGGCCGGTGCAGGCAACCCCTCTTGACCGTCGGCACGCGGCTTGCGATGATCGCCGCGCCCGACCGGGCGACTTCGCGTCAGGAGTCCGCGTGCCGATCATCTCATCGGACCCGGGCCGCACCGCCTCCGGGCACGTGCGTCGGGTCCCGCACCCTGCAACCTTCACCAGGCTCGCCGTTGCGGGCACGGTCGGGTTCGTGATGCTCCAGGCATGGGATGCGGGCGCGGTGCTCCCCCCCATCGTCGGTGGCCCCCTGCCGGCAACCGTCGTCGATGCGATCGTCTCGGGCGTCATCCGCCCCGCGCCGCCGCCCGTCGTGCCCGAAGAGGCGCCGTGGACCGCGCCGCTCGACCCGCGCCAGGCCCGTCCCACCGCGCATGCCGCGATCCCGACCACCATTGGCCGCTGGAACCTGCCCGTGCTGCTGGTCGACTTTCCGGATCGCCGCGCCACGCATTCTGCATCGTTATTCCAGCCGCTGCTGTTCGACACGACCGGGGCCGTGCCGACGGGATCGCTCGCCAACTACTACGCCGAGGTGTCGGGCGGTCTCCTGCAGGTGCGCGGTCGCGTTCTCGGCTGGCGAACGCTCCCGGACACGGCGAACTTCTACGCCAACGACTCCTACGGCCTGGCCCGCACCACCTACCCGCAGAACGACGCCGGACTGCTCTACGCCGCGTTGCGCGCCCACGACGGCGCCATCGACTTCGCGCAGCACGATCGCAACGCCGACGGCTACGTCGACGGCGTACTCGTCGTCCATGCCGGCGTCGGCGCCGAGGCGGCAGCCGGCGATCGCACGCAGTTCTGGTCGGTGACCTCGGCTCTCAACAACAACTGGGGATTCGTCAGCTCCTACGTCACGAACGATCCGCGTCCGGGCTTCCCCGGCCAGTTCATGAAGGTCGACCAGTTCGCGATCCTGCCCGAGACCTCGCCGCTCGACGGCACCTCGCTCACGGAGATCGGCGTCTACGCGCACGAGTTCGGCCACATCCTCGGCTGGCCCGACCTGTACGACGCGACCGTTCTCGGCGGCGGGGTGAATCTCGGGCCCGGGAACTGGTGCCTCATGTCGACGGGCGCCTACGGCGGCGACAATCGTTCGCCGGCGCGGCCGACGCATCCCTCGGCGTGGGCCAAGGTCGACGCGGGGTGGGCCGCGGTCGAGAACCTCGCGATCGACGGGGACGCCACCTTTCAGCCGATGGCGACGGCGCGACGCGCCTACCGGCTCTGGTTCCAGGGCGAGGATTCTCCAGAGTACTTTCTCTTCGAGAACCGCCGCCGCATCGGCTTCGACGCGGGCCTGCCGGGCGAGGGGCTTCTCACGTGGCGCATCCGCTCCGACGTGATCGCGCAGCGGCGCTACGCCAACAACATCAACTCCGGCCTGATCCCCGGAATGCGCCTGGAAGAGGCCGACGGTCGCTATGATCTCACGCGCTCCGGCAATCGCGGCGACGCGCGCGATCCGTTCCCCGGGGCGCAGAACCGCACGCGCTTCGCCGACGACACGAGCCCCTCGACGCGCACTCTCGACGGTCGCCCGCTCAACACGTCCCTCGAGGCGATCCGCACCAAGGGAGCCGACGTCTCGGCGTACGTCCAACTCTCGCCGAGCGGATGGAGCTCACCCCAGGCGATCGGCCCCACCGGCCCCACCGCAGCACTGGTCGCCACCGGGCGTTCCCCGCTGGTCGCCGACGCATTCGGCGACCTGTGGCTCGCCTACGAGGACGACGCGCCGGGCGGCAACGAAATCCGGATCCGGCGCAAGCGCTTCGGCGTGGAGTGGAGCCCGCCGCTGGCGCTGACCAACGAGCCGGGGCTCTCCCTGTCCCCTGCGCTCGCGATCGGGCCGGGAGGACGGAAGGCGGTCACGTGGTGGGACACGCGCGACGGCAACTCCGAGATCTACTACGCGTGGGCCGAGCCGGGCGCCGACTTCGGCACCGCGCGGCGCGTCACCGACCAGGTCGCGGCGTCGCAGTTGCCCGCCGTCGCGTGGACCAGCGGCGGGCGCATCGCGCTCGCGTGGATGGACGGCCGCCACGGCGGCACGGCGATCTACACCCGCCGCTTCCTTCCCGGGCAGGAGGCGGGCGCGAGCGACGTGCGCGCGTCCTTCCTCGAGGAGTTCGCCGAGTTCGGCAGCGCCGCCCTGCCCACGATCGCGACCGCCGGCAACCGCATCGTGCTCGCCTACCAGGAGCGCATCGACGGCGTCGACGAGATCAAGGTGTGCGTCGACAGCGCGGGGCGCTTCACGGAGACGCGGTTCCTGTCGGCCCGGGACGGTTTCACCAGCAATCAACCGGTGCTGGTGACGGAGAGCGACACGTCGGTCTGGCTGTTCTGGCGCGAGAACCGGACCACGGAGAGCGAGATCCGCCAGGCGCGCTGGTCGGTGCTGGCCGGCTGGAACCTGGCCTTCGACGCCTACCGGAGCGCGGTCAACCTCGACCTGCCGCGCCCGGTCGTCGATGCGCGAGGCGACATCAAGCTCAACTTCCGCCGCTCGACCTCGGAAGGACTCGAGTTGGTCGAGGCGACGTGGCATCGGGACATCGGGCTGTGGGACGCGGGACCATCGCGCCTGCTGTCATTCGGCGCCGAGCAGCTGCTCGGCACCGGCTTCGCGATCGACGCGTTCGGCCGCACGCACCTGGCGTGGCTGGGCTCGAGTGCGGGTGAGCGTCGCCTGCGCACGATCGTGCGTGCCGCACCGTCGGCGGCCCCGGTCTCGGTCGATCCGCTGCCCGCCTCCCCCGCCCGCGGCGGGCTGGCATGGGCGTGGCCCAATCCCGCCCATGGCCGGGCCGACGTGCGCGTCGCGCTCGGATCCCGCAGCGCCGAGGGGATGACGGCGACGATCTACTCGGTGGCCGGACGCCGACTCGCCGCGCTTCCCGTGGGCGGCGAAGGCGAGGGCCGCGCGGCGTGGGACGGCCGCGATGACGCGGGTCGCCGCGTCCCGCCGGGGGTCCTGCTCGTCCACGTCGCCGATCGCAGCGGCGCCGAGGTTGCCCGCGGACGATTCGTGTGGCTGCCATAATGCGAGTTGTCCTGCTTCCCGCCGCGATTGCCTTCGTCGCGACGGCCCACCCCTGTGCGTCAGCCACGCTCCACGTTCCCGCCGACTGGACGACGATCGGCGCGGCACTCGGCGCCGCAGGGCCCGGCGACACGGTGCTCGTCGCACCGGGCACGTACCTCGAGCGCGTCACGCTGCCGTCGAGCGTGGTGCTCCGCGTCGACGGCGCACCGGGCACGGCGACGATCGACGCCGCGTTCGGTGGCTCGTGTGTGTCGGTAATCAACCCTGCGCAGGGAACCCGGCTCGAGGGATTCCGCCTGGAGCGGGGTCGGGGCGAGGCCGAGAGCGGTAGCACGGTCGGCGGTGCGCTGCGCGTGCTCGGGGGCATCCTTCGCGTGGCCGACTGCACGTTCGTGGGCGGACAGGCGACGTTCGGCGGCGGGAGCGCCGGGTCGGCGACGAAGCTCACGCTTGCCCGCTGCGCGTGGAGCGGCGGGACGGCGGCCTTCGGCGGCGGGCACTTCCAGGCCGGGGGCGAGGTCACCATCGAGGACGGGCGCTTCGAGGCCCCGCAGGCCACGGCCGGCGGAGGCCTGTTCGCCACCAACGGCGCGCGCGTCAACGTCACCGACACGCTCGTGCGCGGCGCGACGAGCGGCGGCGACGGCGCCGGCATGCGCCTCGACACCTGCGTCGCGACCCTCGGTCACGTGCGCTTCGAGGACAACGTCGCTTCCGGGCGTGGCGGCGGGGTCGCCGTCGCGGCCGGGGGGCAGGTCCTCGCGACGTTCTGCACGTTCCTGCGCAATGGCTCGGGCCTGGGCGGCGGCGCCGTCTCCGTCGGCTGCACGGCCGGCGCCCCTGCTCGTCCTGGCGACGGATCCGCCCCCGCCCCGCTCCCCGCGGCCGCCGACTGCGCGCTCCTGTCGCTCGCCCAGTGCGACGTGCTGGCCTCGACCGGTGCGGCGCCCGCGGCCGGCGAGGTGACCGCTGCCGGGGCGCTGCGGCTGCACGCCTCGATCGTCGCAGGCAACGCCTCGGGGCTGGCCTGCACCGACTCGCGCGCCACGCTCGAGGCAGGGTGCTCGGCGCTGTTCGGCAACAACGGCGCCGACCTTTCCGGCAACTGTGCCCCGCTGGCCGACGCCTCCAACCTCGCCGTCGATCCGCACCTGTGCAACCTCCCGGCCGGGGACGTCGGGCTCTGCGCCAACTCACCGCTGGTCGCCCCGGGCTGTGGCGACGCGTTCTGGGGATCGACGGGCGTGACGTGTGGCGGCTGCGGACCGGCGCCGGCGCGGGCATCGACCTGGGGGCGGGTGAAGGTTCGATACCGCGGATAAAACCGGCCCGGACCGCCTCGGAGCGGGGTTGTCCGCTGCAGTGGATGAATGTCATGAAATGGTCAGGACGGCTAAGGATCGGATATGTCCTCTATCCTATTGCGAATCCATCACTTAATGAACATCAATCATTCGGATTGATGTTCATAGTTCACTTTAGGCAAAAGGTCGCGCAGAATTGTCCGATAAAGCATTGACCGTTATCGGCCCGGCGGATATGTTCGCCGTGCCCGGAGTTTCGATCGGTGGCCTCCGACGCCGCCGCCTGACCCGACCGAAAGGACCCGGCCCATGACGCAGCGCCTCCTCTCGATCGCACCTTCGTCCCGCCGTCTTCTCGTCGCCGCCCTTGCGCTTCTGCTTGCGCCCGTCGCCGACGTTCATGCGCAGGGCGAGCTCGAGCGCACCCCGTGGGCGACCACGATGGTGTCCCCCGTGGGCGATCCCCTCGACTTCCAGCGTCCCGCCCCCGGCGAGACCGCGGGCTTCGAGCTGTCGCGCGGCGTGCGTTCCCGCGGCGATCGCCACGAGGGGCTCGACCTTTCCAATCGCGCATCGGGCGGAGAAGTCCGCGCGGTCGCCCCCGGCCTCGTCGTCACCACCCGCACCGGCTGGGCCGGCGGCTGGGGCAACATGGTCGTCCTGGCGCATCGGCTCCCCGGCGGCGATCTCCTTTTCACGCTGTTCGCTCACCTGCTGCCCGGCAGCATCGCCGTTCACGAGGGCGAAGTTGTGGCGCTCGGCCAGCCGCTGGGCCGGATCGGCTCCACCGGCCACTCGAGCGGCCCGCACCTCCACCTCGAGTTCCGCGAGATGAAGGACGTCCTCAAGCACGCCGACCTGCCCCTCGGCGAGGCGTGGATGAAGGCCTCCATCGTCGATCCGCTGCGTGTCCTCGCGACGATGATGCCGCGCAACGCGCCCTCCATGCTTCCGGGGTCGTTCGCCTTGGGGAACGCGCCCTCTTCCGTCGACCCGCTGCTGGCGCTCGTGCAGCGTGGCGCGCTACCCCGCCGCGGGGT
>JBKJNH010000259.1:0-10173 GCA_046596055.1 Candidatus Eiseniibacteriota bacterium
TCCGGGGGGCGCCTTGCGCCCGCGGACCTCCGTATCCTACAACGAGTTCTGCTTGACGTCGAGGATGAGCCCACTGTATTGTCTTTGGCCTGTTGTGCGGGCGCTCGACCCGCCGCCCGTCGCCCCATCCGGAGCCTGGCCGCACCCTCACCGCATCTCTTACCCCCGGAGAGTCTCCATGCCTCGACTGCTCCTCCTGCCGCGGCGGCCGCTCGCCGCCCTGTTGGCGCTTCTTCTCGCCTCCTCCGCATCAGCGGGGGCCGCACTAGCCGCCGCGGGTGGCATCGGCGACCTCTACATCACGAGCGACGCCTCCGATCAGGTGCGCGCCTACGGTGGCGCCAGCGGTGTCTTCCTCGGCCAGCACGTGGTCTCGGTCAACGGCAGCGGCGAGCTCGGCATCACGTTCGGGCTCAACGGACGCATGCTGGTCGGCCACATCAGCGGCGGGGTCGACGAATACGACGCGACGACCGGCGCGTTCATCAAGACCTATTCCCCCGGCAACACCTGGCAGTGGACCGCCGTCTTCGCGCCGAATGGCAACGTCTACATCGGGTCGCAGGCGACGAACGACATCCGCGAGTACGATTCGACGACCGGCGCCTACGTTCAGACGCTGTGCTCCTTCTTCGCGCCGGGGGACATGGCCTACGGCCCGAACGGCAACCTCTACGTCTGCTCGTACTTTGGCGGCTTCGTCGCCGAACTTGACCCGACCAACGGGAACCCCCTCAGCCAGTGGTCGCAGCCTTCCGGTTCGCTGACGAACGACATCGCGTTCCTGCCGGGCGGCCGCTTCGTCGTCACCACGATGGGCACCAGCAAGGCCTACGTCTATGACGCCGCGCAGAACCTGCTCACGTTCTTCGCGGGCACCGGCTGGGTCAATCCGCACGGCGTGGCGATCAGTCCCTACACGGGCAACATCCTGATCGTCGACGGCGTGACCACCCAGGTGCACGAGTTCGATCCCAACACGTACGCCGAGCTCGATGCCACCTTCCTCGTTCCCAACCCGGGCGACAAGATCGTCGACCTGGCGTTCCGCCCCGACCTCGCTGGCGTGCCGGCTGCGCCCTCGACCTGGGGTCGCATCAAGGCGCAGTGGCGATGACCCGTCGCGGCGCCCACTCCCCCTCCACCTGGAGCCATTCATGATCCGCTTGCGCACTCATTCGATCCTGTCGTCCGTGCTCGCCGTCGCCGTTCTGCTGGGCGCGGGCGTGTCGGCCCGATCCGCCTTCGCCTTCGCGGGTGGAATCGGCGACCTGTTCGTCACCAGCGATGCCTCGAACCTGACCCGCGCCTACACGGGGATGACCGGCAATTACCTCGGCAACTTCGCCTCGGCCGTCAACGGCAGCGGCATCCTCGGCATCCACTTCGGCGCGACGAACGACCGCGCGCTCGTCGGCTCGTTCGGCGGCGGTGTCGACGAGTACGACGCGACGAACGGCAACTTCATCAAGACCTACAATCCGGGTGGCGGCGTGCAGTGGGCCGGCATCTACAACTCGGCCGGAAACGTGTTCATCGGCTCGTGGAACACGCAGGACGTGCGCGAGTACGACGGGAATACGGGCGCGTTCATCCGCGTTCTCTTCCCGGTGCCCGACGCAGCGGACATGGAGTACGGTCCGAACGGGCACTTGTACGTCGCCTCGTACGGTTCGTATCAGGTCTTCGAGCTCGACGAGGTCACGGGCTCTCCGTACAACATCATTCCGCTGCCCTTCGGAGCGCGGGCGAACGACGTGGCGTTCCTGCCTGGCGGCCGTATGCTCGTCACCGCGATGGGCCCGAACCTCTGCTACACGTACAACGGCGTCGTCCTCACCGGCAGCTTCGCCGGCGCCGGCTGGCAGCGCCCGCACGGCGTGGTGATCAGCCCGCACACCGGGAACATCCTGATCGCCGACGGCGTGACGACGCAGGTGCACGAGTTCGATCCGACGACGTACGCCGAACTGAATCCGGCCTTCCTCGTCCCGAATCCGGGCGACAAGATCGTCGACGTCGCGTTCCGTCCCGATCACCCGACGCCGGTGCAGGCGTCGACGTGGGGCCGGGTGAAGGCACTCTGGCGCTAGCTGATCGATATCGCTGTTCGAAATACGACGACCCCCGGGGCCAGGCTCCGGGGGTCGTCTAACTTTCGCGAACCGCAGGTGTAGCTCCTGCCCAGGGCGAACCCGTGGCCGCCGAACCGGCGGAGCCGCTCCCGCCGGCGGCGGGGATGCGCATGCTCTCCCGCAGGCTTCTTCGCAGCGGGCATGGGCGCACGCTAGCACGCGACCGCGGAGGGCGTCTTGTCTCGACTGCTCCGGGAACGGGATCGCTAGCGGTACTGGACCTTGAGCTTGCCCCACAAGGTCGCGCCGACGGGGATGGGCGCGTCGAGCACCAGACAGCCCTCCATCTCGCAACTGTAGTTCACGCCTCCCGTCGCAGTGCGGGCAAGGACCGGGTCCTCATCGAAGAACTCCACGCACGGGGCGGCCTGCTCCGTCACGATCGAAAACGAAAAGCCGGGCGCATTGCGTGGGTTCCCGAAGTACACGACGTCGCTCCCGGAGGGAATCGCCCCGCCACAATTCCAGCCGGGGGGCGCCGCACACTCGAAGAAGTGAATCGTCTGCGCATCGATGGGAGTGATCTCGAAGTAGTGTCGCCCGCAGCCGGGCTCGTACCCGGAGGACCCGATCTCGAAGGTCGTACGGACACGAGGCGGATCGACGCTCAAGACCTCGCTCGCGGTCACGTCGACCGTCGGCCAGGCAAAGGCAGGTGTGGCAATGGCGCCGAGCGCGCAAAGGATTACGGATGGTAGCGGGCGCATCGGAACGTCCTCCGTTGATGCGTTGTGCAGCTGCGGAATGAGCACAGGCGTCCGGTTCGGCGGTCGCCATCTCGAACTCGAGGCGGGACGCGACCCTTCCTCATGGCTTAGACTGCGGCAGAAGATCGCCTTGCACTCCGCTGCAAGCCAACGCAGTTCAGGTCCCGTGCCCCCGTAGCTCAGGTGGATAGAGCAGCAGTTTCCTAAACTGCGTGCCGGGTGTTCGAGTCACCCCGGGGGCACTTTCACGATCGTCGTGGTTGCGGTCCCGCGCCGAGGAGGAGCCTGCGCGTGAGCCTGCCAGCACCCTCCCTCATCTCCTTCGACATCTTCGGGACCGTCGTCGACTGGCGGCGCGGCCTGACCGATGCGCTCGCCGCTGTCGACGTCTCCCTGCCATGGGATCCGGATCACGCCGCGGGATTCGATGCCGTCATCGATGCGCAGGGGCGGATCGAGCAGGAGCATCCGGGGCGCTCCTATCGCTCGATCGTCGCGGCGAGCCTTGTCGACGTGCTTGAGTTGCCGGTGGCGCAGGCCGATGCCGTGGCCGCCACGGTCGGCGACTGGCCGCCGTTTCCCGAGGCCTCGCTGGCGCTGTCCCGCCTGTCGCGCATCGCGCCGCTGGTCGCGCTCACCAATAGCGACGTCGACCATGGCGGGCGCGTGCGGGCCCGGCTGGGCGTGTCATGGGCCCACTGGTTGTGTGCGGGCGAGACCGGGCTGTACAAGCCCGATCCCCGGGTGTGGGATGCCTGCGCGCGGCGCACGGGCGTGCCGGGCGGTCGGGAGTGGTGGCACGTGTCAGCGTACGCCGACTATGACCTGGGCGAGGCGATCCGACGCGGCCTTACCACGGTGCTCGTGACACGGCCGCACCACCGACCTGCGCGGGCCGACGTGACCGTGATGGACCTCGCAGCCCTCGCCACGCGGCTCGAGTCCTCACCCTAGCTGCGCGGCTCAGTCGCCGTGCCCGCCCCCGCCGTGGTGGAAGTGCGACTGCTTCATCGCCACCGACGTGAGCTTCGCGGGCGGACCGACGACGACCTTGAACGTGAACTCGTGGGACTTCGCATCCGCGTCGAGCAGCTTCACCGTGAGCTCCTCGGGCTTCGACTTCACGACCTTGCCGAGCGTCAGCGATCCGAGCTGGCCACGCAGCTTCTTGTAGTTCGATTTGCGCTCCTCATTCGTGCGCTTCGTCTTCGCCTCGGCGGACATCTCCTTCTCCTGGAATGCGCGCATGGCCGAGTCGCCTGCGCAGAAGGCGGCGACCCAGCGGCGGGCGATCCCCCCCGCCGGCGTGTCGGGCCAGCCGTCGCGGGCCGGGGCGGCCGCGCTCGAAGTCGCGATCGCGAGGGTCAGAACAAGAAGTGCGGTGACGATCGACGTACGCATGAGCGACCTCCTGTGGGATGGGGCGACACGCGGGCTCACGTGCTGCCCAGCGCTTCGCGAATCGAGAGCCCGGTCGCGCGGCGCGCCGGGTAGAAGCTGCAGACCAGCGCCAGCCCGACGACGAGGGCCAACCAGGTGCCTGCCGCGCTCGGCGACAGCGAGAACGGGAGCGGCATCCGCAGGAAGATCATCCCGGCGGCGTATTCGAGGCCGAAGCTCAGCGGAATCGAGAGCACGAGCGCCGCGAGCCACGAGAGGACCGCAAGCAGCAGGCCCTCGAACGTGACCTGCCCCGCGATCGTGCCCGGAGTGGCGCCGATCGCGCCCAGGATGCCGATCTCGCGCGTGCGCTGGACGACGCTCACGGTGAGAGTCGAGGCCAGCCCGATCGCGCCGACGATGACGACGATCAGCGACGCCATCGTCAGGATCGAGATCAGGATCACGAGGTGGTCGAGGATCCCCTTCTTCTGGTCGAGCATGCGGTGCATCCCGGTGACCTCGATCCCCGCGTCCTCGAACGCCGTCTCGAGCGCGCGCGCGGCGCGCAGCTGCCCCGCGTCGTCGTGCCCGCGCGAGACGACGCGGATCGAGCGCGACTCCCCCGCCACGCGGCCGGTCACGCCCCGCACCGCGCCGGGCGGCGCGTAGAGCGTCGGCACGGGAGCGATTTCCTTGACGATGCCGACGATCGGAAAGTGCGTCGTCCGTCCGCGCTGACGCACCCCCACCGAGTCGCCGACGCCGATCCCGGGAAGTTGCTTCACGACGGACTGGTTGATAACGACGGCATCGACGTCGGCGGGCTCGAGCCAGCGTCCGGCCGTGAGCGGCAGCCGCAGCAACTCCGATCCCGGATCGGGGCCGAGCATCGCTGCCGTTACGGTCGACACGCCTTCCGTCCCGATCAGGTATGGACTGGCTCCCGGCCAGTACTCGGCGTGCGCGACCTCCGGCACCGCCGCGAGGATGCGGTCGAGCTCGCTGGTCGCCAGGAACTCCGCGAGGACAACGGTCAGGTCGTAACGTCGGTGGGAGAAGTCGTTCTCGACCGCGCCATTCCACGCCGCAGCGGTATTCAGCGCGGCCATGAACGCCGCACCACCCACGGCGAGCATCGCCACGGTCAGCCCCACGCGCCCGGGACGACGGAGCGCCGTCCGCAGCGAGAGTGCGAGCGGCCGCGGCAGTGACTTGAGCGAGAGCAGCGCCTGCTCGAATGGCCGCGCTCCGAACGCCTGCGTGCCCGCGCCGTCGGACAGCGCCTCGTGCACCGAGACGCGCGCGGCACGGCGGATCGGGATCATGGCGACGAGCAGCGGCAGGATCACGCCCAGCGCCAGCTCGGCGATCAGGAGCCACAGCGGGAACGAGCGATTCGTCAGGTCGACATTGAGGATACCCGCCGAGAACTCTGCGTAGCCGCGACCGACGAACAGGCCGATCGGCGTCCCGATCGCCAGTGCGACCGCCGCGAGAAGCGCCACCTGCCCCAGGTAGATTCCGGCCACCTGGCGGTCGGTGGCGCCGAGGGCCTTCATGATTCCGACTTCGCGCAGCTGCTCCTGCATGAGCCCGTGGATCATGCCGGTCACGAGCAGCATGCTGAGTGCGAAGCTGAGGATCCCGAAGGTGAGCAGCAGGAACAGGAACGCAGCCATCTGGTCGGCGTGCGGGTGCTTCCCGGGCGGCGGGATCAGAACGCGCGAGACGACGTGCCCGGCCCGCTCGAGCGCCGCCTGGGTCGAGTCGGCGATCTCCTGCACGTAGCCCTCGTCGAAGGCATGGTCGGCGACGCGCATGCGGATCTGTGCGGACTCTCCCGAACCGTCGGCGGAGCCGCGGACGGGCGAGTCCCACGTCACGTACCCGGGGACCATGTGCTCCATCCATGCCGGGGCCAGGCCGGCGGCATAGACGGTGCCGGCCACGCGGACGGCGCGATCCTCCCCGCCCGGAAGGCGCAGCGTGACGGTGTCGCCGATGGCGATGTGCGCGAACTCGAGCGCACTCCTCTCGAGGACGATCTCGTCGCGGCCCGGGGGCCAGGCGCCGGCCTCGGGCGTGAAGGTGTCGATCGCCTGGGAGTCGAAGTCGCGGACGACCGAGATCACCGCCGGGATCCACTCCGCGTCGCCCTTCCGCACGCGCGCGAGCACGACCGGTCGCGCCTCGGCCGCGCCCACGCCGGGGACGCGGCGCACCACGTCGACGACGTCGTCGGTGGCCGCGTCGGTCGTGAAGACCGCCGCCGCGGGGTCCGTGCGGCCGTACATCGTCGTCAGCTCGGGCTGCAGCAGCGCGAACTTGTAGAGCATCGCGCCGACCTGGAATACCCCCGCGACGAGTGCGAGGACGGCGAGCGCGGTGCGTCCCGGTCGCGCCAGGAGGTCGCGCGTGGCCTTCCGCCAGCGCGGCGCCATCACGCGACGACCGCGCCGTCGGCGAGCGTGACGCGGCGGTGCACGCGCGAGTCGGAGTCACGTTCGTGCGTGACGACGACGACCGTCCGGCCCGCGGCGACCAGGGCCCCGAACAGGCGGAAGATCGCCCCGCCGGTGGCCGAGTCGAGGTTGCCCGTCGGCTCGTCGGCGAGCAGCAGCGGCGGATCGTTGGCGAGCGCGCGGGCGATCGCTGCGCGTTGCTGCTGGCCGCCCGAGAGTGCGGCGGGCAGCTTGCCGGCCTGGTCGGCGACGCCGACCTGGTCGAGCAGCTCGAGCGCGCGCGCGGCGCGGCCCCGTTCGGGGCCATGGCCCGCGAAGTCCATCGGCAGCATCACGTTCTCGCGCACGGTCAGCGTGGGCAGGAGCTGGAACGACTGGAACACGAAGCCGACCCGACGGCCACGCCAGCGCGCGAGCGCCGTGGGCGACAGCGACTCGATCGCGGTCCCTTCGACCGTCACGCTGCCGGTCGTAGGACGATCGATGCCGCCGAGCAGGTTGAGGAGCGTCGACTTGCCGCTCCCGGATTTCCCGACGATGGCGACGAACTCGCCGGGACGGATGTCGAGGTCGACTCCGCGCAGCGCCTGGAACGCGCCTGCCGAGTGCGGATACGCCTTGGTGAGCCCGCGGACGTGGATCATGGGCGCAGCTTCGCGGTCGCCATGGCTACGCGCCGCAACGACGGGACGAGCGGCGGGTTGGCAGGGACGAGCGGAGCACGCGCGGGATGCGCGGGATGCTACGATCGGCCGCGATGCGACCCATCCTCCGTTCCATCCTCCTCGCGCTGGCCACGGCGACGTTCCTCGCCGTCCTCGAGATCTCGCGCTCATCGCTGACGCGGGTGCTCGACGGCCACGGCTTCGGCGGCGACGAGCACTGGCGGCGCATGCTGGCCATGGGGCTCACGCTCATCGCCGTCTCGCCGTGGTGCGCGTTCATGGCGGCACGCTTCCCGTTGCGGCGGGGTCGCACGCTCGCCGCGATCGTCGCGCACATGGGTGGGGCGGCGATCTTCGTGGGGCTCCACATCGCCCTGCTCATCGCCACGCACGTGTCGATCGGTCGGCACGGCCCGTTCCTCGGCATGCACGCGCTGATTCACACGTGGGTGTTCTACGTCGCGCTCGAGGGCAGCCTCTACGTGGGGATCACCGCGATCCTGCTGCTGCTCGCCGCGCGCCGCGAGGCCGACGAGCGCGAGATCGCAACCGCCCGCCTTGCCCAAAGCCTGGCCGCGGCACGGCTCGAGGGCCTGCAGGCGCAGATCCGGCCGCATTTCCTGTTCAACACGCTGAACGTGATCGCCGTCCTCGCCCGTCGCGGCGACGGCGCCGCGGTCGATCGCGCGATCGGCGACCTCGGCGAGCTGCTGCGCGCCTCGTTCCGCGAGCCCGATCGCCACGAGATCCCGCTGCGCGAGGAACTCGCGTTCCTCGAGCGCTACGTCGACCTGCAGCGGATCCGCTTCCCCGACCGGCTCGAGGTGCAGTGGGCGATCGACGAGGATACGCGCGACGCGGCCGTGCCCGCGCTCGTCGTGCAGCCGCTGGTCGAGAACGCGATCGAACACGGGCTCACGACCGCGCGCGGCGGGCGCGTACACGTCGCTTCACGTCGCGTCGGCGACGACCTGGTGATCGAGGTGAGCGACGACGGCCCGGGATTCGCCGGCGGGGCCGCCGAGGCCGCGACCGACACCGGGGTCGGCCTCACGAACACGCGCGAGCGGCTGCGCCTGCTCTACGGTCCCCGCGGGACGTTGCACTGCGAAACGCCCGAGGGCGGAGGCGGTCGCGTGACGATGCGCCTGCCGTGGCGGCGCCTCGAGCCGACGGAGGATGCGTCGTGATCCGCGTCGCGCTCGTCGACGACGAGCCGGTGGCTCGCGAGGGCTTGCGCCTGTGGCTGGCTGCGGAAGCCGACGTCGAGATCGCCGGCGAGGCGGGCACGCCTGCCGAGGCGATCGCGCTCGTCAAGCGTGAACGGCCGGATCTGCTCTTCCTCGACGTCCAGATGCCCGACGGCGATGGCTTCGACGTGCTGGAGGGAATCGCCGAGACGCACCTTCCCGAGGTGATCTTCGTGACCGCTCACGAGCAGCATGCATTGCGCGCGTTCGACCTCGCGGCGCTCGACTTCCTGCTCAAGCCCGTGCGGAAGGAGCGCTTCAAGGTCGCGCTCGAGCGCGCCAGGCGCGAGCTGGCTCGCGGCACCGAACGCGAGGGCCCGACGCGGCTGGCGGCCCTGCTCGACGAGGTGCGCCGGGGACGCGGCGAGGGAGCGCCGCGCATCGAGCGCTTCACCGTGCGCGACCGCGAGCGCATCCGCTTCATCGCCGTGAACGACGTGCGCTGGATCGGCGCGGCGGGCAACTACGCGGAGTTGCACCTGGCGCAGGGGACGCACCTGGTGCGCGCGACCATGGCCGAGCTCGAAGCCGGGCTCGATCCTTCCCGGTTCGCGCGCATCCATCGGGGGACGCTGGTGCGCGTGGATTGCATCCTCGAGATCGTCGCCGCCGCGCACGGGGACTTCGACGTGCGACTCGACGATGGCACGGAGCTGCGCCTCAGTCGTCGCTACCGCTCGCGGCTGTTGACCTGACGAGCGTTCGTTGACAGAACACCATGCGATGCATGGGGCTGAACCCGAGCCGCTCGTACAGCCCGTAGGCGCCCGTCGGATTCTCGCTGTCGACGCCGAGTGCGGCGTGCGTGAATCCCGCCCCCCGGAACGCATCGATCGACGCGGCGACGAGCGCCGAGGCGATCCCGCGCTTGCGGTGGGAACGCACCGTGCTCAGGTTCTGGATCCAGGCCTCGCGGCGGCCGGTGACGGCCTCGTCGTCGGGGAAGGCGAGGTTCCGGCAGACTCCAACGACGCGCTCCTCGTCGAGGGCCAGGAACGACAGGTCAAGGCGTGCCCCGTAGCCCGTGAGGTCCTGCTGCCAGGCGACCGGATCGCGCGGCGCCGAGCCCCAGTGATCGGCGAAGGCCTCGTTCTCCGCGAGCCGCGCGGCTTCCGATCGCGCATCGTCCCAGGGAACGATCGCGATGCCGGGACAATCCGACGCCGCAGACGGAACGGCGAGGTCGCGCAAGAGTTCGTCGTTGTAGCGGGCGGGTTCGAGCCCCTGCGAGGCAAACAGCGCGAGTGCGTCGTCCCGCTCGGCGAAGGCCGTGGCCCGCAGGACTCGTGGGATCCCGTCGGGTCCGGCGGCCAGGCGTTCCGTGGCTGCCGCGATCGCCCACGCGAGGATCTTGCCGCCGATCCCCTGCCGCCGGTGCGCCGGGTCGACGCCGCCGAAGAGATACGCACGGGCCTCGCGTTCGCGCTCGTCGCGGCACCACACGCGGCCATAGGCGATCACTTCGCCGTTTCGCTCGACCAGCCGCGCGTCACGCGCGAGGTCGAGGAACGGGTCCGCGAGCCATTCTTCGAACTCGGCGTACGGCGTGGCCAGGGGGCGGCCCTCGTGGA
>JBKJNH010000160.1:0-2986 GCA_046596055.1 Candidatus Eiseniibacteriota bacterium
CCGCGCACACCTCGGTCGACGTCGGCTTCCTCCTGGGGATCATCGACTCGTGGGACGGCACCGAGTTGCTCAAGGTCGCGGTCGACGGAAACGTGCTGTTCTCGCATTCGTTTCAGATCGCCACCGGCGACACCTCGAGCTACCTCGCCCCACCGGGCGGGCTGCTCAGCCGGGGCGTCAACCTCGGCTTCAGCAACGGGAGCTACTACTCCCGCGACCGCGCATACGACATGGCGATCGAGCCCGCGTTCATCGGCATCCCGCACAGCGCCGACACGCTGGAGGTCCGATGGTCCCTCGGCGCGATCTCGGGCGGCGCGGCCGCGCAGTGGCAGGGTGGCAGTGACGAGTCCTGGGCACTCGATCACGTCCGGGTGACCGTGCACGGCTCGCCGGTCGGGGTCGCCCCGCCCCCCGGAGCGCTCGCCCTGGCGGCTCCGCTCCCGAACCCGGCGCCCCGATCGGGCTTCCTCGCCCGTTTCACGCTCACCACCGACGCGCCGGCGATGCTTGAGCTGTTCGATGCCCGCGGCCGGCGGCTGGCCGCCCGCGACGTCGGCGACCTGGGGCCCGGTGCGCACGCGATCGAGCTGACCCCGCGATCGATTGCCGCGCCCGGGGTCGGATTCCTGCGCCTGACGCAGGACGGCGCAATCCGGGTCGCCCGCGTGGTTCTCCTCCCTTGAACGTCCGGCGGACTTCGCGGCTGACCGCCGCGGGGTCCGCCTGTTATCCTCTACGCCATGAACCGACGACTGACGAGTGCTCTTGCGCTCTCCGCCGGGCTCCTCCCTCTGCTTGCAGGCTTCGCCCGACCTGCCGCCGCCGCCGCCCCGGACGGGACCATCGAGTGGTCCGGCATCAGTCACTATTCCTGGCAGGATCGCCGCCCCCTGTGCCCGGTGGCCGGCGAGACCTTCCAGGTGCGCTTCCAGAGCTGGCAGAACGACCTCACCGCGGCGCGCGTGCGTGTCGACCAGGGCGGTGTCGCGTTCATCAACGCCGCAAAGATCGCGACGAAGGGCCCCTACGACGTGTGGGCCGCGACCGTACCGGCGTCGGCGCCCGGTACGTCCCTCTCCTACACGATCGAACTCACCGACGGCGCCGACGTCGACTGGTTCGGCCCGTCCGGAGTCGAGGACAACCTCCCCGCCGGCGGGCTCATTATCGATTACGCGACCCTGTCGCATGCGCCGTACGGCTCGACGCCGTCGAGCGGCGGCGTCGTCTTCCGCGTGTGGTCCCCGGGCCGCACGGGCGCGTTCGTGCGCGGCACGTGGAACGGCTTCGGCACCGCCGACCCCATGAACCCGCTGGGCGAGGACTTCATCGCCTACGCCCCCGCCGCCCAGCTCGGCGACCAGTACCGTTATTCGTTCGACAACGGGGTGTGGAACGCGGACCCGCGCGCGCGCAGCCTCACCTCGAGCTCGACGATCAACTCGATCATCCTCGACCCGCTCGTCTACGCCTGGCAGTCGAACGCATACGCCACGCCGGCCCTCGAGGACCTGGTGATCTACCAGCTCCACGTCGGCACGTTCGCCGGGAGGAACGATCCCTACGGCGCCACGGCGAACCCCTCGCGTTTCATCGACGTCGCCAATCGTGTCGATCACCTCGCCAACCTCGGTGTCAATGCGATCATGGTCTGCCCGTTCACCGCGTTCCCCACCGACTTCTCCGCCGGCTACAACCCGATCTCGCTGTTCGCCGCCGAGGCGAAGTACGGCCTGCCCGACCAGCTCAAGTACATGGTCGACCGGTGCCACGAGAAGGGCATCGCGGTGCTGCTCGACCTGGTGTGGAATCACTTCTCGGCGTCGGACAACTTCCTGTGGAACTTCAACGGCGACCAGATCTTCTACGACACGCCGAACATCGACACGCCGTGGGGCCCGCAGCTCGACTTCGACCGCGCCAAGGTCGCCGAGTACGTCGCGCACAGCGCGCATTACTGGCTCGAGGAGTATCGCCTCGACGGCTTCCGCATGGACGGCACCGACTACATGAACATCGGCGCCCAGGAGGCGGCGGGCTGGGCGCTCATGCAGCGTTTCAACAACGAGATCGACAACCGCTGGGCCGACAAGGTGACGATCGCCGAGCAGTTGCCGAACGATTCGTGGGTGACGCGCCCCACGTCGCTGGGCGGTGCCGGCTTCGATGCCCAGTATCACGACGCCTTCACCGACAACCTGCGCCAGGAGATCTTCGACGCCGCGTTCGGCGACCCGGAGATGTGGAAGATCGCCAACATCGTCAATGGCTCCGGCGCGGGCATCTCCGGCCGCTCGGCGCTCAACTTCCTCGAGCTTCACGACGAGGCGTGGCCGGCGTCCGGCGGGCAGCGCATCGTGCGGACGATCGACCCGTCGGCACCGCACGACGACGAGTGGGCGCGCGGTCGCACGAAGCTGGGCCAGGGGATGGTCCTGTTCTCCCCCGGCGTCCCCGCGCTGCTCCAGGGCACCGAGTGGGTCGAGAGCACCGACTTCGGCACCAACGCCGACGGCTCGAGCAAGATCGACTGGTCCAAGCGCGACACCTACGCGACCACTTACCGCTTCTACGCCGACGCCATCCGCTTCCGCCGCCAGTACGGCGCGTTCCGCGCCAACGCCGGTCACCAGGTGTTTCACACCAACGAGGGCGGCAACGTGATCGCGTTCCAGCGCTACGATGGGGCCGGCAACGTGTTCGTCGTGGTCGCGAACTTCTCCAACACGAACTACAACGTCTATCGGCTCGGCCTGCCGCAGGCGGGCGCCTGGACCGAGATCCTCAACAGCCAGTCCGCGGTCTACGACGGCAATGGGATCGACAACCCCCTGCCGATCGCGTCCCAGCCGATCGCGTACAACGGCTTCGCCCAGTCGGCCGAGATCCGGATCCCGCGCATGGGCATCGCGGTCCTCAAGTGGGGCGCAAACGTGGTCGACGCGGGCGCGCCTCCCGTCTCGGACGAAAACGCCCGTGCGGG
>JBKJNH010000309.1:0-11873 GCA_046596055.1 Candidatus Eiseniibacteriota bacterium
CAGTGGAAGCGGCTGATGTCCTTGCCCACGACGTGCATCGCGTTGGGGCCGTCGGCGCCCGGCGGATCACACCACCACTGGCGGTACGCGTCGTCCGGGTAGCCGATCGCCGACAGGTAATTGATGAGCGCGTCGAACCAGACGTAGATCGTGTGCCCCGCGCTGTTCGGGATCGACGGCGGCATCGGCACGCCCCACGCGACCGACGCGCGCGAGACCGAGATGTCCTCCAGCCCTCCCCGGATCACGTTGAGCACCTCGTTGCGGCGGATGTCGGGCTGGATCATGTCCGGGTGCGCCGCGAGATGATCGAGCAGCGGCTGCTGGTACTTTGACAGCCGGAAGAAGAAGTTCCGCTCGCGCACCGTCTCCGGAACGGTGCCGTGGACGGGGCACTTCCCGTCGTTCAGGTCTTTCTCCTGGTAGAACGCCTCGCAGCCCTGGCAGTACAGGCCCTCGTACTCGTGCTCGTAGATGTCGCCGGCAGCGTGGGCGCGGCGGAACAGCTCCTGCACGGCGACGGCATGTGCGGGTTCGGTCGTCCGCACGAAGCGGTCGGTCTCGACACGCAGCACCCGCCACGCCTCGAGGAAGAGCGCCGCGATGCGGTCGACGTACTCCTGGGGCTCGAGCCCCTCCTTGCGAGCGGTGCGCTCGACCTTCTGGCCGTGTTCGTCGGTTCCGGCCAGGAAGAACGTCTCATGGCCGGCCTGCCGATGGGCGCGCGCGAGGCAATCGGTCAGCACCTTTTCATAGGCATGGCCGAGGTGCGGTGCACCGTTGGAATAATCGATGGCATCGGTGATGTAGAAGCGTCGCATGGGCGGCAGTCTAGCGGATCGTGCTCCCGAATGTACATTCGGCCGGAACGCGTGGCGGTTGCCGCATGCGCCCCACGCATCCGACCCCGCTTTCGGCGGCGAATGGCGCGGGACCGGTTCTTGCAGTCCATGAGCGCAGAGGTTCCCTTGCAGCTTGGCGTTTCACACACATTCGGAGGATTCATGACGAACTCGATGAGCACGCATCGCCGCACGGCCACCCTCGGCTCGTTCGCGACCGCGGCTGCCGCAATCCTCGTCGCTGGCGCGGCCATCGCCGCCCCGTCGATGTCCAACCAGACGTTTCGCATCACCATCAAGAATCTCGCCCCGATGAACGCGGGCTCGACGTCGCAGGCCCTCTCGCCCGCCCTTGTCGTCGTTCACGACAAGAACGTCGACCTGTTCACCGTCGGCGAATCCGCGAGCGCAGCGGTCATCGCGATGGCGGAGAACTCGAACACGGCGATCGGAATCAGCGCTCTCACGGGTGTCCGCGGTGTGCACTCCGTGACGTCCGAGGGATCGGCCGCGATCGCGCCCGGCGCCAGCTCCATGTTCGAGGTGACGGTCGGCGGCAACCAGCGCTACCTGTCCCTGGTCAGCATGCTGGTCAACACGAATGACGCCTTCACCGGACTCGACGGCGTGCACCTGACCGGCGGGACGAAGACGTATCCGATCTTCGCGCTCGACGCGGGCAGCGAAATCAACGACCAGCTCTTCGCGAACATCCCCGGTCCGTGCTGCAACAACGTGACCGATGCGGGCGTGGCGGAAAGCCGCATGATCAGCCGACACGCGGGAATTCTCGCGAACGTCGGCGACCTGACGCCGGCGATGTGGGGCTGGCCGGTCAACGAACCCGTCGCGCTCGTGACGATCGAGCGCCTGCGCTAGGCTCGACTCATGCCGCGATCCAGCGCGCCGGCCCGAACCTGGGCCGGCGCGTTTTCGTTGACCGCTCCGCTGGCCGGCCCGCCCGGTCGTGCTACCTTCCTGTCATGATGCCCCGGCTCCTTCCAATCACGCTTCTGCTCGTCTCGCTCGCCGTCCCGGGGGCCGCTCTCGCCGTCGCCCCGCCCGACCCCGCACGCTTCGCCACCGACATCCAGGCGTTCACGATCGCCGACTCCACGGCTCCTGCTCCGCGGGGTGGTGTCGTGTTCTACGGCAGCTCGAGCATCCGCTTCTGGCACCCCCGCCTGGCGACCGACTTCCCGCGAATCACCGTCGTCGGCCGTGGATTCGGCGGCAGCACGATGCCGGAGGCCGTGCACTGGCTCCCGACCATCGTGACCCCGCTGGCCCCGCGCGCGCTCGTTCTTTACGAGGGCGACAACGACATCGAGATGGGACGCACGCCGGACGAAGTGATGGCCGACTTCGACTCGTTGCTCGCGCGCCTGCCGCGGAGGACACGCGTCTACGTGATCGCGATCAAGCCCTCGGCGGCACGCTGGGAGCGCTGGTCGCAGATGCGGGAGGTCAATCGCCGCTTCGCCGCGCGCTGCAAGAAGGAGAAGAAGCGGCTGTTCTACATCGACATTGCGACGCCGATGCTTGGATGGGACGGAAGACCGCGCTCCGCGCTCTTCCTGGAGGATCGCCTTCACCTGAACGCAGCGGGATACGACCTGTGGCGGGATGTCGTGGGGAAGGCGATCAAGCGCGAGAAGGAGTTCGAGAAGGTGATTGCGAGGTAGGTCGAGCGAGATGTTCTGCGCAGCAAGTTGCGACGGCACAAGTTCCTGGTCGGCTACGTCTCCACCCGCAGCTTGTTCCAGCCCGGCCACTCCTCGGTACGGGTCGCCACGTCCTGGGGCAGGTGCTTCGCCCAGCGCGCGTAGGCCGAGAAGAACGCGGCCTCGGGCGTGACGTTCGAGTCGATCGCGCGGGTCACTTCCTCCAGCAGTGCAGTGCGGCGGCGGATCTCCTTCACGTCGATCGCGGGCGCCACGCGTTTCAGGTCGGCAATCCGATCGCGATTGACCAGCGCATCCTCGGGCGCGCCGTGGCGCAGGCGGAGCAGGTCGCGCAGCAGCAGGAACTGGAACTCGAGCGTGCGCCGCATCTTCTCGCGGTTCGACCATGCGGCCGCGTCGTTTGCCGCGGCGAGGATGCGCGAAGCGTCTCCCGAGTTCGCCGCGCCCAGCTGGCGGAGCGCTTCGTCGCGCAGGCCGGCCACGTTCTCGCCGCGCATCGTGAGCGCCCGTGACAGGCTGCCGGCGGCGAGTGCGGCAAGCAGGCGCGCCGGTGCGGCGCCGATGCCGGCGCGCTCGAGCAGGTAGGCCTCGATCGTCTCCTCGGGCAGGGCCGTGAAGCGTACGCGCAGGCAGCGCGAGCGGATCGTCGGCGGCAGCCGGTTCGGGCGCGACGTGGTCAGTACCCACAACGTGCTCGCGCCGGGCTCCTCGAGCGTCTTGAGCATGGCCGAATACTGGTCCTCGCGCATGCGGTCGGCGTCGCGCAACACGACGACGCGGCGGCGTCCCTCGTACGGCTTGTACGCCAGTTCGCGCAACAGATCGCGGGTCAGGCCGATGCGAATGGACGCGGCCTTCTCGTAGGTGAAGACGTGGTGCGGGTCGTCGGCCACGGCCTGCAGCACGGCGGCGATCGACTCGGGATCGTCCTCGTCGCTCATCACAGGGAACAGCAGGCGCACGTCCGGATGCTGGAAGCGCGCGGCGCGCACGCATGCGGGACACTCGCCGCACGCCTCGTCGCTCTCGGTGCGGCACACGAGCGCGGCGGCCAGCGCGAGCGCGGCCTTCGTCTTCCCCACGCCCCACGGCCCCTCGAACAGGTACGCGTTCGGGATCCGCCCCTCGCGCAGCGTGGCGCGAAGGGTGGCGATGGCACGGTCCTGGCCCATGATCTCGTCGAAGCGCATGGCGGTCAGACTAGACAATGCCCGCCACCAGCGCCAGCCACGTCTCCTGCTGCTCCATCACGGTGCGGCGGGCGGACGGGAGATCGGGCTTCGCCTCGTCGTCCCAGGCCTCGACGAAGGTGCGGGTCTCGGCGAAGCCCGCCTCGAGCATTGCCTCGTGGATCTCGGGCAGCGTCCAGAAGCGCCAGTCGTAGGTGAACGCGCGCTTCATGGGGCGGCCCCCGTCGAACTCGAAGTGGATCGCGCAGCGGAACGCGTGGTCGATCGGGTTGAACGACTCCTGCTCCCAGACGTAGCGAAAGCGCGGCAGCGCCCAGCCGTCGGCGGCCTGCTTCGACGGGATGCGGCGACGCTCGACCAGCGGCCGCATGGCGTCGGTGCCGCCGAATGCGTTGACCACGAAGACGCCGTCGCTCTTGAGTCCTCGCCGCGCCGCACGGAAGTACTCGACCAGCTCGGGTCGCGTCTTCATCACCCAGTACGAGAAGTTGTAGGCCAGCGTCATGTCGACGCGGGGCATCCGCGCGCTGCGCACGTCGCCCTCGACCAGGCGCACGCGCTCGACGACCGACGGGTCGAGCCGCCCCAGTCGATGCTCTCGGGCCCAGGCGAGCGCGACCGGATCGAGGTCCACGCCGTAGCCGACGTTGTCCGGATGGCGCAGCGCGAACGCGGTCGCCAGCGCCGCGGTCGCGCAGAAGTCGTCGCGCAGCGAACGCACGGGGCGCCCCCGAAGATGCTTGAACAGCTTCTCGGCGAAGTTCAGGTCGAAATCGACGCCCTGCACCGCCGCCTCGTAGAGGGCGTGCGGATCGCGGGCCAGCGGGCTCGTCTTCATCGCAGCCAGCCCATCGGGTCGACCGACTGGCGACCCTTGCGGATCTCGAAGTGCAGCACCGTGCCCTTGAGCGAACCGGTGTCCCCCGCCGCGCCGATCGTCTGGCCGGCGGCCACCTCCTGGGCGCGGCTCACGCCAACGCTCGACAGGTGGGCGTACAACGTGTAGTAGCCGTTGCCGTGGTTGAGGATGATCATCTGGCCGTACGAGCCGTAATCGGCGCTGGTGAAGTCGACGCGCCCCCGCGCGACGGCGCGCACGGCCTCGCCCGGCGAGGCGCGGATGTCGATGCCGTTGTTGAACGTCACGGTGCCGAAGCGCGGATGCTTTTCGTTGCCGAAACGGCCCACGATCTCGCCGCGCAGGGGCCAGTCGAGCTGGCCGCGGCCCTTCTCGAACTCGCCCTCGTAGGGCATGAGCGGCTTCGCGGGCTCGGCGCCCGGCGCCTGGGCCTGGGCGCGACGGCGCTCTTCCTCCTCGCGACGGCGGCGCTCGAGGTCGGCGAGCAGCGTCTGGATGCGCTTGGCCGTGCGCTCGAGCTCGGCCGCGGCGGCCTCGTTCTCCTTCCTGTCGCTTGCGATCTTCGTCACCGACTGCTGCTTCTGCTTCGCCAGCCTGTCGAGCTTCTGCTGCTCCTCGGTCTTCTTGTCGAGCGTCTTGTCGACCTGCTGATGCGTCTCGTCGAGCCGCTCCTCGTTCCACTCGATGCGCTCCTTTTGCTCGTTGATGCCGAGGAGGATGCGCCGGTCCTGTCGCGCCACGCGCGTCAGGAAGTCCATGCGCGCCAGGAGCTGCGCGAACGACTGGGCGGAGAGGAAAAACTCGAGCTCGCGGGCCCGCCCGTACTTGTAGAGGTTGCGCAGGCGCTGCGCGAGGCGCGAACGCTGATCGCCCAGCCGGGCGCGTGAGCGCTCCAGCTCGACGCGCGTGGCCTCGAGCTGGCGCTCCAGCTCGATCTCGCGAGCGGTGAGCTGCTTCACGTTCTTGCGGGTGGTGGTGAGCTTGCGCTCCGTCGAGCGCAGGTCCTTGATCGCGCGGCCCTCGCGGACCTTCAGCTCCTGCGCGCGCTTGCGCTTTTCGGCCGCCTGGCGGCGGACGCTCTCGAGTTCGCGCCGCTGCTGGTCCTCGCTGGCATCCGTGGCGGCCGCCTGGGCGTGGGCGACCACAACCCGGCCGGCGGCCGGAACCGTCGCGAGAGGCAGGGCCAGCACGAGCGCGAGCAGCCAGGTCCCCGCCCGCATGTCAGTGCTTGCGGCTCACGGTGACGAGCGCGAGGAGGCTTCCGGCGCATCCCAGCGCGGCCGCGGTCGCCACGAACACGGCCGCCCAGCGCCACGGCAGGTACACCAGCGGAAACGGCCGGCCGTCGACTCCGAACCAGACTCCGGCCAGCAGCGCCAGCGCGACGAGCGCGGCGAGCGTGGCGACGAGCACCCCCTCGATGACCAGAGGGGCGCGGAGGAATCCGGGGCCGGCGCCGACCAGCGCCAGGATCTGCAGCAGGTCGCGGCGCGCGACGACGGTCAGGCGGATCGTGTTGGCGATCACGAGCAGCACGCCGAGCGCCACGACCAGCGCGACGGCGAGATTGATCGTCGTGAGACCGGCGGTGAAGCGGTCGAGGCGGCGCACCCACTCCCCCCCGAAGCGCACCTCCTCGACCACGGGCTCGCCGGCGAGCGTGTCGGCAATGCGCTCCATTGCCGCGAAGTGGAGATAGCTGGAGCGCAACCGCAGGCGAATCGACGCGGGCAGCGGATTCTCGCCCACGGCCTTCAGCAGTTCGTCGCCACCCAGCTCGCGCGCGAACTCGTCCCACGCCTCCTGCTTGCTGACGTAGGTCGCGGGGCCGTAGAGCCCCTCCATGCGAGTGCGCAGCGCCTGGACCTCCGGAAGTGCCGCGGAATCCTTGAGGTAGACGATCAGCTCGCGGCGATCGCCCAGCGACGTCAGCGCCTGCTGCGCGTTGGCGGTGAACAGCAGGAACACGCCGATGGTCAGGAGTGCTCCGGCGACGCTGGCGATGGCGGTGAGGGTGAGGCTCCGGTGGTGCCACATGCCGCGCCACGCTTCGGCCAGGAAGTAGATGAGCCGGTTCACGCGCGCCCCCCTTCGACCAGCGCTCCGTCCTTGATCTCGACGCGTCGCGCGCCGCGCGCGGCAAGCCGCTGGGCGAGGTCCTGGTTGTTGGTGGCGAGCAGGATGGTCGTCCCGGCGCGATGAATGGCGAACAGGAGGTCGAGGATCTCCTCGCCCGCGGCCGGATCGAGGTTGCCGGTCGGCTCGTCGGCGAGGACCAGGTGCGGTCGATTGACGATGGCGCGAGCCACGCCGGCGCGCTGCTTCTGCCCGGCCGACAGCTCGCGCGGGAAGGCGCGGGCTCGTCCGGGCAGGCCCACCTGCGCCAGCGCCTCCTCGACGCGACTCTCCAGCGTCCCCCGGTCCCAGATGCCGTGGATCCGCAGGGCCAGCGCGACGTTCTCGAACAGGTCGCGATCGTCGAGCAGCTTGAAGTCCTCGAACACGACGCCGAGGGTGCGGCGCAGCTCGGCGCGCGCCCGGCGGCTCAGGCGCCCGGAAACGAAACTCCCCACCTGGACCTGGCCCGAGATGGGGAGCGTTTCCATGGTCAGCAGTCGCAGCAGCGAGGTCTTGCCGGCGCCGCTGGGCCCGAGGACGACGCAGAAGTCGCCCGCGTTCACCTCGAAGTTCACGTCATCGAGTGCGACCTGGGCGCCGTAGCGCTGGCTGACGTGGGTCAGTCGGATCACGCGGCCTCCGTGTCGCGAAGAGAACTCAGCAGGACCTCAACGATATTCGATCGTGGCTTTCTTGCGAAGGTCGGCGACGTACGCCTCGTACTGCGTCTTGAGCTTCGCCTGGCGGACCAGCTCGGGCAGCTCCTGCTGGATCTCGTCGACGCGGTAGGCGCGTTCGCCTTCGCGGTCCACGATCTTGAACAGGTTCCAGCCCTGCGGGTTCAGCAGCGACGGGCTCACCTGCCCGGTCTCCAGCGTGTCGAGCGCGGCACGGAACTCCGGCGTGAAGGCGGTGACCGGAAGGAAGCCAAGATCGCCGTCGGGGCCGGCCGGGCCCTTGTACTTCGAGTAGCGGCGGGCCAGCGTGCCGAAATCGACGCCCTTCACCGCCTGCGTGCGCACCTCGTCGATCCGCTTCTGCACGCGCTCGGCGTCCTTCTCGGTCGGCATGACGCGGAACAGGATGTGGCGCGCGTGGATCTCGCCCTTGGCGGCGTCGGACTCCTCGACCTTGATGAGGTGATAGCCGTACGACGTCTCGACCACGCCCGAGACCTGGCCGACGGGCACCTTGAACGCGGCGTTCTCGAACGTCGAATCGAGCGCACCGCGCTTGAACCAGCCCAGGTCGCCGCCGCTGCCGGCCGTCGCCTGGTCCTCGGACAGCTCCTGCGCGAGCCGCGAGAACGGCTCGCCCTTCTTGATCCGTGCCGACGTGTCGACGGCGCGCTGGCGGGCCGTGCGCTTGACCAGCGAATCGGCCTCCACCGGGATCTGGATCACCTGCGCCCGCAACGCCGCGGGACGCTTGGGAAACTCGGTCGGGTGGGCGATGTAGTAGGTCGTCGCCTCGGCCGGCGTGACCTCGACCTTGCCAAGCTGCTTGCGCAGCAGGGACTGCGCCATCATCTGCCGCGACACGTCCTCGCGGTAACGCTTGCGCAGGTCCTCCTCGGTGATGCCCTCGCGCGCCAGCTCCGAGCGGTACGCGGCCTCGGAGCCCAGGCGCGTCTTCACGTCCTCGAGCGCCGCGGTGACGCTCTTCTCCACCTCGGCCTCGGGCAGCGCGATGTTCTGCCGCTTGGCCTCGCTGACGATCACCTTCTCCTCGATCACGCGATCGAGGATCTCGCGGCGCATCTGCGCCACGCCGTTCGAGTCGGGGCGGGCGCGGCTCTGGTTGAGATACAGGTAGAGCTGCTCGTCGACCTCGCTGGCGAGGATCACCTCGTCGTTGACGGTGGCGAGCACGGCGTCGATCCGCTCGGTGCGGGCCGGGGGCACGGGCGCCGCTGACTGGGCGAGCGCGTGCACCGCGGGAAGCACGACCGCCAGCGCGGCCACGAGGCCGCACGCGGCGAGCAGAACGGAGGAACGCGGGGACTGCAAAGTACGACGGCTCATCGGTGAGACTCCTCTCAGGATTCCGTCGCCGGCACCGGCCAGGGCACGGACGCAAACACCTTTTCGTCGATGACGGGCTTGATGTCGGCCTTCAGGCGGTCGACCTCGGTCTTGAGCAGCACCTGACGCTTGCGCTGCTGCCAGTCGGTGACGATCTGCTGCTGGATGACGGCGGGGAGCTGGGCGAACGTGGGCACGGGGCCGCCGGCGGGGCCGCCCATGCCTTGCACGAGCGCGGCCGTGACCGAATCGAGTTCGGTGGTCGTCGGCGAACCGAGCGATGAGGCCGACAGGTTGCGCTCGACGTAGCGATTGACCAGGAACGCTGTGCGCGCGCGGGCGACCTGGCGCTTCACCTCGGGCGAGTCGGCCATGCCCTGCGCTTTCGCCTCGGTGACCAGGATCTGGTTCATGGCATGACCCTCGACGTACAGGCGGACGAGGTCGTCGCGCGACAACGGCGGGCGCTCCATGCGATCGGTCTTGCCGAGATCGGCGAGCATCTCGCGCACCGTGTACTTGCGATCGCGCCACGTGGCGATCTGCGCGCCCAGGTCCTCGGCGGTCAGGCCCGACGCGGTCGGGTTCGCCACCGCGATGGCGGCCATCGAGTCGGAGAAGGCCAGGAACTTGTCGCTGATCACACTCCAGCCCGGCCCCTCGACCTTGAGCTCATACGACTTGCGCAGGCCCAGCAGGTACTCGTCGACCAGCGCGCCGCGCTTGCGAGCCTCGAGCGACTGCATCACCTCGGCCTTGCGCTCCTCGAACGGCTTCACGTTCTCGCGCGGCCGGATGTCGAACACCTGGAACACGTACGTGCCGGTGCGCTGCGGAATCAAGCCCGTCCGCTGGCCCTTGGTCAGCGGCTTGACGCCCTTCTCGACGTCGGGCGGAAGCTGGCCGAGCATGATCCAGCCCGGCAGGCGGCCACCGCTCGACGCGCTGGTCGGATCCTGCGACCCGGTGCGCGCGACCTCGGAGAAGTCCTCGCCCTTGTCGAGGCGCTGCAACAGCGCGTTCATCGAGGCCGGCTCGGAGGTCATGAGGACGCCGACCTGGTACTCGTGCGTCTGCTGCTGGTCGAACAGGCGGGCCTCGTCCTCGCTCACCTTGATCATCTTGCCGATCTTCTGCTGGTACAGCGCATCCGGCAGCAGGCGCGGCAGGAGCTGCGTCTCGACCAGCGCATATGCCGAGTCCTTGTCGAGCCCCTGGCGGTGCGCCGCCTCCGCGAACAGCTCGTAGCTCAGCAGGTCATCGAGAAGCGTGCGCTTGGCGACGCTGTCGGGCAGGCCGACGTAGCCCTGGGTAATCTGCGGATCCCGCGCGTAGGCCTCGAAGTCCGCCTGCGAGATCTGGCGGGAGCCGATGGTCGCCACGGTGGGCGAGCCGTCCCCGGAGCCCTTGCTGCAGCCGGCGGCGAGGGCAAGGACGACGGCGAGAGCCCCGCCCGAGAGCGAGACGAGAACACGGCGCGACACGACGGAACCCTTGCGTGGGGTCATCCGGGCAACTCCTCGAGACCAGGCGGGACGGTTGGCGGGCGGGTGGGGGCCGAAACGGCCAAGTTGCTTTGGTTTCATCACTTAGTGGCCAAGTTACCAGCTTCCACCAGGTGCTGCAACAGCTTTCGGGCCCGCCCCAGGAAGGCCTCGGGGTCCTTCGCGTCCTTGCCGGTCCCGCGCAGCCGAAGCCCCATCTCCTTGCCCGACAGGAACTCCAGCGGCTCGCCCGACTTCGTGAGGACGACATGCGCCTGCTTGGGGGTCAGCGGACGGTAGAGCCAGACCTCGAGCTTGCCGTGGTCGAGCCGGATCTCCGACGCCTTCGCTTCCCCGCCGAGCAGGCGGATGCGGCGCAGCTCGAGCAGGTGCAGCGCGGGCGCCGGCGGGCGGCCGAAGCGGTCGGCGATCTCGGCCTCGATCGCGTCGACGACGTCGGGCCGCGCGGCGATGGCGAGGCGGCGATAGAGCTCGAGCTTCTCCTCCGAATCGGGCACGTAGTCGTCGGGCAGGAAGGCCGGCCAGTCGGTGACCAGCCGCGGCTCGCTGCGCTCCTCGAGCGGCACCCCCTTCAGGTCGGCGATCGTCTCCTCGAGCAGCTTGACGTACAGGTCGAAGCCGAGACCCAGGATGAACCCGCTCTGCTCGGGCCCCAGCAGGTTGCCGGCGCCGCGGATCTCCATGTCCTTGAGCGCGATCTTGAACCCGGCGCCCAGCTCCTCGAAGGATTCGATGACCTTGAGCCGTTTCTCGGCGTCCTCGGACAGCACGCGGCCCTCGGGCACCAGCAGCGTCGCGTAGGCGCGATGGTTCGAGCGGCCCACGCGCCCGCGCAACTGGTAGAGCTGCGCCAGGCCGAAGTTGTGCGCGCCGTTGACGATCAGCGTGTTCACGGTCGGGATGTCGAGCCCCGACTCGATGATCATGGTCGAGACGAGGCAGTCGAGTTCGCGGTTCAAGAACGCGAACATGACGCGCTCCAGCTCGTGCTCGCGCATCTGCCCGTGCGCCACGCCGAAGCGCATCTGCGGCACCAGGCGCTCGAGCATCGCGGCCACCGTGGTGATCGACTCGACACGGTTGTGGACGAAGAACGCCTGCCCCCCGCGGTCCAGCTCGCGCATCAGCGCGTCGGCGATCACGTCCTCGCCGTACTCGACGATCTCGGTGTGCACGGGCAGCCGGTCGCGCGGCGCGGTCTCGATCAGCGACATGTCGCGCGCGCCGGCAAGCGAGAAGTTGAGCGTCCGCGGGATCGGCGTCGCCGTCAGCGTGAGCACGTCGGCCTGCGTGCGCATCTTGCGCAGGCGCTCCTTGTGCGCCACGCCGAAGCGCTGTTCCTCGTCGATGATGATGAGCCCCAGGTCCTTGAACTGGACGTCCTTCGACAACAGGCGGTGCGTGCCGATCAGGATGTCGACCTCGCCGACGGCCAGTTTCGCCACGGCGTCCTTGATCTGCTTCGGCGAGCGGAAGCGCGACAGCAGCTCGAGCTTGACCGGAAAGTCGGCCAGCCGCTCGCGGAACGTGTCGAAGTGCTGCTGGGCGAGGATCGTCGTCGGCACCAGCACGGCGACCTGGCGGTGGTCCATCACCGCCTTGAACGCGGCGCGGATCGCGACCTCGGTCTTCCCGTACCCGACGTCGCCG
>JBKJNH010000175.1:0-3643 GCA_046596055.1 Candidatus Eiseniibacteriota bacterium
GTCGCAACTCGGGCGCGAGCCAGGCCAGCAACGCCTTCTGGGCGATCGGGGCGGCGACGGAGCCGCCGTGCCCGCCGTTCTCCACCAGCACGGCGATCACGATGGTCGGCTTCTCGACCGGAGCGTAGCAGACGAAGACGGCGTGATCGTCGCCATGCGGATTCTGGCCGGTTCCGGTCTTTCCGGCGACCCGTATTCCCGGCACCTGGGCCCGGCCCCCGGTGCCATAGCTGACCGTGCGCTCCATGGCGTTCGACAGCGCCGCCCACGTCTCGGCCGGCAGGGTCAACGCCTGGCGTGGCGCGGGTTCGACCGCCTTGCCCTGGCCCGTCATCGGATCGAGGATCTCCTGCACCATGTGCGGCGTGCGCAGCGCGCCCTCGGTCGCGATCGTCTCGCCGATCTGCGCGATCTGCAGCGGCGTGTACAGGTTCTCCCCCTGGCCGATCGCGATGTTGAGCATGACGCCGTTCGTCCACTTGCCGACGCCCCGCCGGCGGTCGTACCACTTCGTCGTCGGCACGAGGCCCGAGCGCTCCTGCGGCAGGTCGATTCCCGTCTTCTCGCCCAGCCCGAGCTTCTGCGCCCAGGCGCCGAGGCGGTCGACGCCGAGCCGCAGGCCGAGCTGGTAGTAATAGACGTCGCACGACCAGGCGAGCGCCGCGGGCAGGTCGAGTGAACCGTGGCCCGAGTGATTCCAGCACCGGTACCACCGTCCACCGTAGCGATAGCCGCCGGAGCAGCTGACCGGCATGTGCGTCGCCGGCTCGATCACGCCTTCCTGCAGGCCGGCCAGCGAGGTCACGATCTTGTACGTCGAGGCCGGCGGATACGTCGACTGGATCGCGCGGTTGAGCAGCGGGTACGAGCGGTCCTGCATGAACTCGCGCCACCGCGTGCGCGAGAGGCCGCGGGCGAACTCGTTGGGATCGAACGCCGGGCGACTCACCATTCCGAGCACGCCGCCGGTGCGCGGATCGATCGCGACGGCGGCACCGTGACCCACGTCCGCCATCCCCTCCTCGAGCGCGAGTTGCACGTCGAGGTCGAGCGCCAGCCGCAGGTCCTGGCCCGGCAAGGGTGCGATCGACGGCACGTCCTCGAGCTGGCCGACGCGCCGCCCCATCGCGTTGACCACGACATACTGGTGTCCGTCCTTGCCGCGCAGAGCCTCCTCGTAGGACCGCTCCAGACCGGAGCGGCCGATCAGGTCGCCCAGGCGGTAGCCCTTCTCTTTCCGTGTCGTGAGTTCGGCGTCGTTGATCTCGCCGGCGTAGCCCAGCAGGTGAGCCGCAATCGTGCCCAGCGGATACTGTCGCCGCGGCGTGATCTGCACCTCGACGTGCGGCAGCTCGGCGCGCAGCTCCTCGATTTGGGAGACGATCACCGGCTCGACGTCCTCGCGAAACGGCGTCGTCGCGCCGGTGCGCACGGCCCGGCGGACGACCGCCTGCAACTCGGCGCGCGGCAACACGAGCACGCGCTCGAGGATCGCGAGCGGCGCGTCGGCCAGCGAGTCGGCGACACCGAGATCGTTGTCGGGCGGGCGGAAGACGATGGCGAAGGCGGGCGTGTTGTCGGCCAGCAGGCGGCCGGCGCGATCGAAGATGCGTCCGCGCGGCGCGCGCACCACCTCGAGGCGGACTCGATTCTGCTCGGCAAGCTGGCGATAGGCGTCGTGCTTGAGCAATTGCAGTCGCACCGTCCCGGCGACCAGTGCGATGAAGCCCGCCGCCATCACCGCGCCGATCGTCAGGGCGCGACGATTGCGGGCCTCACGATTCAGCGCTGGACGGGCCATGACCGAGGAAATCGGGAGCGCCTGCGGCGCGCGCCACGAGATAGACGAGAGGTCCGAGAAGGGCCGTATAGACGGCCTTCAGAGCAACGTGAACGGGGAAGGTGGTCGCCCATGCGGCGAGGTCGCCCTGGGCGGCGAACAGCGTCCGCACCGACTGGACGAGCAGTGTGGCGACGACGAGCACGACGAACTGCGCCGGCGGCCGCTCCCGGTGCAGGCTGTTGCCGAGCCCCCCGGCGAGAAAGCCGATCACGGACAGGGCCCCCGCGGCGAGGCCGATCGTGCGGCCGCGGTCGGCGTCGGCAACGAGCCCGACGACGAACCCCGCCAGCACGCCGGCGAAAGGGCCTCCCGCCAGCGCCCAGTAGACAACGAGCAGCGTCAGCAGGTCGGGCGCCACTCCGAAGATCGACATCCCGCGCTCGGCCGAGGAACGCACGAGCAGTCCGGCGCTGGTCCACAGGAGGAGCAGGTAGAACGTCCCGCGGGCCACCTCAGCGGCTCCTTGTAGCTTTCGCGAGCGCAGCAGCTCTCGCGAGCGCAGCGAGCGAATCAGATCTCGCGAGCAAAGCGAGCGAATCCTTCGATGCGCTATCACCATCCGCGACCACAAGCACCGGTTTCGGCCACCACGTCGAATCCGCCAGCCCCGTCGCGACGAGCACCTCGCGCAGGCGCGACAACGGCGCCAGCGGCGTGACCTCGATCTCGGCCAGGAGGCCCGACTCCTCGCGCCCGACGCGCAGCACGCGTCCCACGGGAATCCCCGGCGGGTACAGCACGGACGTCGCGGCGGTGGCGAGGCGATCGCCCACGCGCACCGTGTCGGTCAGCGGCACGGCGGTGAGGTAGAGGCCCGGCCGGCGGCCGAAGCGGAACTTCAGCACGCCGCGCACCCCGCTGCCGATGACCTCGCAGGCGACCGGCGCGTTGGGATCGGTCAACAGCGCAGCTGTCGAGGTGGCGCCATCGACGCGCGTCAATCGGCCGACCAGCCCTTCGGGCGAGAGCACGGCCTGCCCGACCGCGAGTCCGGCCCCGAAGCCCGATCCCAGGTGGAAGACGATGGGCCACGGCTCGCCGCTCACGCCCACGACCTGGACGGGGAGCAGCTTCGGATTGCCGCGCTCGGCGAAGCCCAGGAGCGCGCGCAGCCGCGCGTTCTCGACGGCGGCGTCGGCCAGGCGCCCCTGCTCCATGCGCAGGGTCGCGACCTCGCCGCGCAGGCGGGTCGCATCGGTACGCGCGGTGGCGACGCTCTCGATCCAGCGGAGAATGGAGTTTGCGGGTGCGAGGAGCCCGGTCGAGACGCCGGTCAGCGCCGCGATCGGGAGCCGGTTGCCGAACACGAGGAGGAGGACGCAGACCAGTTCGACGACCACCAGGGCCGCCGCCGCGCGACGATCGTCCAGACCGGAGGTGGCGGGCACGTCAGGCGACTAGTCCTTGTGACCGTGGATGATCACCTTTTCGTACTGCACGGGATTCTCGAGGATCGTGCCGGCCCCGCGGACGACGCAGGTCAGGGGATCGTCGGCGACCCGGATGTTGAGGTTCGTCACCTCGCGCAGCAGCAGGTCGAGCCCCCGCAGCAGCGCGCCGCCGCCCGTGAGGAAGATGCCGCGATCGACGATGTCCGACGCCAGCTCGGGCGGCGTCTGCTCGAGCGACTCGCGCAGCGCGTTGACGATGTTGCCGACCGGCTCCTGCAGCGCCCCGCGCACCTCGACCGACGAGATGCGCAGCGTCCGCGGGATGCCGCGCACCAGGCCGCGGCCCTTCACTTCCATGTCGAGTTCCTCGGGCAGCGGGAACGCCGAGCCGATCTCGATCTTGATGCGC
>JBKJNH010000009.1:0-10595 GCA_046596055.1 Candidatus Eiseniibacteriota bacterium
TTGGACGCTCCCTCGCGGTCACGCCCTTGCGGTTCCCTTGAGTCCCTGTGACCAAGTTCTCGGAGGACTTCCACCTCCAAGCCAGCGCCCATGCTGGGCGTACAAACGAATCGGGACGGCCCCGGGAAGGGACCGCCCCGATCGACACACAATCTTGCGGGCACAACCTACTTCTTCAAACTTGTCCCGAAAAACCCGGTGATCTTCTCCCACGCCTTTGGCGCGGAGGTTGAATCATACTGCGCCGGTCGTGAGTCGTTGAGGAAGCCGTGCTGGGCGCCCGGGTAGACGATCACCTCGCCCTTCTTCCCGGCCTTCTTGAGCCCCGCCGCCAGAGCGTCGGTCTGGTCGGTCCCAAGCCCGCGGTCCGCGCCCCCGTAGATGCCCAGTACCGGGCCGCGCAGGGTCTTCAGGCGTGCCGGATCGGTCACGGGAGAGCCATAGCAGACCACCACGGCATCGAACGGACCCTTGTCGAGCGACGACAGGAGCGCCAGCCGCCCGCCCATGCAGAAGCCAATGACGCCCACCCTCTTCGCGCCACCACCGCCGGCCGAGCGCACGTACGTCGACGCAGCACGGATGTCGCGGATCGCGCGGTCATCGGGCAGCCCGCGCATCAGCTCGTGCGCGAGCTCGGGATCGATCGCGACCTGGCCGCGATACAGGTCGGGCGCGATCGCGACGTAGCCCATCGCGGCGATACGATCGGAGCTCGCCTTCACCCAGTCGGTGAGGCCCCACCACTCCTGAATGACGACCACGGCGGGGCCGCCCTTCTTCGCGGCGACCGCGGGCTGCGCGACGTAGGCCTGGATCTTCTCCGTGCCCGAAGTGATCTCGATCATCGTGCCGGCTCGTGCCATCGGGGCCGAGAGAACGATCAAGGCAAACGCAGCAAGCCGCGACAGTGGGGTGGCGAATGAACGCGGAAAGCGGAACATGGGAACTCCTCCGGGAACGGGGCGTCGAAAGCGGTCGGTCCTCCCGACCTTAGCCCTTGAACCCGCTCCTAGGGAAGCCGGACGAGCTTTCTTACGTCGCGCACACCGTCGAGTTCGAGCACGGCAAAGTAGACGCCGGCTGCGATCGCTCGCCCATCGAATGCAATGTCGTGATCCCCCGCTGGTTGCTCGCAGCTTGCCAGACGACGCACGTGCCTGCCGCGCGCATCGTAGACATCGAGCGCGACGACCCCCGCTTGCGACAGGCGATAGCGGATGCGCGTGCCTTCGCGGAACGGGCTCGGCTCGATCGCGCGGAACGCGGGGCCGCTGGTCATGCCCGGTTCCGCGACGTCGACCACGCTTCCCGCGACACGGAAGTGCGGGAACTCGGTCTCGAGGCTGCGCGGCTGTGACCACGGCGTCGGTGGAAAGTACGGCGAACGCGGCAGGTTGCGCGCACGAAGGCGATAGGCCACGCCGGGTGTGAGAGCGGGAAATGGCAGGGCGTACAGGGCCGAGCTCCCTCTCGTGCCGGGCTGTGGCGCGCCGGTATCGAACGGACCGAAGGCGGCATGCGTCCCGCCGCCCCAGGCCTCGTTCTGCGTCGCGACCTGGAACTCGGGGCGGGCCTTCACGCGCCCGGCCGGCGTGCGCACCGTGTGATAAACGTAAAGATCGTTGGGAGTCGACAGCATGCCCCCCAGCGGGAGCGCGGAGTTGATCGTCGCCTGCGCGACGCGCTTGAACGTGGCGGGCCCTCCACCAAGGTAGAGATAGACGGCGCCGCCCGGCGGCTGGTTGGTCGCGCCGACAACGAAGTCGGGCCACGCGTCGTCATTGATGTCCCCGGCCGCGGTGAGGCTGAAGCCGAAATAGGACTCCGCGATGTTTGACTCGGCGGACCACCATGGCGTCTCGATCACGCCCGCGGGGGACCCGCGAAACAGCCAGACCCGTCCCTCGTTGTTCTGCCCGTTCGAGTACAGCGGCGCGGCGACGAGAAAGTCTCCGTAGCCGTCCTTGTCGATATCGCCGACCCCGACGAGCGTACTGCCGAATGATATCGTCGGAGCGTCGGGAAGCACCATCTTCGAGCGGCGCAGGAGCGGCTGGGCGCGCGAGCGATCCCCGAAAATGACCCAGGCTTCGCCACTTCGATCGAAGTGGGAGAGATCGTTCGCAGAGATCGCGCCGACCAGGAGGTCGGACACGCCGTCGCCGTTGATGTCCCCGCCGTTGGCAAGTGCCCCACCGAACTGCGCGGAGACGAGGTTGCGCTCGAGGATCCAGGACGCGTTGGGCTCGAGGCCGCCGGGTCCGCCGAAGTACACGTACACCCTGCCTTCCCCGGACTCGCCATTCGATTCGTACTGGGCGCCTACGGCCGCATCGGTAAAGCTGTCGCCGTCCCAGTCGCCGGCCGCCACGAACTGTCCGAAGAATGTGTTTCCCGTCTTCGGCGCAGTCGTCCACGAGGGAAGGACGGGCAGCCCTGCGGCCGAGCCGTAGAACGCACGTGCGAAGCCGTCATCACTTCCATTCCCGTCGCGCAAAGCCCCGACGAGTACATCGGCGTAGCCGTCGCCGTTGAAGTCCCCCGCACCCAGGTCGTAGCCGACGCGCGCGCCAGTGATGTTCGGCTCGTAGCTCCACGCCGCAGGCGCGACCGGACCGTTGCCGGAGCCGCGGAAGACTTGCGCCACCCCCTCGGACCCCTCGCCGTTCATGTACTGCGCCGAGCCGGCCAGCAAGTCCTCGTAGCGGTCGCCGTCGATGTCCCCGGCGCGCGCCAGGGTGTGGCCGAGAAGCGCGCCTGCGCGGTGGCCCGTGAGGACCGGGGAGGGATCCGGCGTCGGGAACGGATAACCCGGAAACGCGCGCCTTATACTACCCGCGTCCGTGAAGCCCGCATCGGCGCCACGAGCGCCGAAGAAGAGGGTGGAGGTCATCGACCCGAACGCATCGACGCCGCCGGCGATACCGATCCCGGCCGCCGCGCCAGTCTCCGCGTCGACGAACGGCCAGCCGGTCGCGAGGATCGGGAGCGAGGCACTGCCGCGGCGAAACGTGACGCGGCCTTCGCCCGCATGGTCGACGGTTGCACCGGGTTCGCCGATGGCGAGTTCCGAGAAGCCGTCGCCGTCGAGGTCCCCGGCCGTGCCCAGGCCCGCTCCCAGCGCCTGCGCCGCGTCGACACCCGCAAAGGCGTTGTCGAGAACGGGCCCGTTCGCTGCGCCAAGGTAGACCTCGATGCGTCCTCGCCGCTCGCCCGGCGTCGGCCAGCGATCGGCCCCGACGGCAAAGTCAGGATACCCATCACCGTTGAGATCGCCGACGGTGGCGACCGCGGCGCCGTAGAACTCGCGCGCCGTCGTGCCGAAGCCTTGCCACAGGGCAGCGCCGAGTCCCCCCGGGGCGCCGCGATACAGGGATGCGGCCCCGTAGGCGATCCCTTCGACCCTTCGATTCGGCGATCCAATCAGGACGTCGGCATAGCCGTCGGCATCGACATCGCCCGCGAGGCTCACCGCCGCGCCGAACGCGGCGCTATCCGACGTCCCGTGGAGCGTTGCGGACGCCGTGGTGAGCAGGCCGGCCGCGGATCCCCGATAGACGTAGGCCGCACCGTCGGCCGTGAAGTTCACGCTCTTCCCCGGCGCTCCGACGATGACGTCGGCGAAGCCATCGGCATCGACGTCCCCCGCGCCAGAGACCCCGTAGCCGAGCAGCGCTGCGACCGCACCGCCGAACTTCGCCCACGTCGGCCCGCTGAGGCCCGCCGGCCCTCCCTCGAAGACATAGACCGCGCCCTCCGCGACCAGCGTCTCCATCGTGCGCGGTGCCCCGATTACGACGTCATCGTAGCCGTCGCCGTTGACGTCCCCCGCGGGGGCAAGCGCGGCGCCGAACTGCCCGCCGGCGATGCTGATCAGGAGTGTCTGGCTCGGGAGAAGCGGTGGACCGGTGGCGCTGCCGAGGAAGAGATCGACCCGCCCCTGGTCGGCGCCGGCGTTCCCGTTGTAGAGCGGTGCACCGACCAGGAAGTCGGCGAAGCCATCGCCGTTGATGTCGCCCGCGGGTGCGACGGCGGTGCCGAACGCGGCGGACGTCTGAGTCCCGAGGAACGACCACGCCGGCATTGCACCCGGACCTGCCGCGCTGCCGCTGTAGAGGAATGCCGCGCCTGCGTTCGCCTGCCCCGTGTCGTAGCCGGGCGCACCCACGATCAGGTCGCCATAGCCGTCGCCATCGACGTCCCCGGCCGGTGCGAGCGATTGCCCGAGTGCCGCGCCGGCCTGCCCGCCGGGCAGCGCCCACGAGGTCGGCTGGAGCACGGACTCGGCGATGGCGCTGGCCGGCGATTTCGCGGCGAGTGTGGCCGCTGCAGCCAGGATCGACAGTATCCGGGAAAGACGTGGGTTCATGGCGGGCCCCGACATGGATGGAGGAGTCATGCGCTTCCGCGCCGGGGGGTCAAGGTCCCGGTGGGCGCTCGATTCATGAGACGACGCCCACCCGCTCGCATCAGTACAAGGTTCAGGGCGGACCACTTTCGCCCGGTCGAACCCGGAACTCATGGCAGCCGCACCAGGCGCGCGCTCGTCGTGCCGCCGTCGCCCGCGAAGCGCGCGAAGTAGAGTCCCGCCGGGACGGCGCGGCCGTTGTCGTCGCGTCCGTCCCACGCGACGCTCGATGGGCCTGCAGGGCGATCCTCGTCGAGGAGCCGTCGCACGAGCGCGCCGCGCACGTCGTGGAGATCGAGCACGGCGCGCCCCGGTTGAGCCAAGGCGAAGCTCAGGCGCGCGAGCCCGCCGGCGGCGGACGGATTCGGCGCGACGCCGTGCAGCCCGGGACGCACGGCTCCGCCCGGCGGAACTGCGTCGACGACGGCGCCGGACGTCCACACGTCGAGATCGCCGCTCGTGTGCGCTTCGGGCGTCATCCAGCGCGAGCGCGGGAAGAAGGGCGAGCGCGTCACGAACCGCGATCGCAGGTGGTACCCGCGGCCCGGCCACGGCAGGTTCACCGCCGGGAAGACGCGGATCACGGAACTCAAGAGGCCCGCTCCATCGTCGGGCTCGCCGGAGTCGTAAACCAGGCCCGTCGACTGGCCGGGGACACCGGTGAAGGCCGTGTTTTGCTCCACGACCTCGAATTCGATCCCGATGTTCGCCCGGCCGCCCGGGCTGGCGTAGAACATTTCGGTCCGCACCTGGTCCTCGTCGTCGAGGCGTGCGGGATGAACCCGTCGCTTGTTCGCGACATTGACCTCGTACAACGTCAGCGTCGACATGTGGCCCGGACCCCCGCCGCCCATGAACGGGTAGACCCGTCCCGCAGCGCCAGGAGCGCCGACGACGAGATCGGCGAAGCCGTCGTGATTCGCATCCGCGATCGGAGCGAACGACTCGCCGAGTCGGGACCCCGCGATGCCCGTCGTGTACGTGAAGAAGGGCGCTGCCGACGGCAGTTCGGTCGCGCCCCGGTAAAGATCGATGCGCCCGTCGTCGGCGACTCCGCTGTCGAAGAGCGGCGAGCCGATCGCGAAATCGCCGAAGCCGTCCGCGTCGACGTCGCCGCCGCCGGTGATCGCGGCGCCGAAGCGCGCATTCGCCTGCGTGCCGGTGTAGATGCGGATCGCCTTGCGCGTCTGCGATCGGCCGCGCGTCCCTGCGTAGACGTAGACCTTCCCCACGCCGTCTTTCAGCGGCGCGCCGACCGCGAGATCGGCGATCTGGTCCCCGTTCACGTCTCCGATCGCGGAGACGACGAGCCCGAACGAGACGTCCGCATCAAGACTGCCGAGGACGAGGCCCGGCGAGGTCGAAACTCCGCCCGGCCCGCCATAGAACACATGGACCCTTCCCTCCGGCGGCGACACGCCGTTCGGCGGCGCCGAGCTGCCGATCACGACGTCGCTGTAGCCGTCGCCATCGAGGTCGATCAACGCGACGGATGCGCCGAGACCGACCCCCGCAGAGGACCCCTCCTGCGTCCATGGCGACGCGGCCGGACCCGCCGCAGACCCGCGGAACAACCAGGCCTTCCCGCAGTTCTCGAGCGACGCCGAGTCCCATTCCCGCGCGCCGACGAGGATGTCGTGATAGCCGTCGCCATCGACGTCGCCGCGCCCGGCGAGCGCGGATCCAACGCGATCGAAGTCGTGCGTGCCCGCGACGAACGAGATGGGCTCAGTCAGGTTCGTGATGGACCCGGGGTGGAAATCGACGCGGCCCGCCTGGGAGATTGGACCCTCATCGAGGGTGGGCGAGGATGAGATGAGATCGGTGTACCCGTCGCGGTTGACGTCGCCCACGTCGGCCAGGCGCATGCCCCGGTTCTGGAAGTTGACGAAGCCGGGGATCGCCCCACCCCCCTCGCCCGGGCTGATGCCGGAGAAGATGCCCCCGTTGTGGAACGAGATCCGGCCCATGCTGTTGTACCCCGGGTCACCGATTACGAGCTTCGGGTACGTGGCCCCCGTCGGGTGCGGGAGCAGGGTGAGCGCAGTCCCGTACCCCGTGCCGGCTTGCGCTCCGACCCGCGGCCAGCCGGTGTTGAGCCGCGGCATGCTACGCGGCGCCGCGTAGAGGAACGCCTTTCCCTCGAACCATGCGGGCGCGGTGCTCCAGTCCTCGGTCCCCACCAGGATCTCGGACCGGCCGTCGCCGTTCGTGTCGCCGGCCGTGGCGATCGAGTTCGCGAACGTGCCGGAGCCGGATGGCGCAAGGATGTCTCCCACGATGGTCATTCCGGCGCGACCACCGCGGAAGACCGTGATCCTCCCGCGGCCGCCACCACCGCCGTAGCGCGCCCGCACGCCGACGTCGGCGAACCCGTCGCCGTCGAGGTCCCCCATCGTTGCGACCAACTGGCCGATGAACTCGTTCGGCGAGTTGTCGGTGTTGGGCAGGATTGTCCCCGTGGCCAGGCCGAACGCCCCGCCGTGCACGAGCCGGCAGCGGCCGGTGTTGGCGTTGAACCCGGGCGAACCGATCAGCACGTCGGCGTAGCCGTCGCCGTTGGTGTCACCGGCGTTCGCGACGGAGGACCCGCAGAACTCGCTGGCAGCCGTGCCGACGATCACCGTGTCCGCGCCGGCGACGGCGCCGGAAGCCGAACCGAGGTAGAGGTGCGCGGCGCCGTTTTGCGCAAATCCGACGCTTGCCGACGGGGCGCCGACGATCACGTCGGCATAGCCGTCGCCGTTGACGTCGCCCGCCGTCGAGACGGAGGAGCCGAATCCCCCGTTCTCGGGAGGACCGATCCAGGTGCGTTCCGGCAGATCGGCGAGGCCCGTCGGCCCGCCGTGGAACACCCATGCCGCACCTGCGTTCGGGAAGGCTCCGACCGCGAAGTTCGAGCTCCCGACGACGACATCGTCGTAGCCGTCACCATTGACGTCACCGGCCGGGGCGACCGAGCGTCCGAACAGCTGACTCGCTTCCGGGGCCGGGGAGAGCAGCGAGTCCGCCGACTGGAAGTCCAGGTCCGACGCTCCGTGAAAGACCATGACCTTGCCCGCATTGGAATGCGCCGCCGTGTCCCAGTACGGCACGCCGACCAGGTAGTCGGCGAAGCCGTCGCCGTTGACGTCGCCCGCCGGCGCGATTGACAGGCCACCGGCCGCGTTCTCCTGTCCCGTGACGTGAATGATGGCCGGTGTCGTCGCGAGGCCCTGGGCCGAGCCGAGGAACACGTGCGTGCGCCCCTCGTTCGACTGGGTGTTGTCCTCGCCGAACGCGCCGACCAGGACGTCGCTGAAGCCGTCCCCGTTGATGTCGCCGGCGGGGGCCACCGTGAACCCGAACTGGCCTGCGAACTGCAGACCGAACGGCGCCCACGGCAGGGGCACGAAGGGATCGACGAGCCCGCCGGAGGTGGCCGGCGAGGCCGCGAGCGTCACGAGCAGGGCCACAATGGGAACGGCGGAAGCGGCGTTGCGAAGAAGGGGGGATGTCATGACGGTGCCTCGAGGTCAGCGGGGCGCGCCCGCTCAACCGGATGGAGGAACCGGGGGGAGTGCAACGCGACAATGAAACGACAGGCGAGGCGCGCGTGTCAACCGCCGCGCGCGACCTCGATCCGCCCGGAGGGCCCGTCGACGATCTCGCCCACGATCGCCGCCGCCAGCGTTCCCCGCGCTCTCAACGCCGCGACCAGGTCGTCCGCGCGCCCCGGGGGGACGGCCATGAGCAGCCCGCCCGAGGTCTGGGCGTCGGCGAGCAGGAGCTGCTCCTCCTTCGTCACGTCCGCTCCCCACGTGACCCAGTCGGCGAGGTAGCGCCAGTTGGCATGCGTTCCGCCCGGCGCGACGCCCTCGCGCACGTACGTGCGCGCCGCCTCCATCACCGGCACACGCTCAAACCACACGCGCGCAGAGACGCGACTCGCGGCGCAGACGTTCCGCAGGTGGCCCAGCAGGCCAAAACCCGTGACGTCGGTCGCTGCGCGCACGCCGACCTCGATCATCGCCTCGCATGCATCGGCATTCAGCGTGGTCATCACGCGGATCGCCTCGCCGATCGCGCCCAGGTGGTCGACGTCGTTCTTGTTCGCCGTCGTCACGATACCGAGCCCCAGGGGCTTCGACAGCACCAGCATGTCGCCCGGGCGCGCGCGCGCATTGGACATGATGTGATCGGGATGGATCTCGCCGATGACCGCGAGCCCGTAGATCGGCTCGTCGGTCTTGATCGTGTGGCCGCCCGCGACGTCGATCCCCGCTTCCTTCGCCTTGAGCGCGCCGCCACGCAGGATCTCGCCCAGCACGTCGACCGACAAGGTCGCGTCCGGAAATCCGACGATGGCCACCGCCGACAGTGGCCGCCCGCCCATCGCGTAAATGTCGGACAGCGCGTTCGCCGCAGCGACCGCGCCGAAGTCGAACGGATCGTCGACGATCGGCGTGAAGAAGTCGGTGGTGAAGACGAGCGCGCGCTCGGCGTCGAGGCGGATCACCGCCGCGTCGTCCGCGGTGGCCGAGCCGACGAGCACGCGCGGATCGGTCACGGGGGGCAGCCCGCTCAGCAACGGCAACAGGTAGCCGGGAGGATGCTTCGCGGCGCAGCCGGCGCGCTTCGCGGTCTGCGTCAGGCGCACGCGCGGCGGAGTGGTTTCGGGCTCGCTCATGCGGCGAATCCTAGCCGATCGGTGGCGCGCGTGTAAGACTGCCTGCGCCATGTCCTCGCCCACCCTTCGCCAGCGCTTCGGCCTCAATGCGCAGACCGGCGCGATCCTCGCTGCAATGTTCCTGGTCTCGCTGGGCGAGGAGATGTGGAGCCCCTACCTTCCCAGGTACCTCGACACCCTCGGCGCGAGCCTGCTCGTCATCGGACTCTGGTCGGCGGGCAAGAACCTGCTCGAGGGCTTCCTGTTCTGGGGCGGCGGGGCGCTGTCGCACCGGCTCGGCGAACGCGGCACGCTGGCGCTCGTCGGCGTGCTGCCGGTCTTCGGCTACCTCGTGTTTCTCGCCTCCGACTCGGTCGGCGCAGCGATCGCCGCCTCGTTCCTCATTGGCTCGTGGGAGGCGCTGTCGGTGCCGGCGACGTTCGCCGTCGTCGGCCGCGCCATCTCCGCCGAGCACCGCACCAGCACCTTCGCGATCCAGTCCATGCAGAAGCGCCTGCCGCGGATCGTCGGCCCGTGGATCGGCGGCCTCGTGCTCGCCCTGTTCGGAGTCGCCGCGGGCATCAAGTCGCTGCTCCTCGTCGCCCTGGGCTTCGTGCTCGTGTCGATCGCCGTGCAGTGGCGCTTCGTGCGCGGGGCACGACCCGCCGCGCCGACGCCGATCTCCAAGCGCGCGGTGTGGCGCGCCATGCCGCCGTTCCTCAAGCGGCTGTGGTTGAGCGACGTGCTGGTGCGCTGGGGGGACTGGCTCGCGCGCGACTTCATCGTGCTCTATTGCCTCAAGACGCTCGGGATCTCGACCGTGCTGTTCGGCACGCTGGTGGCGCTGCAGATGACCGTCGCGCTGGCCACCTACCTGCCGGTCGCCACGATCGTCGATCGCGGCCACCAGAGGCCGTTCATCGGGCTCACGTTCGTGCTCTTCGCGCTCACGCCGGCGGCGTTCGCGTTCGCCCATGGGCCGCTCGGGCTCGCGCTCGCGTTCGTCGTCTATGGCGCACGCGAGATCGGCGAACCGGCGCGCAAGAGCCTGATCACCGCGATGTTCCCCGAGGAGTATCGCGCTCGCGGCGTCGGCCTGTACTGGGGCTGGCGCGCATTCGCGATCTTCCCCGCGCCGATCGTGGGCGCGCTGATCTGGACGGCGTACGGCCCGCACGCGCTGCTGTGGACGGCGTGCGTGGTGGGGCTGGTGGGTGCGGCGTCGTTCGCGGCCTTTGCCACGCGGACACGCTGACACAGCCGCGCCTGGCTCCGCCCGGCGCTACATCTCGTCGAGCGCGCCACGGAACTGCTGCTCGTAGAGGCGCGCGTACAGCCCGCCGCGCGAGATCAGCTCGGCGTGCGTGCCCGACTCGACGATCGCACCGCGCTCGAGCACGAGAATGCGATCGGCCGCGAGGATCGTCGACAGGCGATGGGCGATCACCAGGCTCGTGCGCCCCGCCAGCAGCGCGGCGAGCGCCTCCTGCACCAGCGCCTCGTTCTGCGCGTCGAGGCTCGACGTCGCCTCGTCGA
>JBKJNH010000071.1:0-4192 GCA_046596055.1 Candidatus Eiseniibacteriota bacterium
CTCGTGCGCGCGCACGGCACGGTGGACCGCCGCGGGACGCAGAGCCTCGACATGGAGCTGCGCGCGCTGGGCCTCGACATCCTCTCGGCATGGATCGGGCGGCCGCATGTCGGCGGCGTGATCGACGGGACGCTCGCGCTGCGCGGCCCGGCCGCGGCGCCGCAGGCGAAGGGCTCGATCGACGTCGTCATGACTTCGCAGGGCAAGCCGGCCGGCGCGCTCATCACGCAGATCGAGTGGAACGGCCGTCGGCTCTCACTCGACGGGGCGTTCGCGCCGCCGAACGGTTCCTCGCTCACCTACACCGGTCACGTTCCACTCGCGCTCACACTGGCGCTTCCGGCGGAGGGTGACACGCTCGTGCCGGTGCGTGCCGCCCAGGGCGACGTCGATCTCCGCGTCCGCGGCGACCGGATGGAGCTGACGTCCTTTGCGCCGTTCTTCGACCCGCGCTCCCTGGCTCCGTCCACCGGCACGCTCGACATCGACGTGTACCTGACGGGGCACAGCCAGGCCGTCGCGAGCAGCGGTCGCATTGTGCTCGAGAAGGCCACGGCGGAGCTGCCGGCGCTCGGCGTGCGCTTCGACGATGCGAATGTCACGGCCGAGCTCGAGGGCGACCGCGTGCTCGTGCGCGAGGCGCGCGTGAGCTCGGAGAAGGGCACGATCACCGCCGACGGAATGCTCACGATCGCGACCCTGACGCGCATCGAGCTGGATCTGAAGGTGCACGCCCAGAAGTTCGAGGCCATCGAGACGAAGGACCTGCATGTCGTCGCCACCGGCGACGTGACGGTGACCGGCACGATCACCGCGCCGATCGTCCGCGGAAGGGCCTCGGTCGAGAACACGGAGTTCCAGATCACCGACGCGATGATGGAGGCAGCGAATCAGCGGCCCATGGTCGAGCTGACGCCGGCCGACATCCGCATGATGGAGGAGACGTTCGGGCCGGTCATGGCGAAGGCGCCGGACCCGATCCTCGTGCTCTACGACGCGTCTGACCTCGACCTCGAGATCCAGGTCCAGCGCAATACTTGGATCCGCCAGCGGAACGCGCCGCGCATGGCGCTCGAGCTGTCGGGCAACGTGACGTTGAAGAAGCGGCCGTACGCCGAGGCGGATCTCTATGGTCGAATCGAGCCGGTGCCCGGACACGGCTACGTCGAGCAGTTTGCAAGGCGGTTCGACTTCACGGGCGGCGAGATCCTGCTCAACGGCCCGACGCGGCGGCACACCGTCGACATCCAGACCCAGTACAAGACCGCGAGCGCGGGCGACGCCGACGGCTCGGAAGTCGTCGTCAAGATGGACATCACCGGGCGTGTCGACAACCTCCAGCTCACGCTTTCGTCGGAGCCGGATATGTCGGCGACCGAGATCATCTCCTATGTCGCGACCGGGCAGACGCGCGGCGACCTGGGCTCGGGCGGGACATCGGGCCAGTCCTCGACGGCAGCGACGCTCGCCGCGCAGACGGCGCTCTCGCAGGTCACCGGCCGCTTCGAGGACCTGGCGCAGGAATCGATCGGGCTCGACGTCGTGCAGATCCGGCAGGACGCCGTCCAGGGGGCGACGTTGGTCGCCGGCCGCTATGTGAGCTCGCGGCTGTACGTGGGTTTCCGGCAGCCCGTGCAGTACCAGGCGAACGACAACACGTCGACGAGCACGAGCTACCGCACGCAGGTCGAGATGGAGTACAAGGCCTACCAGTGGCTCCTGCTGAACCTGCAGGGCGAGTCGTCGGAACTGAACTCGTTCATCCGGGTGCGGCGTGCATATTAGGGCCCGCGCATCGGGCCTTCGGGTTTGCCTGTCGCTCGCAGCCAGCACGGTCGCATTCCTGCTCTCGGCTGTTCCCGCCGCTTCGCAAGTTCACGTGGACGGGGCAACGGAGGTCAGCGGGCTCCATTTCCGCTGGACGGACACGAAGACGATCGATTCGCGGGAGCTGCAGCCATTGCTCGTCACGAAGGGTCGCGGAAGTTTCTACGGGATCCGTAGCGCGATCGGCAAGCTCCCGCTCATCCCCCGCCCCGCGGCGGTGCCATTCGATCCGATGAACCTGCAGCGCGACGTCGTGCGCATGCGCGCGCGCTATCGCGAGGCCGGCTTCCGCGACGCCGACGTGCGCTATGACGTGGTGCGCGACGACACCAAGAACCTGCTCGACGTGACGTTCGTCATTTCGGAAGGCACTCCGCTGATCCTTCGGGATGTCGCGGTCGTGGCGCGAGACAGCCTGTTCGCTCTTCCGGTTCCCGAGGGCGAGCACGGCTCGTGGAAGAAGGAGATGGACCGCTGGGACCGGCTCGAGGACAGGCGGTTCGATCTCCTTCGCACGAACCGGTATCGCGCACGCACCGAGACCTGGTGGCGTGATCGCGGATTCCCCTTCGCGCGCGTCGAGGGAGCGCTCGCGGCCGACAGCACGGGCGAGGATCGCGACCTGATCCTTCGGGTCGCGCCGGGACGCACGGCCGTGTTCCGCCCCATCGAGGTCGAGGGTACGCGGAACATCAAGGCGACGACCGTGGCGAAGCGGGTGTCGTTCCGCGAGGGCGACCCGTATTCGGAGAAGAAGATCGAGGAGTCGCGGCGGGACATCGGCGAGCTCGGCATCGTGCGCGTCGCGATCCTGGAGACACCGGCGCCCGCACCGGCCGACTCGCTGTCCGCGCTGCCCGGCACGCCGCCGGCGGATATCCCCCTGCGTGTTCGGATCACCGAGGCCGAGCCGCGCCTCGTGAGCGGCCAGCTCGGCTACGGAACCGATGCCGGGGCCAGCTCGGAAGTGCGCTGGACGCACCGCAATTTCGTGGGCGGTGCGCGCACGTTCACCGTGTCGGGCGTCGCGCAGACAGGCTGGTGGGCGGTGGTCGAGAATCCGGACCGGCTCTATCGCGCGTCGGTCTCGGTGACGCAGCCGTCGTTCCTCGCGCGACGGATGAGCGGTGTGGTGAGCCCGTTCATCGAGAAGCGCGACAACGTGACCGACAACTCGATGCAGATCGGCCTCAACACGACGCTCATCTACAGGTTGGGCGGTCTGAAGTCGGTCGCGCTCGACTACCAGGTCGCGCGGCGTCGTATCTACGAGTACACGCTCGATGATTTCGCCGCCGGCGACGTGGACCTGCTGACGCTGCAGCAGTTCCGGGCCCAGGGCCTCCTCGACTCGCTGGGCACCGAGCTGTGGAGCAGTGCCTTCACGCTGTCGGGATCGCTGGGCTCCGTGGACAACCCGGCGAACCCGCGGCGCGGCCTGGTGCTGCGGCCGGCAATCCAGCTCACCGCGCCGCCCTCGCTCGCGAGCACGAATTACTCGCGGCTCGACGTCGGGGTCCACGGCTACGCGGCACTCCCCAAGCGTACGACGCTGGCGGCGCGGGTGAGCGCCGGGCGGATCTACCCGTTCGGGAAGAGCGTCCCGGCCTCGGGGGACGATCCGTCGGTGAAGTTCCTGCAGCTGCGCGACGTTCTGTTTACCGCCGGCGGCACCGACGACGTGCGCGGCTGGGGCGACCGCCTGCTCGGTCCGAAGTTCCCCGACGTGCGCGGCGTCAGCGAAGCCGACACGATCCGGCTGGTCGCCGACGACTTCGTGCCGCTCGGCGGCTTCGAGCGCCTGTCGTGGTCGCTCGAGCTGCGCGTCCCCTTCCCGGGCGCTCGCAGCACGTGGGGCTGGCACGCGTTCCTCGACGCCGGTCGCGTGCGCACGAGCGATACGCGCTTCGAGACGGTGGCCGGCGCGGCGCCCGGCGGCGAGAGCTGGTTCTACGGCACCGGGCTGGGGCTCGACCTGGGCACGCCGGTCGGCCCGATCAAGCTCGACATGGGCTACAAGCTGAATCCATCCATCGCCGACCTGGTGGATTCGGGGGACCTGTTCCAGGCGTTGATCGACGGGACGCCGCTCGAGTCGCTGGAGAAGAAGAACTCCCGACGCTGGCAGTTCCACCTGGCATTCGGGACGAGTTTCTAGAACTTGTCGCCGACTCGCTCGGCGATCTAATTTCACGATGGGCCCGGGCCCGCGTCGGCCAAATTGGCTTGGAAGCAAGACCCCGTCGATCGAGGAGCATGCATGACTCGAAGCCTGTTCGCCGCTGGCAGCCTGACGCTCCTTGCCAGCAATGCACTGGCCGATCCGCCCGAGATCGCTTCGTGGATCATCAACCGGACTGGCTAC
>JBKJNH010000142.1:0-2994 GCA_046596055.1 Candidatus Eiseniibacteriota bacterium
CGCCACGCGCGACCTGCTGCGCCGTTCCGTCGCGGCGATGGGCGATCCCGCCGTGCTCACGCTGGCCGATCTCGCCAAGCTTGCCGGGCCGCTGCTGACCTTCGAGCAGTTCTCGGAAATTCCGTTCGCGCTGCCGCCCGAGCTGGCGATCGTCGATGACGCGATCACGCGCCACGTCGACCTGATGGTCGAGTATCGCGGAGGCACGAAGGGCGGGGTGCCACGCCGCGTGACACCGTCACACCTGTTCGCCAAGGACGGGGGCCTGTTCCTCGAGGGGTACTGCCACCTCGACCAGGCGCCGAAGTCGTTCCGCGTCGATCGGATCGCGAGTGCGGTCGAGATCGTGGCGGCCGCAGACGAGCCGGTGATGCGCAATCGCGGCAACGGGCACTGGGTGAAGGAGCCGCGCGAGACGACGTAGCGCCCCGCGCGGCCCCGCATGCCTGCCGCTCTACCGCAGCGCGATCACCCGGTTCTCCATCGTGACGCCCTCGCCCGTCAGGCGGGCGAAGTACACGCCGGCGGGCGCGAGGGTGCCCTCGTCCGTGCGGCCGTTCCACGCCAGCGTCTGCGCCCCCGCCTCCTTGCGGCCGCTCCACACCGCGGCGACCTTCCGGCCGTTCACGTCGTAGATCGCAAGGTCGACGTCCATCGCCCGCGCGAGTGCGAAGCTCATTGCCGCGCCCGCCCGGGCCGGGTTCGGCACGACCTGCATCGCGCCGAGGAGCGCCTCGCCCCCGGGGGGCACGGCGACGGCGGCGGCTGCCGAGATGGGCACGGGATCGAATCCGAACACGGAGACGTCGAGCGGGCCGGTGTGCGCGTTGACGACAAAGCCTTGCAGGTTCACGTTGCCGACGTCACCGCCCACGACGATGACGCCGAAGCCCGTGAACTCGTCGGCCGGCATGCCGCCCTGGGCCAGCATCAGGTTCTCGATGTTGAGCGAGGCCTTTCGCGTCACGTCACTCAGCTGGATGGTGCACGGGGCACAGACGTTCTGCCCGGTGGCACTGGTCGCGGCGTGCCCCTCCTCGTCGTAGAGGTACAGGTCCACGCTCGCGCCGCCGGTCGAGCCGATCGGGATTCCCGCGAGTCCGCCCACGTAGTTGGCGAAGATCGTCGTGTCGAAGGTGAACTGGGTGTTGCTGGTCTGCCCGCTCTTCTCGAGGACGTGCGGCAGCACGAAGACCCTGGCCCCCGTCGGTGGGGTCTCGTCGTCGCAGAGATGGCCGAGCACGTGCGGGCCGATCGCGGCCGTCGAGAGATCGAACGGACCGGTGTGTGAATTGACGACGAATCCCTGCAGCGCGACGTTCTCGGGATTGGCGCCCCCGACGACGATGATGCCGAAGCCGAGCTTGACCCCCGCGTCGAACGCGCCGCGGGTGAGGATCAGATCGTCCACGCTGATGGACGCCTTGCGCGTGTCGGCGCCCAGGTTGTATGTGCACGGCGCGCAGACGACGGCGCCGTTGTTCGTCAGCGGGCCGCCGGTGTTGTTGTAGAGGTAAACGTCGACCGTCGCGCCGCCCGATCCGGTCACGGTACCGATCCCGCCCACGTAGTTCGCGAAGATCGTCGTGTCGAACGTGTACTGCGTGTCGTGGACCCGTCCGCTGGTCTCGAGGACGTGCGGGATGACCCAGACCTTCGCGGCAGCGGCGCCCGGAGCCAGGGGAGCGAGCGCAAGCGCCGCGGCCAGGGGCAGGAACGCGTGGGGCGTGCGGCGCGGCCGCGTGACTTGGAGCATGGAACGAGCCATGATGGGGGATCCTCCGGCAGGTCGAACGACGGAATCCGCTCAGTGCGGCGGGCACGGAGTCTAGCACCGGCGGCGATCCACCCCAAGATCGGGCTTTTCAGCATCTTGACCCCTGCAGCCGGCCCCTGCGTTGCCCCGCGTCGAACGTGAATGCTACGCTCCTTGCCACGACAGCGACGGCAGCACCGCGACGGCACGCCCGAGGCCGGCGCGGGTTTTCGTGTTTCGAGGCGCAGCGCAAAGGACCGACCGCGGAGGCGGCATGACCCAGCAGGTGGCGACACAGGACGATCTCCAGGCGGTCGAGAAGCTGCGCGACGCGCACGACCGCATCCAGCGCGAACTCGGGAAGGCGATCGTCGGCCAGGCCACGGTCGTCGACGGGCTTCTCACCGCGCTGTTTGCCAACGGTCACGTGCTGCTGGTCGGCGTGCCGGGGCTCGCCAAGACGCTGCTCATCCGCAGTCTCGCGCGCACGCTCGACCTGTCGTTCTCGCGCATCCAGTTCACGCCCGACCTCATGCCCAGCGACATCACCGGCACCGAGGTGCTCGAGGAGTCGGGCGGTCACCGCGTGTTCAAGTTCATCAAGGGGCCGATCTTCGCCAACGTCGTGCTGGCCGACGAGATCAACCGCACGCCGCCCAAGACGCAGGCGGCGCTGCTGCAGGCGATGCAGGAAAAGGAAGTGACCGCCGGCGGGCAGACCCACCACCTGCAGCTCCCGTTCTTCGTGCTGGCGACGCAGAACCCGATCGAGCTCGAGGGCACGTACCCGCTGCCCGAGGCGCAGCTCGATCGTTTCATGTTCAACGTGCCGGTCGGCTATCCCTCGCAGGCCGAGGAGGAGAAGATCGTCGCCATGACGACCGGCGCGCCGCAGGCCGAGCTCGTGCCGCAGTTGAACGCCGCCGAGATCAGTGCACTGCAGGGGCTCGTGCGCCGCGTTCCGGTCGCCGAGCACGTCGTGCGCTACGCGGTGAAGCTGGCGCGCGCGACACGGCCCGAGGGCGAGGCGCCCGCGTTCGTGCAGAACTGGGTGACGTGGGGCGCTGGGCCGCGCGCCTCCCAGTACCTCGTGCTGGGTGCGAAGACGCGCGCGGTGCTCGCGGGCCGCTTCGCACCCGGGATCGATGACGTCCGCGCCGTCGCATCGATGGTGCTGCGCCACCGGATCGTCACCAACTTCACCGCCGAGGCCGAGGGCGTGAAGCCCGACCGCATCG
>JBKJNH010000194.1:0-8768 GCA_046596055.1 Candidatus Eiseniibacteriota bacterium
GGTGGCGAAGGGCGCGAAGGGATCCGTGCTCGAACTGGGCGTGGGGGCCGGACGCGTCGCGATCGAGCTCGCGCGGCGTGGGCACCGGGTCACCGGCGTCGACGATTCGACGGCGATGCTCGCCGCGCTCCAGCGCCGGCTCGCGACCGAGTCGCCGGCCGTCCGGGCGCGCGTCACGGTGTTGCGCCAGGACCTGCGGCGGCTGAAGCTGCCGCGCGCGAAGTTCCGCCTGGCACTCCTGCCGTTCAACACGTTCTGCCACTTCGAGTCGATCGCCGACCAGGACCGGGTCCTCGCCGGCGCCGCGCGCGCCGTCGCGCGCGGCGGCTGGCTGTGGCTGTCGGTGTTCCGGGTCGATCCGACGCGGCCCACCGGCGTGCTGCGCGCCGAGCCGTCGCCGCTGTCGGGCGAGGCGCCCGGATTGCCGGGCTCGCGCACCGAGGTGTTCTTCCAGCAGACGTTCGAGCGCCCGGCGCAGGTGACCGAGGCACGCTTCTGGCTCGATACCGTGGCGCCCGACGGCCTGGTGCGCCGCGAGACGACGCAGTTGCGCCTGCGCTGGTTCGAGCGCTACGAACTGGAGCGCGCGCTGGCCGCGCACGGCTTCGTCGTCCGGCGGCTGTGGGGCGACTTCGACGGGTCCGACTTCGCCGAGACGAGCCCGCAGATCATCCTGCTTGCCCAGCGCGCCGCGCGGTGATCGCGCCGTGGCCATCCTGTCCCGTCGCTTCTACGCTCGCCCGGCGATCGACGTCGCGCGCGACCTGATCGGCGCGACGCTGGTCCATCGTGCGCCGTTCGGCACGCTGGGCGGATTGATCGTCGAGGTCGAGGCCTACGGCGGCGCCGAGGACGCGGCGAGCCACGCGAGGAAGGGCCCGACGCCGCGCAATCGCAGCATGTTCGGCCCGCCCGGGCACGCCTACGTCTACTTCACCTACGGCATGCACCACTGCCTGAACGTCGTCACCGGGAAAGAAGGGGAGGGCGCGGCGGTGCTGATCCGGGCGATCGCGCCGACGCTTGGCGGCGCGCTGTGGCGCGCAAGGCGACCGGACCTCAGGCCCGGGCGCGAAGCTTCCGGTCCTGGCCGGCTCGCCCGGGCGCTCGGTCTCACCCGCGCCCACGACGGGATCGACCTGAAGAAGTCCGCGTTGGTCGTCCGGGGGCGCCGCGGCGAGGAGCCGCCGCTTTCCAGCGGGCCCAGGATCGGGATTCGCCACGCCCGGGAGGTCCCCGGGCGAATCTGGTGGACCGGGCATCCGGCTGTTTCGCGGACCGGTTGACAGCCGCCGCTCTCCGACCTAGGATGCGCAGCGGTGCGCACTTGCGTGCCGACCGAGGCGTCCCCGGGTCTGCGACCCCGGCTCGACGCGTTTTTTGTTTTCCCCAAGGAGTCCATGGATGAATCGTGCCGTGTTCGCGCGCGCCGCGTGCCTCGCGTCCGCCGCTGCCGCGATCCTGTGCGCCGCGCCGGCAGAGGCCCAGTTCCTCTCGCCCGCGCTGGATCAGTCCGGGTTCGACCAGCGCACGCGACAGCCGTCGTTGCGCCTGGCCATGCTCGGTCGCGCCACGCTCGCGTTCGATGACGAGAACAACGAGATCAACCAGTGGGATTTCGGCGCCTCGACCGTCGGCCTGGTGACCGATCGCAACGGCAACTCGGTCGACCTCTTCATCGACCGGGCCGGGACGTCGGCCGAGCGCACCGTCGGCGGGATTCCGGGCGAGGTCGACCGCTTCGACGGTTCGGTTTACGGCCTGAGTGCGGTGGCCCGCAACGGATCGAAATTCGCCTTCGGCCTCGACATCGCTTACCAGGACCTGGGGATGGGCGTTCCGCTGCAGCCGGGTCTCTATCAGGACGAGAAGGCGGCATTGCGTGAGGGAGTCGCCACGTTCAGCGGGCGCATGGCGGGGGGCAAGCTGGGCTGGGGCGCGCGCCTGGGCTTCGGCAACGAGACCTTCGACTCGGAGACGCGGACCCGCGGCGACGAGGATGGCGAGGAGGTGCTCTCCGGCGGCGAGTCCGTCGAGCCGGCCAACGCGTTCGACCTGACGGAGGCGACCGCCAGGCGCACCGTGTTGGGCCTCGGGCTCGGCTGGATGGCGGAGTCGTGGGGCGACGTCACCGTCAACTGGGACTACAACAAGGTGTCGATCGACGGCAGCAACGAGACGCGCAAGCGGATCTACGAGGTCGACGAACCCCGCCGCTCGAACACGTTCTCGCTGACCACCGTGCTCAAGCCGATCGACGGGCTCACCTTCGGTGGCGTCGTCGGGACGGGCGGCTTCGACGTCGACGAGACCTACCGCTACACGCAGTCGAACGGGCAGGGCGCGCCGCCGCTGACCGGGCGCGGAGACCGTCTGCAGCGCGCCGTCGATGGCGAGTTCCTGAAGACGCGCGTCGCGTTTACGCCGGATGGCCTGCCGGACCTGCTGGTCGGCGCGGACTTCCGCGTGCTCTATCACAAGGAAGCGATCACCGCGGCGACCTCGCCCGGCAACTTCAACCAGTTCCTCGCCTCGCTGAACGGCACCGGCGTCAATCCGGGCATGCCGGTGCTCGACGAGAGCCAGGAAGTCCGACACTGGGATGCCGGCGTCGGGATCGGATACCTGCTGTCGCCGCGCCTGCGTGTCGGCGCCGAAGGTCACCGGGCCAACGACGCACGGGACGGCACCGGCGTTCACGCCCGCACGCGCATCACGGATTTCCGGGGTGGGGTCGAGTACGGCGTGTCGAGCGAGTGGCAGGCGCGCCTCGGCGGCTGGCATCGGTCGCTCGACAAGGACGTCCACACGGCGAACAACGAGGGGATCGGTACCGCCCTCACGCTGGGCGCGGGCTATCGCCCGCTGAACAGCAAGTACTCGCTCGACGCTGGTGTCGAGATCATGGATCGCACGACGGACTATCCGGACCCGGGGGATGGAACCGGTTCGGGATTCCGGTTTATGCTTTACAACCGCTGGTCGTTCAACTGATCGGTTTCCGCAAATTTCGAGGTTGACAGTCGCCGCCCGGTCGAGCATTCTTCGTTTCGACCGGGTGTCGGCCTCGCGAGGCCAGCGCCCCTAAGCTGTGTTCGGGACGTGTCGCGAGGCGACGCGTCCCGTTTCATTTGGGACCGTTCGACGCCTGATACAGCCGCTTCCCATCCGGGAAGGGGCGCCTACGGAGAGCCTGTCCGCGCAGCCTATGGATGGGCCAAGAGCATGAGGACGAACGGGTTGACTCAATCCTTGCCGGCTCCCTATAGTGGCGACGCCCTTCCCCGGGGCATCCCCTCGCCTGGTCGATCCGAACTCCCTCGGAGAGGTGCGCGCACGATGGTTCGCCAGACTCTGCTTGGGCGCCTCCTGGGCGCCGGTCTCCTCGTCGTCGGGGCCGTGGTGGCCCTGTGGATCACACCGGATCAGGCGTTCGCCCAGGCCATGGGTACGGTCAAGGGTCGGGTCATGCAGGGCAAGGAGCCCGGCGCGTACGCCAACGTGGTCGTCCTCGGATCCCGCCGCGGCGGCGCCTCGGACGACAATGGCTACTTCATCATCCCAAACGTCCCGGTCGGCTCGTACACCCTCAAGGTCCAGCTCGCCGGTTTCGAGGCCAGGTCCCTTGCGATCACGGTCAACGCCGGGGTCAACGAGGTGGGGACGATCAGCGTCGGCGGCTCGGTCGTGGTCAAGGAAATCGCCGAGGTCAAGGTCACCGCGACCCGCATGATCGACACCAAGAGCTCCACCACAAAGCAGACGGTGTCGGGCGAGTCGCTCAAGGACCTGCCCGTCGAGAACCTGCGCGAGGCGATCGCGCTCAAGGCCGGCATCGTCGCGACCAACGGGGAGCTGCACGTGCGCGGCGGCCGCGGCGGCGAGATCAAGCAGACCATCGACGGCATCGAGGTCTCCGACCCGCTGTTCGGCCGCAGCTCGTCGATCGCGAACCTGTCGGTCGCCGGCGCCGACGTCCTCTCGGGCGGCTTCGACGCCGAGTTCGGCAACGCCCTCTCCGGCGTGATCAACATCACCACCAAGGAGGGCGGCGACAAGTTTGGCGGCGACTTCCAGTGGCACACCGATCGCTACGGCGAGAACTCGAAGACGTTCAACAACTATGACCGGTTCACCATCGGACTGGGCGGCCCCATGCCGATCAAGAACCTGACGTACTTTCTCACCTACGAGGGCGTCTGGTCCGACACCTACCTCGATGCCGGACAGACGCGCAGCACGACCACGATCTTCGACTTCCTCCGCTTCGGCGATCGCCAGTCCAACTCGATCAACACCAACGCCAAGCTGGCGTGGCGGCCGACGCAGACGAAGAAGCTGACGTTCGAGGCGATCAACAACCACGCGACGAACACGCCGTACAACCACATGTGGAACCGCAAGGGCTACGTGGCGGTCACCTACGACACCACGCGCACGAGCACGGGCAGCGAGCGGCTGACTCCGCGCTACGGCAAGTGGTCGTTCTTCCAGGAAGACTCGACGTACCAGTACCAGAACCTGGCCGACAACGTGCCGACGACCGACAACCGCTTCCAGCAGCTCAAGTCGGTGTGGACGCATCAGCTCTCGGCCAAGGACGTCTACACCGCTCGCTTCTCGCGCTTCATCTTCGACACCGAGCAGACGGTGCAGTCGAAGGAGCCGTGGGAGTACGACACGCAGTCGCCGCAGTACTGGTCGGGCAACCTCGACTTCGATCCGTTCTACGTGACGCACGGCGACTTCCCGCGCTACTCGAAGCAGCTCACGACGACGTGGACCGCGAAGGCCGACTTCACGACCCAGCGCTGGAAGGGCCACACCGCCAAGGCCGGCATCGAGGGTGTGTACAACGAGGTCCAGCTCCTGTCGATGCAGAATCCGAACCAGGAGGCGAACGGCCTGCCGGGTCTCAATCGCTCCGACTTCACGAACTACAATCCCGAGGGTTCTGCCTTCATCCAGGACCGCTGGGAGTACGAGGGCCTGGTGCTCAACGCCGGGCTGCGCTACGACTTGTTCACGCCGGGCCCGCAGATTCCCGACGAGGAGCTGCCGAACGGTCGCTACAAGAGCCAGATCTCGCCGCGCCTCGGCGTGGCGTACCCGATCTCGGATCGCGACGTGCTGTCCTTCCACTACGGGTGGACGTTCCAGACGCCGCAGCGCAACTTCGTGTTCGAGAACCGCGGTTCCGAGTCGACCGTCGCCGTCCGCGGCAACCCGGACCTCCAGCCCGAGACGAACATCAGCTACCAAGCGGCCGTGCAGCACCTGTTCTCGAAGGACGTCTCCGGCCAGTTCGCGGTGTTCTTCAAGGACATCTTCGGCCTGATCTCGGTGCGCCAGGAGATCGACCCGGTGACCGGCCTCCAGGTGCCCATCTACGTCAACCAGGACTACGCGTCGGCGCGCGGCTTCGAGGCGTCGCTGACCAAGCGCTTCAGCCACAAGTTCTCGGCCGAGGTGAACTACACGTATTCGATCGCGACGGGCGTCGCATCGGATCCCAACACCGGTCTCCAGTTCGCCAACGGCAACCTGCTGTACCTGCCGATCGCCGAGCAGGCACTCGACTGGGACCAGCGCCACACGCTGAACGCGAACCTGATCCTGCGCGACCCGGGCAAGTGGGGCGTCACCTTCCTGTGGACCTATGGATCGGGACTGCCGTACACGCCGACATTCCGCAACGACCGTCGCCCGGATCCCACGTTCAACAATACGCGCCGCCTGCCCAGCCAGTCGACGCTGTCGATCGTGGCCGACAAGTACTTCCGCATCTGGGGTCAGAACGTGACGTTCTTCGCGGATGCCCGCAACGTGCTCGACGCGGAGTCGATCATCAACCTGGCGCCCGACAACTCGCAGAATCCCTACATCAACCAGGTCGGCAACGACTACGAGATCTACTACACCGAGACCGGACGCGGCGGCGGCGCCTACCTGCGTGACACCAACGGCGACCGCGTCGAGGACTGGGTCCCGGTCAACGATCCCCGTGTCTACTCCGAGGGACGCAACGTCCGCCTCGGCGTGGGCGTGACGTTCTGATGCGGGTCGCCGACATGCCCAAGGAGCCATCGATGATCCGCAGCGCCCCGATGCGTCGTGCCCTCGTCGGCCTCGTGCTGGCGGGACTCGTCCTGCCCTGGTCCACCCCGGCGCTTGCGCGCATCTGGACGGACACGCCGATCGACGACGCGACCCTGCTGCCGTCCCCGGGCGGAAACGACGCGGGGGGACCGTACAGCACGCAGGCGGTGCCCGAGATCAACGGCCCCGGACGCGTCTCGACCGCGGGCAACGTGTGGATGAAGACGACCAACATCGGCATCCTGGGCAATCCGTTCACGGCCCAGTCGTCCGATCCGTCGGCCCAGTGGCCCGGCCCGTCGGGCGTCGAGTACCTGTTCTTCATCGGCCTGTGGGTCGCGGCGAAGAATCCCGAGGCGGTGGATCCGGCGCTGGTCCGCCGCGTCAGCCACAACACCGAGTGGCGTCCGCCGACGCTTGGGCCCGAGGATCGCATCTACCAGTCGTACGACGGCCAGGTGGCCGGCGCCCGCGCGGTCGACGACGACGGCGACGGCGCGACCGACGAGGAGTTCTTCAACGGTCGGGACGACGACTTCGACGGCCGGATCGACGAGGACTACGCCGCCATCTCGCAGCTCATGTACACCTGCGAACTGCGCGACGACACCGAGCAGGCCGAGAACAGTAACTTCGCCGAAAAGCACGTCGGCTTCGGCCTGCGCGTGCAGCAGACCTCGTACTCGTTCGCCGTCCCCGGCGCCAACGACTTCGCGGCCGCCGACTTCAAGATCATCAATGACTCCGGGCACCAGCTCGACTCCGTGTTCGTCGGGTTCTTCGTCGAGCAGGACGTTGGCCCGACGCAGCTCGATCGTTACTTCTCGGACGACCTCCCGGACGCCCGCGTTCCGCAGGGGAACTTCATCGAGACGATTCCGCAGGATGATCCGCGTTCGAACGGCGGACTCTGCACCCAGGATACGATCAAGGTGCGCGGCTTCACCATGACCGACGACGACGGCGACATGGGCCGCACGGTCGGCGGATCGAGCTTCCTGTTGCTCGGCCACACGACGGATCCCACGGGCCAGAAGGCGCCGCGCGCGGTCGGCTTCCGCATGTTCCGCGCCTACCTTCCGGGGACGCCGTACGTGCAGGGCGGGTCGCCCGCGGTGGACATCGAGCGCTATGGGTCCATGTCCAGCGAGATCGGGGTCGACCCGCTGACGGGGTTGCTCAACGACGAGCGTCCCGAGGAATCGACGAAGAGCGACTATTTCTCGCTCTGCTCGGTCGGGCCCTTCCTCGAGTGGCAGAACGGGGAGTCGATCTCGGTCCAGATCGCCCTCGCCGTCCAGGCCTGTGATTACACCCGCATCGCCGACGATCCGTCCCCGCCGACCGAGAGCGAGCCCGATGTCTACGCGGGCTATGCGCGCGTGTCCGAGAATCCGTCGGGGAGCGCGTGGCCGAATCCGGAGCGCTACTCGGCGATGATCCGCAATGCGATCGAAGTGCAGAAGACGTTCCGCGGGAAGTACCAGCCGGTGTCCGAAGGTGAGACGCCGGATCTGGCCGGTCGCGAGACGCCGGTGCTGGCGCCCCCGGGCACGACGCTTACGCTCGCCGACTGTCGCGACGAGGAGGCCGGCCAGACCCGCGACGTGACGAGCAACGTCACCGTCTGGTTCGACTTCGACTGCAACTACTGCACCGGGGTTCCTGGCACCGTGTTGCGGCAGTGGCTCGCCGCCGCCCCGCCGCCGAATCCGGGGCTGCGCCTGACCTCCCTCGATCGCAGGATCCGGCTGGAGTGGGACAACCTGAGCGAGATCACTCCGGACCCGTCGACGAACTTCCTCGACTTTCACTCGTACCGGATCTGGAAGGCCTCCAACTTCACCCGGCCCGTCGGCTCGTCTGGCCCGTCGGAGGACCTCTGGGCCCTCCTCGCCGAGCTCAACCTGTACGACGTGCTGACGCCGCTGCGTGACTCGATCGATTCCAACGACGATGGCAGGCTCGACAGCCTGCTGATGGCGACCTACCCGGTCCTGCTCAATCGGCAGACCGGGCAGCGCATCCTCCCGAATTCGATCCAGCCCTGCGCCGCCGGCCAGACGCTGAACAACGGATTCTGCATCCAGTCGACCGGTGCGCCTGGCGACACGGCCTACGTGGTCGGCCGGCGCGCCTACCTCACCGAGGGGGGTGCGGCGCGCATCGAGGAGGGCTATCGCCAGGCGGTCTATCCGGTGGGGCGCTACAGCTACGAGGATCCGAACGTCCTCAACGGCTTCGTCTACTTCTACTCGGTGACGGGCAAGGACTCGACCGGCCAGCGCAGCGTGACCGGCGGTCGCGGCACGCTCGCCGAGCAGGAAGGCCGCCGTGGCGCCACCGAACAGGACGGGATCTACCCGCAGATCGCGGCCGCGTCGCGGGAGGGCGGGGTCTACGTCGTGCCCAATCCGTATCGCGGCAGCTCGCAGTGGGATCTCACGCCGAGCGCCGCGGATCCGACCGGCACGAAGGTCGATTTCTTCAACATGCCGCAGGGGCGGTGGACGCTGAAGATCTTCACCATCTCGGGTGACCTGGTGGAAGAGATCACGAGCGACGACGCGCAGGTGAACGGGAAGCCGCAGAAAGAGAATGCTGAAGACGGTCAAGCGTCCTGGAACCTGATCTCACGGAACGGCCAGGACGTGGTGAGCGGCATCTAC
>JBKJNH010000091.1:0-8944 GCA_046596055.1 Candidatus Eiseniibacteriota bacterium
CTGCGCACGGATTCGCCGCCACCGGGATCGACGTCCTGCCCGATGCGCTCGAGCGGGCCCGCCGGCTGGCTGCCGCGGCCGGGGTGCACGGCTCGTTCGTGGTCGCCGATGCGCAGCGGCCGTTGCCCTTTCGCGCCGGATCGTTGGCGCTGGTCACCGGGTTTCGGTACCTGGATCGCGCGCTCTTCCCGACCCTGGTCGAGCTGCTGGCGCCCGGGGGCGAGCTGTGGTGGGAGACGTTCGACGAGGCCCAGGCGCAGTTTGGTCACCCCCGCCGTCCGGCCTTCCTCCTCGCGGCAGGCGAGTTGGCCGCCCTCAGCCGGGCCGCCGGGCTCGGAGTCCTCGCCACCCGGGAGACCCGGCCGCCGGGAGGGCCCGCGCTCTCGGCGATCCGCGCGGTTCGCCTCCCGCCAGCACCCTTGCGGGCGGGCGCATGAGTCCCTACCCTCCGCCTACCCCCCGCCGTATCTCCGCACTCCGGAAGGAGCCCGGATGAAAGTTCTCATCGTCGACGACAACGACCAGAGTCTGTACCTGCTGCAAACGCAGCTCGAGCATGCCGGGCACGAAGTGTGGCCCGCGGGGGACGGGGCCGAGGCCCTGGTTGTCGCCGGGAAACGCGCGCCCGACGCGATCATCAGCGACATCCTCATGCCGCGGCTCGACGGCTTCGCGCTGTGCCGCGCCGTGCGCGATCATGCGACGCTCGCCAACGTGCCCGTCCTCCTCTACTCGGCGACCTACACCGATCCCAAGGACCGCGCTTTCGGCCTGTCCGTGGGCGCCGATCGCTACCTCGAGAAGCCGACCGAGGCCGAGGACTTGCTGCGCGAGCTCGAGGCGGCGGTCCAGGAGCGCCGCAACGGCCTCTCGGCGCCGCCGCCCCCGCATCTCGAGGAACGCACCTTCCTGCGCGAATACAACGAGCGCCTGGTGCGCAAGCTCGAGGACCGGATGCTGGCCCTCGAACGCTCCTACCGCGAGCTCGCCGAGTCCGAGCGGCGCTACCACGAGCTCTTCGACGTGGCCTCGGACGTCATCTTCACGCTCGATCCGGAGGGCAGCTTCACCCTGGTCAACCGACGGGTCCTCGAGATCCTCGGGTACCACACGACCGAGCTCCTGGGTCGACCCTTCGAGCCGCTGGTCACCGCGTCGCACCGGGCCCGGGCCCGGGAGTCCGTGGAGCAGGCCCTCAGCGGCCAGCGCCGGACCCTCGAACTGGATTTCATGGGGGCCGACGGCCGGGTCGTCGCGATGCACGTGGTCACCGTGCCCCTATGGCAGGGCCAGCGCCCGACCGGGCTGATGGGGGTCGCCCGGGAGATGGGTGACCACAGGCGGCCCGACGCCGATGCCTGAGCAGGGACCCCAGGCCGGGGCAAAGATATCTCCGGCCCGGATTCACTAAAGCGTTGCCCCCGGCCAGCTTTTTCTTGACCACGGGCATTTCGCAATGCTAACTTCCGGTCGCTTGTCAGCCGTCTCCGGTTGAATTGAAGGAAGTCGTCCTTCAGGACCATCCCGCTCGCTCCACCCATTGCGGACGACGATTCCGGAGTCGTTTCGGAACTACGATCCACGCACGCCGTTCGTGTCCCCCCTCGAACGACGTGGCTGGACGGAAGCACCGCGCATCACGCGCCAGGCTCTCCTCTGTGCCTGTCAATCCAAGGAGGTGATGGGCGAATCGAGTGGAAGCCGCACTCAACCGTGTGCGTCCGCTCCGTCCGTTGTGCACGTCGTGTCGTTCCAGACCGCCCAGGCGCTAGCCCATGACTCGGGGCCTGCCCTCTGGATCGGGCAGCTTCGAGGAGGTGACCGATGAGAACTAGAAACCACTTCGCTTTGTTCGCGACGCTGGCCGCGCTCGCGCTTCCCAACGGGGCGCACGCCGACCAGTTCCTTGCGGATTTCCGCGGATTCGATTACGAGGATCCGAACAGCACCCCGGGTTTCGGCAACGTCGGCGATGGCTACAATTCGCTCGGCCTGGTGCTGTCGGTGAATCCCTCGATGCTGACGATCAACAACGTCAGCAACGAGTACACGTACCGCTTCAACAACCTGTCGGCCGTCTCGACGGAGCTCGCCGCGCCGTTCCTGTTCGTGTTCTACACGCCGGGAGACTTCGACATCTATGAAGACTCGCGCTCGCTCGGCACCGCGGCCGATTACGGCACCAATCCCGGGAATGCAACCGCGCCCTCGACCTTCGTCGACGGCACCAACATCCTCGGCGGGATCGTTTCCAACTTCGTCCTGACGCTCGATCTGTCGTCCGGAACCGGCTCCTTCAACGGCGATATCACCTTCAATCGCGGCACGCAGAGCGGTTCGATCCCGCCGGCCCAGATCGGTGGATGGACCTTCGCGGGTCTGACCAGCGGCGGTGGCACCGGCACTCCTGCGGGCTACCAGCACCAGGTGGATGGCGAAATTCGCGTTCCTGAAGGCGTGCCCGCCCAAGCGAAGTCGTGGGGCCAGGTCAAGTCGACGTATCGGCGCTAGCATTCATAGGAGAGTCGAGCGCACCCCCATGTGCATGGCACAAACGCTCGACCGAAGGAGGACGGCAATGACCCGAAGAGGAAACAGACTCGCGCTGATGGCCGCGCTGTTCGTGGTCCTCACTCCCGCCGCTGCACTGGCCCAGACCGGCACCATCGCCGATTGGGGTCCGAACAGCTACGCGTGGGAGACGAACTACAACAATGCGACCTACATCTCCACTGCCGGCAGCTTCCTCAGTGCCGTCGGCATCATCGACGATTTCGCGGGGCCGCTTGCGCCCCTCGAGCCGATTCCGGCCGGCACGGAGTACACGTACTTCATGTCGGGCCTCGTCTCCGGCGGCACGACGATCACGCCGGGCGGATTCGCCAACACCTACCGCACCGTCTACACGACCACCGATCCGGCGACCTCGAACCTGCTCATCTACTCGAGCGCGACGAACGCCAGCTTCGGCGTCAATCCGCCGAACGCGACGGTTCCGTCGACGTTCACGGATGGTCAGCTCGTTCTGGCGGGTCGCTTCCAGTCGCTGACGGTGACGTTCATCCGTCGCAACAGCGACCAGGTGGTCCTCTCGGGCAACGCCGATTCCGGCCAGCCCTCGGTGACCAACGGCGTGTGGACGGGGGGCAGTGCTCTTTCGCTGGTCAGTCCGAGCGGACAGCCCTGCCCGTTCCGTGTGACGGGCGGCTGGCTCGCCCGTGCCGGCAGCTTCCCGGCCGGTTACAGCGCTCACTTCGACGGCAAGATCGACATCGATTGCCCGACCCCCGCGGAGCCTGCCACCTGGGGCCGCATCAAGGGCGAGTACCGGTAGCCGAACCTTGCGCACGACGTAGTCCGAGACCCCCGGCCCGTCGGCCGGGGGTTCCTCGTTTGGAGGCGAAATGTCGCTCCCCGCGGCCCCGGCCTCGGCCCCGCTACCGTTCGACGTCGATGCCGCCGCACGCCGGAACTTCCGCCTCGTCGTGTGGAATGGCGTCCTCTTCAACGTCGGCGAGACGTTCATCGAGGCCGCGACGATCCTCGCGCTCTTCATCAGCGGCCTCACCCACAGCGCCGGCGTCGTCGGCCTGGCCGTGGCGCTGCTCGAGGTTGGCTGGTACCTGCCGCAGATCCTGACCATCGCCTTCGTCGAGAGTCGTCGCCGGCGCCTGCCGCTGTACAGCGCGATGGCGTGGGTGCGCGTGACGGGCCTCGTCGTCACCACGCTCGCGATCGTGTTCGTCGGCGATCGCTCCCCCGGGCTCACGCTCGGCATCTTCTTCGCAGCGTTCTCGTGCTTCTCGTTCGCCGGGGGATTCTCCGCGGTCTCGTTCTACGACGTCGTGGGCCGCACGATCCCGATGGAGTGGCATGCCCGCATGTGGGCCTATCGCCTGTTCTTCGGCGGCCTGCTGGCGGCGGTGTGCGGCTTCCTGATCCAGCGCATCCTCATGCTGCCCGGATTCTCGCTGCGCTACGGGATCCTGTTCGGCGCCGCGACCCTGTTCATCGGCGCGGGGGCGCTCGCGTTCACGGCGGCGCACGAACCACCGGTCGAGATCAGCCGCCGCGCGCTGCACATGGGCGTGCACCTGCGCGAGAACCTCAAGGTGGCGTGGCGTGATCCGGCATTTCGCGCGCTGTTCGGCACGCGCGTGGCGCTAGCCGGGGCTTTCGCTGCGGCGCCGTTCCTCGTGCTCTATGCGCTGGGCCCGCTGGGCTTTGCGCCGGCGCTGGTGGGTGGCTTCGTGACCGCGCGCATCGGGGGGTTCGTGGCCTCGAACCTGTGGTGGCAGAGGGTCGCCACACGGCGCGGGCATCGCAGCCTGATGCGCGGCGTGGCGCTCACGGCGGCGGTCGCGCCCGCGCTCGCGCTGATCGCGCCCATCGCGCCCGTCGGGTTGCGGCCGGCGCTGCTGTTCGCCGCCTTCGCCGGAGTCGGTGCGGCGGTGAGCGGCACGAACATCGGCTACCAGAGCCTGTTGCTCGCGATCGCGCCGGCGGCGCGCCGACCGTCGTACGTCGGGCTCATGAACTCGTTCCTGGGGCCGTTCATGCTCCTGCCGGCGCTGGCGGGATTCCTCTCGGACTGGACGGGGCCGCTGGTCGTCTTCGCGGCGGCGCTGGTGGCCGCGGGTGCCGCGTTCATGCTGACCGCGCGCCTGCCGCAGCGGCATGCCGAGCATTCGTCGCGTCCGCCCGGCCCGGAGGGCGAGCCGGCGCGGGCGGCCTAGTCGCCTGAAGTGTCGTCCGGGCGCCGCCCCCGCGGGCGGTCGATGGCGAGGAGCGGACCGAGCGTCGTGTAGAGGTTCCGCCCCAGGCGGGCGAGCGGGCGCAGGCGCTGCGGGTCGGCCAGTCGCGGCTCGCCCTCGCGCGCCTCCTCGAGCACGTCGTCCTGCACGTGAATCCACACCACTTCGCCGAGGATGAGACTGGTCTGGCGGGGCGTGCTGCCGAGCAGGATCGTGCGCTCGAGCCGGCACTCGAGCGACCAGGCCGCCTCGGCGACCCGCGGCGGCGCGACCTTCATCGAGGGCGCCGTCCTGAGGCCCGCGAGCGCGAACTCGTCGACGTCCGGATCCCAGTCGCCGCTCGCCCGGTTGATCGCGGCGGCGTGCGCCTCGCCCGCGGCGTTGACCACGAACTCGCCCCCGGCGGCGATGTTCTGCGCGGTGTCCTTGGGCCGCCCGTCGCGCTGGGACACCGAGATCGCCACCAGGAAGGGATCCGACGACACGCCGGTGAAGAACGAGAAGGGCGCCAGGTTGAGCGTGCCATCGGGCGCCTGCGTCGAGACGAACGCGATCGGCCGCGGCACCACGAGGCTGATCAACCAGCGGTAGCGTTGCGAAGCGGAAATGGACACCGGATCGAGATCCACGCCGGGCGTCAGCTGTGCATCGCGCCGACGCCGGCCGCGTCGAAGGCCGGCACCACGTCGGCCGGGACGAGCAGGACGCTCGCGCCGCGAGAGAGCGCCAGGCCGCCCAGCTCCTCGCGCACGGCGACGTCGGCAAAGTCGGCCCCGAGAAGCAGTCGATCGGCCGTCCGGTCGAGCAGCGCAGCGCGTGTCTTCTCGATCCCGAGCGCCGCCCCGCCGGTGGTGGCGGCCGCCATCAGGACCTTCGCGTCCGCGGTGCGTTCGTCGGCCCGCAGGATCTCGAGCCGCGCGAACACGTCGGCGGCGAGCGCTTCCTCGGAAATGCGCGGGTCCCAGTTGCCGCTCGCGAGGACCCGATCGCCCCACGGGGTGGGGAGCGCGGCGCGGATCGTGGCGACCACGAGCGGATCTCCCCCCAGGAGGACGTGCGAGGCTCCCTCCTGGGTCGCCAGGTCGGCGAGCGCCTGGGCGGCATCGCTGGCGAAGCGGGTGGAGGGGTGGCCCGAGACGTTGATCTCGGCCCCCGCGGTGCGGGCCTCGCGGCGCGTGAGGACGGCCCCGAGCGAGACGACGAACAGGCGCGCCGTGCGATCGTCGGCGACCAGGGCGACGGCGCGGCGTTCGCGGTCCATCACGACGAGCAGTGGATAGAGGGTGGGCTGCGACCCCACGACGACCAGCGGCTCGGGAAAGGTGAGCGGGAGCTGGATGGCGTCGAAGGTGTCGTCGCCGGCGTAGCTCGAGAAGACGGCCGCCGCCTGGGTCTCGGGGCGCAGGTCGTAGTCGAGGTAGTGCTGGACGCGCGCGAAGTCGACGATGAGGCTCTCGCGCTCGGGCGCGCGCTGGGGGAACTGCGCCAGTTCCTCGGCCATGCGCTTCTTGAGCAGGGGCCGATACGTCGTCATCAGGGGGCCGACCGGGCGCGTGTTCACGTAGACCGAAAGAAACGGCCACGGTGACGGCCCGCGGGCGGCAAGCCGCGTCAGCGTCCTCGCGATGCGCATGCAGCCCTCCAGCCGGGGGGGAACGGCGACCGGCGGCAGTATAGGCGGCCGGGTCACGCCCCGCCAGCCTGCGGTCCGGGAGCCTCGAGCCCGGCGACGATCCGCTCGACGACGACGTCCGTCGACGCGTCGCCGTCAACCCGGACGGCGGCGCCCGCGTAGGCCGGCTGCCGCGCGGAGAACAGCCGTGCCACGTCCGCTTCATTCCGGTAGAGCGGCCGCCCCCCGTCGGCCACGATGCGCGAGCGGATCGTCATTAGCGGGACGTCAAGCCAGACCGTGCGGGCCCGCCCGTCGAGCAGGGCCCGGGTGGCCGACTCGGCGAAGGCGCCGCCGCCCAGGGCGATCACCACACCGGAGTCCGCGCGGTCGAGCACGGCCGCCAGTTCGAGTCTTTCGGCCTCGCGAAACGCGGGCTCACCAAGGGTTTCGAACCAGTCAGGGACCGTACGGCCTGAAGCTGCCTCGAGAGCGGCGTCGAGATCGACGAAGTCGAGGCCGAGGCGCGCGGCGAGGGCCGGGCCCACCGTCGACTTGCCGCTGCCCATGAAGCCCACGAGGACGATCGGAGGGAGAGGATGCACGGGTCGAGACTACCGAATCGGTCCCTCGTGTCGCATCGGGTCATTCCGCCCAGACAGCTCGGGCTCATGAACCCAATTGGGTCAAAACGACACGGCCAAGGCGCAAGCTCACGGAATCCCGCGCGGGCCTGGGCATTTCCACCCGGTCGAGCCCGAATCTACTATTTCATTGTGTGACAAGCGGGTAAACACGGTCGGGACGGGCGGTTCTTACAACGGAGAGGCTTGACGTCGTGCACTAAGAGGAATAATCTTCGCAACGCCTGCCATCGCGTCCCCACGGCCGTCCGTTTCGCAGTCTTGACGGCGGCATGACCCCGGTGCAGGTGCTCCCAGGGACGGGCGCGTCTCATTCGATTGGATCGCACGCTTCACAAACGACACTCGTGCCGCCGCCCGGCCGCGTGCGTCGTGTCACACCGGCCGCACGCTTCAAGAGCGACGCTCGTGCCACCGCCCGGTCGCGTCCGTCGTCGTCTCACCGCGCTCCACGCGCGCGGTTTTGCTCCCATGTGTCGGGTCGCCCGTCCCGCCGCTTGCCCAGGCTTCATCCGTGTTCCGAAGACCGGAGGTTCTGACCCCATGACTCACACGCTCCAGGCTCTGCGCGACGCTTTCCAGTCGTGTAGCAGCCGAATTGCGCGGGGCTTCCTCGCGACGTGTACCGCGATGCTCCTGCTGTCCGGAGCAACGCCGGCACTCGCAGGTGGGCCCCCCGCAATCGATGGCAATGGCACTGACCTGATCAACTTCGCGGCGGAAGTCGGCGCGACGAGTTGTGCGGTCACGTTCGACGATCTGCGAGACGACATCGCGATCGCCGATCCCAAGATCGTCGTCTGTGCGCCGCAGGAGGACACCAGCAACCCGCTTGACGGCATCAACGACTACTTCATCAACGGCTTTGACCTGCGCAAGTTCGTGCTGGTCTATGACCGGCCGAGCAAGAACCTGTACGTGCTGTGGCGGACCGAGGGAGTCATCGGCGACGTCGATGGCAACCTGAATCCCGACAACAGCATCTGCGTGCCTGCCGCGTCGTTCGCCGACGAGCCGGGCATCGGCAGCCAGGAGAACTACCAGGCCCGCATCGACACCAACTGCGACGGGATCACCGACATCATCGTCTCTGTCGGCGGTGTGCTCGGCGTGGATCCGGTAACCGTCCAGGGCGCCACCTTTGGCGGCTCGGAAGTCTCCTATCGCGCGGGTGCCGGGAGCGGCAAGGACCTCGAGCTCAAGATCTCGAACATCGAGCTCCCGCCGGTCTTCCAGGTGCTCGCCAACTCGAACGCCTCGTTCGACGGCCTCGGTGAGGACATCACCGCCAGGGTCACCTGCGGCGTTCCCAATCCGAGCATCGACCTGCAGAAGTCGGCCAGCGTGCCGACGATCTGCCCCGGCGGCACGGCCGACTTCACCGTCGTCGTGACCAACACCGGCAACGTCGACCTGACCAACGTCTCGGTCATCGACAACCTGCCCGCCGGCCTCGTCTACCAGGCCACGCAGTCGAACACCTGCGGTGGCGCGGTCAACGCGGTCGGGAACCAGATCACCTACGGTCCGTTCAACCTGGCGATCGGGGCTTCGTGCACGATCGTGATTCGCGTCGGCCGCACGGCCGAGTGCTCGGGTCAGCAGACCAACAACGCCAGCGTCGAGGGCGCGTTCCAGTCGGCGTGCTTCAACGGCGGCCAGCCCACGCTGGTCAGCGACAAGGCGTCGGCGTCGGTCCTGTGCGGCAACGTCATCTGCTCGATCGATGCGCCCGACACGCGCGTCTGCCCGGGCGAGACCGTCCAGATCTGCGGCCCCGAGGGTGGCTACAGCTACCTGTGGAGCAACGGCGCGACGACCCGCTGCATCACGGTCGGCGGCGGCACGTACTCGCTCGTCGTCACCGAGATCGCCAGCGGCTGCTCGAGCACGAACGTTTGCGCAGTCACCATCACCGAGGATCCGCGTCCGAC
>JBKJNH010000096.1:0-3537 GCA_046596055.1 Candidatus Eiseniibacteriota bacterium
GTGCGCCGCCTGCGGATTTCCTGCGCCAGATCCATGCCGGTCTCACCCTCCGCGGGAACTGCAGCAACCCGATGCCGCACGCACTGCCCAGACTACACGCCCGGGGGCTGGCTTGACTTCCGAATCGCGGATTTCTACCATGCGCGCGCGATACCGAATCAATCAAGGAGGTTCCGCTGCACGTCTACGTCGATGCCGACGCCTGCCCCGTGAAGGACGAGGTCTACCGTGTGGCGGAGCGCTACGGCGTTGCCGTGACGCTGGTGGCGGCGTCGTGGATGCGAACGCCGCCGAGCGCCGCCATCACGCTTGAGGTCGTCGCGGAGGGCTTCGATGCCGCGGACGACTGGATCGTCGCGCAAGTCCGTGCGGGGGACCTGGTGATCACCGGGGACATTCCGCTTGCGGCGCGCTGCGTGGCGGCCGATGCCCTCGTGCTCGCGCCGACGGGACGCGTCTTCGACGAGGACAACATGGGCGACATCCTGGCCACGCGCAACCTGCTCACCGACCTGCGCAGCGGCGGCGTGGAGACCGGCGGCCCCGCGTCGTTCGGGCCGCGCGATCGGTCGCAGTTCCTGCAGGCGATGGACCGCATGCTGCAGTCCGCGCGCCGGCGGTAGAGCCGATCGAGTGCAGCCTCGCTCGTTGCTCGTGACCGTGTGCGTCCCGCCGGTCACGGCCCACCGCACGGATCCGCCCGGCCTGATGCTCACCGTGGATGGCGAGAACACCATTCCGCTCGCCGTCACCACGGCCGAGTCGGCCGCGCCGTCGACGACCGTCACCATGCCCGTCATGCCCATGCTGCGGTGAAACGTGCAGGGATAGCCGGATTGCTCCCGGGTATGAACGCGAACGCCCGCCCCCGTTACCGCCGGGAGCGGGCGCGTGTTCTGCCCTCAATGGGGGGGTCTCTACCTCAACTGCCCACGCAGCGCGCCGCTGGGATGCGTGTTGGTGCGGACTTCGATGTAGAACGCTTCGGGATTGCGCGAGATTTCGCGCCCCAGTTCCCGGCTCACGGGCACCCAGCCCAGGAGGCCGTGGATGCCGATCGCCGACGGCGACAGGCGCAACACCATCGGGCCGCTATAGCCCGGGGCGCCCCGATAGATCCCGATCGTGTGGATCACGCCGGCGAGGTTGTCCACGCCGACTTCGTAGGCGACCTCCTCGCGCCCGACGGTCACCTTGAAGGTGCCGCTCGCGGTGACGTCCCCCGGCCCGGGGACGACGGCGTTGGCGGTCAGCAGGTTGGGCCCCCTGCGGCCGCGTGCGGCGGCAGGTTCGGCGGAGGCGACGACGAGTGAGAGGACGAGCGCGCACAGGGACAGCAGACGGAGAGACATGACGGGGACCTCCGGATTCGCGTGCCGCGGCTCCAGGCGAGCGCGACGCGCGATTGCTGCGGACGGCCATCCCTGGAGGAGTACGGCGAGGAGCTTGCGATCACAGCCGTGAGATCGATGCGACAAGCTTAGCGCGCTCGCACGCACGCCGCGCCAGAAATGTGTGCGCCGGCTCGTAGTGATTTGCCCGGCGCCGCCACGGCGCATTGCAAGCTGCACGGGTCGGGGCTACAGTCGATGCATGCCACTTCACCAATGCACCGTGCTCGGCCTGTTGTTCGCCTCCCTCGTCGCCGTGCCCTCGACCGCGAACGCCGCCGCACCCGTCGACACCACCACGTTTCCCTATCCGGGAGACGTCGCGCGCTCGACGCACGGCGCGTCGCTGCGCCTGATCCCGCTCGGGCGCGTGAAGCAGGCGGGCGTCAACGAGTACGACTACCGGGTGGTCGCCAGTGGATTCCCGCGCGGGCGCGTCTATCGGCTGTGGTTCGCGCGCCTGGGGAGCCCGGCCGAACTCTTGTGTGGGGCGCTCGTCGCCGACTCCAGCGGGGCGCTCGTGCCCTCGGACTCGGCGGCCACGTTCGAGCGCACGCTGTGTCCGCCGCTGAGCGAGATCGAGCTCGGCGCCAGCGACTACATTCCCGGCGAGCCGTATCGCGTCGGCGCGATCTCGACCGACGACAGCGTGCGCACGATCGCGACCGCGTTCCCGCACCCGATCGAGGGACGCGACGGGCCGTATCGCCTGCTGCTCGAGATGAACGCGTCCGATCGACGCTCGTTCACGCTGTGGGGCGTGGGCTTCCCGCCGAACGCGAACCTGCGCACGCGCATCACGTCGGGCGGCGAGTCGCACGAGGGACCGGCGTTCGCCGACGCGCACGGCGTCGTGCGCATCCAGCTCGGCGCGCCCGGTGGCCAGGTCGGCGGCACCGCAACGTACGAGGTGATGGGTCCGGCCGGTCGGCCGAAGCTCACGTACCGGTGGGGGGCGGAGCCGTAGGCGAGGTTGCATGTGGCGCTGAAGGCGAGCCTCCAATTCGTCCATAACATATTGTCAGCGCATATGTTGCGAGACATGACCAGCTTGACGATCCAGCGCCCGTTCGCCTAGTCTTGTCTCTGGGCCGGATCCCTGCTGGCGCGATGGTGGGAGGCGATTCGAATGAAGTACCCGCTGTTTTTCAGCTACACCGACCTGATCGACGTCGCTGGCGTGCGCGTTGCGGTCGAGGCGCGTGGCCGCTGCTTGATGGCGCTCGAGCATGACGAGTGGTGGATCGAAGGCGTCGAGCCTGGCGGCATTGCCGCCTCCGGCGAGATCCCGCAGCAAGCGTTCCTCAAGTTCCGGCACACGTGGTTTCAGGTGCTCGAGGACATCGCCCACGAGAAGGCCTCGGTCGTGGAGTTCGAGGCAGAAGTTGCGCGGACGTTCGAACAACTGAACGAAACGGCGGACATGGAATGGAATGATGCGCGCGACCAGATTCGTCGGGGTTGCGCCGTCGAGGATCCGTTCGTCGCGATGAAGCGCGTCGAGGGCGACGTGAGTGCCTTCTACCGCGTACGCATTTACCCCGAGTTCGCGCTGAGCGCCTCGAAGATGGACGAGATGATTATTCCGGCCACCCACGACAAGGCTGCCTAGTGGGGTTGGGTTTCGTCCAGATCTCTGAAATCCGAAAAATGCTCGACGAGTGTGCCCCCGGACACGAGGTGGTGCCGAAGCTCCACCACTACTGGATCAAGTTCGAGAACAGGACGTTCCAGACCCTTCCCCTGGGAGATCACGCCAGCAGGTCGAAGAAGAAGTCCGGTTCGGCCGACGTCAAGGCGACCTACGTGATCCAGATTGCGCGGGCACTCAGGCTCCCGACGGATTGTGTCCGCAAGCACTTTGCCTTCGTCTGAACCGCTGTCCCCTACGAGAGCCTCCGGGATCCCCGGACTTGCGACTGATCTGCCCAAATGCTAGCCTGACACTCGATTGCAAGCCTTCGCGGAGAGGTGGCCGAGTGGCTGAAGGCAGCGGTTTGCTAAACCGCCGAACGCGAAAGTGTTCCGGAGGTTCGAATCCTCTCCTCTCCGCCATTTGAACGCAGCGCCATGGCAGAGAGGAGAGGATTCGAACCTCCGGAACACTTTCGCGTTCGGCGGTTTAGCAAACCGCTGCCTTCAGCCA
>JBKJNH010000228.1:0-10576 GCA_046596055.1 Candidatus Eiseniibacteriota bacterium
GCGCGCTTGGTGCGCGACGTGATCGAGCGCTCGCGCAGTGACGCCCCGAGGAAGCGCGGTTGAGGGCGGTCGTCTTCACGCAGCACGGCGGTCCCGAAGTCCTCGAGCTGCGCGCCGACCTCCCCGTGCCCGAGCCCGCCGCCGGCCAGGTGCGCGTCGCCGTCCGCGCGTGCTCGGTCAACTACCTCGACGTGTGGACACGGCGCGGCCTGCCCTACGCCATCGAGATGCCGCACATCCTGGGCAACGACATCGCCGGCGTGATCGACGCCGTGGCCCCCGACGTCACGCACCTGAAGATCGGTGACGAGGTCATGCTCTCGCCCGGCGCGGGCTGCAATCACTGCCGCGCCTGCCTCGACGGCGACGACAACCTGTGCCTGCGCTACGACCTGTTCGGCCTGCGCAAGCAGGGCGGCTACGCCGAGTTCGTCGTCGCGCCCGCGCGCAACTGCTTCGCCAAGCCGCCGAACCTGACGTTCGAGCAGGCCGGATCGATGCCGCTGGTTTTCCTCACCGCGTGGCACATGCTGGTCGGACGCGTGGCCGTGGGCCTCGGCGAGACGGTGCTCGTGCTTGCCGCGGGCAGCGGCGTTGGCATCGCCGCGGTGCAGATCGCCAAGCTGCGCGGCGCCACCGTGATCGCGACCGCATCGACCGACGCCAAGCTCGAACGCGCCCGCGAACTCGGCGCCGACCACGTCATCAATTACGAGCGCGACGACTTCGCGGCCGAGACGCGCCGAATCACCGGCAAGCGCGGCGTCGACGTGGTCTTCGAGCACACGGGACAGGCGACGTGGGAGAAGTCGATCGCCGCGCTGGCCCGCGGCGGGCGGCTCGTGACCTGCGGCGCGACCTCGGGCTACGAGGGCCGCACCGACCTGCGTGCGCTGTTCGCCAAGAACCTGTCGATCCATGGAAGCTACATGGGCCGCCTCGCCGAGTTCGACGAGGTGCGCTCGCACATCGCCGCCGGACGGCTGCGCCCCGTCGTCGACCGCGTGCTGCCGCTGGGCGAGGCGCGCGCGGCGCACGAGGCGATGGAACGCCGCGAACAGTTCGGGAAGATCGTTCTCGTTCCCTAGGCGCACCCGAGCCTGGAGATCCCGCCATGGCGTACGAACTGAAGACCACGAAGACGAAGGCGAGCGTGACCGAGTTCATCGCGCAGCAGCCGCGCGAGGAGACCCGGCGCGATTGCACGGCGGTGGTGAAGATGATGAAGCGCATCACCGGCGAGCCCGCGGCGATGTGGGGGCCCGCCATCGTCGGCTTCGGGACATATTCGTACGTCTACGCCAGCGGGCACACCGGCGATTGGCCGGTGGCAGCGTTCTCGCCCCGCAAGTCGGACCTGACGCTCTATGTCACGCGCGACTTCGAAGGCTCCGCGGCGCTGATGAAGAAGCTGGGTAAGTTCAAGGTGGGCAAGGTCTGCCTCTACCTGAAGTCGCTCTCCGACGTGGACCAGGCGGTGCTCGAGGAACTGATCACGCGGTCGGTCGCGTACGTGCGGGAGAAGTATCCCGCAACGCCCGCGAAGCGGGCGGGGGTGGGCAAGAAGGCCGTGAAGGCCGTGAAGAAGAAGGCCACGCAGAAGCCCGCCCTCAGGAAGGCCGCGAAGTCGACCGCACCTCCAGCCGGGAAGCGCTGAGCGAGGCGCTGTCGAGCCGACGCTTGAGCCCGTTGAATTTGGAGAACGGGACATGCCGTTCGTGCTGCAACCGACCCACGACAATGCCGGGCCCGATCTCCTGAGAATCCGAATACACTTCGATCGACTTTTCGCTGTGGGGTCCGGACTCGATGAAACGCATCCAGTCGGCCATTGGAATGAGAAAGTCCCGAGCCCAGTCGTTTGCCTCCTGCTCTTGACTGGAGTCTCCTCCGGCCTCCTTGCCTTCGACGAAGACAGTCCCCCGCGGATGAAGCAAGAGATGCGCCGCCTCGTGAAACAACGTGAACCAGAGGTGGTCGTCGCTGCCATACCGCAGGCTGAGCTGCACCACGGCGCGCCGGGACCCCACCCAATGCGTTGCTCCGCTGACCCGGCAGCCTGGTAGTTCCGGAACGATCGCGAGCACGACACCCGCGCTCGCAAAGAGGTCCGAGACCATCGGAATCGCCTGCGCAGGATCGAGACGCGTGCACGCCCTGACTTCATGCAGAACCAAGCGAAACCTGGACGCGTCGAACTCTTCCACGTGGCGCCGGTCACACACGATTCGACCTGCCTGCAACCAGGTCATGAGCGCGAACTCGTCAATTGCGAAGGCCCGATGCACGCGGTACGCAGCCTGATAGTCGCGCGTACACTCGTCCCACTGCTTTGGCGATGCGACGGAAAAGTAGGTCAGGATCTCCCTGACTTGATCGCCCGGGTCCGGGCCTGGATCAATCCACCCGCGCTTCCGCATTTCATTCAGCGGGAACTTGCGCGCCCACTTCGTATGCCGGCTGAAGATCCGATTTGCTTCCACACGCGCGAGGAACGCGCGATAGTTCGCCTCGCGCGCCACCCAGAACTGTGCAGGCACGTTGAAGACGCTCTCGAGTTGGAGCGCCGTCTCGGGAGTGATTGCGGCCTTTCCATGAATGATCTCGCTGATCGTCTTCTCGGGGCGCCCCATTCTCCGTGCGAGCTCGACCTGCGACATTCCCCTCTCTTCGAGGAGGTCGGTCAGAGTCGCCCCCGGAGGAGTGACCGAAGTCGGTCGGTAAGCCGATGAGCTGCTAGCCATGGTAGTCGACGACCTCCAGAATCCGGATTCGTGTCACCCGCGACCAGTCGATTCCGCCATCCGGCTTGAAAGGAACGGGCTCGTTCGCGGGGGCGAAGATCAGGCGATAGTTCTTGTCGAGCCGAACCGAGAAGCTGCCGCTTCGATCTCCACGGAGTTCTTCGCATCGGCCAGGCAAGTTGCGCATGCATTCGAGGGTCGGGGCGGCGAACAGATCGTCGAGCCGCTTTCGTAACGCGAAGGCACGGTCGGCGCCCCAGGTCTTCCGCGCGCGTCGATCGTCCTGCGTGTCCCGCGCCAGGCGGTCGTTGACGAACTCGAGCTCCAGGTCTTCGCCTCAGCTTGCGGGGGCCTGTTCCTGCTTTCGACTGCTTAACCTCTAGGGTTAACCATATCGAGCAGGGTCCCGGACTTCAAGCCCTGCTTTTGAAGTCTCGACGAAGCCCCCCATCACGATGTGACCCCGCTCGAGCGCAGCCAGAACTGCAGTTCGCCGTAGCCCGCGCCGAGCCCATTCGGCCCCCACGTCGCGAGCACCCGCTCGTAGCTGGCGACCGGTCCCACGCCGGGTGCGAAGGCGATGGCGCCGTAGCCCACCGATCGCGAGTACCCCAGCGAGTTGCCGCTCTCGTCGATCCCCTCGCTCACACCGTAGTCGATCACGTAGAAGACCTTGATCGCCTTCGTGTAGACGCCCGCCGGGGTCTCGACCCGCGCCGGGCCGAGGACGCGCACACGCAGGTAGACGTCGGCGGCGAGGTCCGGCACGAGTTGGTGCACGAACTCGTGGCCCGTCGAGAGATCGCGCTCGAGATACTTCCACGCCAGCACCGGGTTGAGGTCGCCGTAGCCGCCGATCCAGTCGGCCGTCTTCTCCCACGCGCCGCCGTGCAGGATGAGCGACTGGAAGTTGCCGTTGAGCGAAGGGGCGGCGCCGGTGCGCGCAGCGATACGGGCGCGCAGGTCGGGCCGGGCGATCGCCAGCTGCGCCAGGAACGCAGCATCGGGTCGCGACGCAGTCGCCGGCGCGACCGGATCATAGGTCAGAGCCTCGACCAGGTTCTGCCGCCGCACGCCCGAGTCGGTCGTGATCGAGTCGGTGAACTGGAGCCGGTACGTTCCCGTGCTCACGGTCGAGGGCTCCGGAAACTCGCGCGCCGCCGCCAGCGCGGCGAACTCGGCAAGCGAGGGCAACGGAGTCGCCTCGGGACTCGGGTCCGTCGCGGAGCCGTTGCCCCACACGTGGCCGGTCGCGTCGAAACTCCAGAAGCGGCCATCCTCGTTGAGCCACATGCTGGCGAGAACGGGATTGTCCTGGGGCCGGGTCGGCTCGTCGTCCTTGCAACCCGGCGGCAGCAGCAGGACGGCGGCGAGCAGCGCGAGCGGGGCGAGGCGGCGGGAGAGATTCATCGGACCATTCCTCCGGGACCGGAGATGGGGCCCGAGGCTCAGTCTCGCTCAGGCTCCTGCGAGCGACGCCGTGATGCGGGCGTCGCCGCGCTGCCGGATGAAATTGCGCGCCCGGCACTGCGGGCACGTCGTGGCGTCGTCCTGGGGGGGGAGGTCGAGGATCACGCCGCAGTTCAGGCAGACCGTCGCGAGGAGGCGGTCTCGGTCGATCCGGTCGATCCACGCGCGCGGCGCGTAGTCCTTTGCCGCGTGGTACCAGCGTGCCACCTGGACCCGCCCGAAAGCGAGCGCGAAAAATCCCGCGTGACAGGCCGCGCAAAGGACCGCGGGGCGGGCGCCCAGGCGGCCCTTCTCCTCCTCCTCCCAGATCGCGACGCGCAGCGTGCCATCGGCGGCCGCGCCGCAGCGCAGGCATGCTCCCGCCGAGATCACGTGCGGTGCGACCTCGGCCGGAAGGGCCACCGTGCTCACGCCAGCTCCCAGTCGCGGATCGCGATCAGGTCGGCCAGCTCGGCGCGGCCGTCGTGAAAGCGGTCGAGCGCGGGGTCCTGCATGGTGTGCAGCGGGCACACGCGCGTGGCGCCGGTGCCGCTGACGATCGTCGTGAGCTCGGCGTCGCGCGCCTTCCAGCCCGAGACTCCGATCGTCGACAGGCCGTCGCCCCACGCGGTCAGGCGCGAACGCAGGTCGTCGAAGTCGGTGAACTGGTGCAGCCACAGGAAGCGCCCGGGCACCGGTGCGGGCGGCGAATCGCGCCGATCGAGCGCAACCGTCCACGCGGGATCGGGCGAAGCCCACACCTGCCCGCCGGCCATCTCGCAAGCACCGCGCTGCTGGTGGGTGAGCGACGCCTGCGCGTCGTCGGCGCGACGCACGGGCCAGCGCTCGGCCCAGCGTGCCTGGGCGCGGGCGCAGCGCTCGGCGAAGTCCTCGGGGCGGATCGCGCCCGAGGCCTCGAGGTAGGCCACCGTCGGCGACAGGCAGCCCGCGCGATCGTACAGCGCGGCCTCGCGCACCAGCGCATCGGCGACCGGATCGGCCACGCCGGGCGCGAGCGAGCCGCGACCGACGAGGGCGACCGACATGCGATGTCCGTGTTCGAGGACTCGCGGCGGATGCAGGCGTTCCTGCGCCAGCGCGCGCCACGTGCGCACGGTCGTGTCGTCGCCATAGACGATGACCGCCTCGGGGTGCGCGATCGCGGCGCGATGCGCGGCGGCATCGTCGGACGGCCAGTAGGCGGCGGCAACGGTGCGCGCCAGCGGCGGATACTCCTCGGCCAGTGCCTCGAGGAACAAAGGCACCGTCGTCGGCTCGCCGGCCGACACGCGCACGAGGCACGTCGAACGCGCGAGCAAGGCCCACGTCACGGATTCGATGCCGGCCCAGGGGATGGTCGACGACAGGACGAGCAGCGTCCCGTGCGGCGCGACGGCGCGACGCGGGCCGCGACGATCGAGCGTCTCGAGGCCGCCCACGGCGCGAACGATCGCGGCGCGCAGCGCGTTCTCGGTGTAGGCGCGGGCGAAGCGCGACAGGCCCTCTTCGATCGCGCCGGTCGCCCAGCCGCTGGATCGTGCGAGGCCGTCGATCAGTCGCGCGCGATAGGGCCCGTTGGCCGCGGTCAGCCGACGCATCGCTCCCACGAGTGCGGGCAGGAGGTCGGCGGCAAGGCGGTGATCGAGAGCGGCACGCTCCTCGGACAGCGAGCGCCACAGCTCGGTGACGCCGGCGGCGGCGAGCGCGGGCGGTGTCGCGGGGCCGATGGCCGGCGTGGGGGGCGTCTCGTGGAGCGCGCTCACGACGTGGCCCCGTGCCCGGCGACAACGGCATCCTCGGCGTCGAGCGAACAGCCGCGCGGCTCGCTGCCCTGGGCGCGACCGAGCAGGCGGAACGGCAGCGCGCGCGGGCGGCCTGCCGTGAGCGACTCGTCGGGGGCGGCATCGGCGGCGCCGTCGGCGCCGGGCAACTCCGCGATCGCGAAGTCCTCGGTGAGGATCGCGGCGACCGAGCCGCGGTTCGCCAGGTCGACGATGCGCAGCAATCCGGGCTGGCCCGGCGGCAGCGGCTCGAGCGTGTGCACGTCGACGACGAGTGCGCGCACCCACGGCGGGCCGTGCTTGAGCCGCGGCGGAGCCTCGGCGAACAGTCCCGCACCCTGGTGCCCCGGGCGCAGGGTCGCGTCGTAGAACTGCGAGGTGAGCTCGGTCATGCCGTACTCGTTGACGCAGTGGGAGGCCGGAATGCCGAGGCCGCGCTCGATGCGGGAGTAGAGCCCCGCCGGATCGATCGCCCGCCGCAGGCCCTTGGCCCCGCCGGTGTGCATCACGCGCGAGCCCGCGGGCAGGCGCACCGACCATCCGCTGCGCTCGACCACGCCGAGGAAGCGATCGATCGCCAGGTCGGTCGTGAACAGGCACACACCGCGTCCGGCCTCGGTGGCCGCGTCGCAGGCGCGGGCCAGGCCCTCGGCGTCGAGCGCGGCGGCGTCGGGGCCGGCCGGCGGACCGGGGGCCAGGAAGTGCCGCGGCTCCTCGGCAAAGAGCTCGGCGCCGAGGACCTCGACCATGTGCCACAACGACGAGTGGGGCGCGTCGTCCTCGGACGGACCGAGGACCAGGGGCACGAGCTCGGTGGTCCGCCCGGGCGCGAGCTCGGGCAGCACGAAGGCGCGAAAGGTGGGCAGCAAGGACGCGTGATAGAGTGCAAGAGCGTCAGTGGAGAGCGCATGCTCGCCCTGGCGACGCCCGCCGGTCGTCGTGCCGGACGTGCGGAAGATGCGGGCCGCGTCGGGCGTGCGTCCTTCCTCGTCGCCGATCAGGCGGGCATCCTTGAAGGCCTGGACGGGGACGGCCGGAATCTCGCTCCAGGTGCGCAGCCGCTGCGGCAGCGCGCCTCGGCGCTGGCAGTAGGCGCGATACGGGGCGAGCGCCTCGTACTGCCAGGCGAAGACACGCAGGGCGAGACGATCGAACGCGGCTTCATCCGCGGGCGCATCGATCCCGCGGGCGAAGAACGCGGCGAGATCGCGGTCGAGTTCGGCGGGAGACGGCGCGGACATGCGGTCATCCTAGCGCAAGGACGGTGACGCTTGGAACGAGACTTGGGCGGCTACGAACTGCAGTTCCTCGGCGCGGCGCGGACCGTGACCGGCTCGAAATACCTGATCCGCGCGGGGGGCACGACGATCCTCGTCGACTGCGGCCTGTTCCAGGGCTTCAAGGAACTGCGGCAGCGCAACTGGGACGCACTCCCCATCGATCCGGCGGACATCGACCACGTCGTCCTCACCCACGCGCACATCGACCACACGGGCTCCCTGCCGCGCCTGGTCGCGCAGGGATTCAAAGGCCCGGTGTGGACGACGACGGCGACCGAGGAACTGAGCAACCTCATGCTCAAGGACAGCGCTCACCTGCAGGAGGAAGAGGCCGAGTACGCGAACCGTCGCGGCTACTCGCGCCACAAACCGGCCTTGCCGCTGTACCGCATCGTCGACGCCGAGAAGGCGCTCGAGCAGTTTCGCGCCGTCGAGTACGGCGTCCGCACGAAGCTGTCGGACACGGTCGAGATCGTGTTCCATCCCGCGGGGCACATCCTGGGCTCGGCGATTGTCGAGGTCGTCCTGCGCAAGGGCGCGGAGACGCGCACGATCGTCTTCTCCGGCGACCTGGGGCGCTACGACGCGATGCTCATGCAGGACCCGGTGGCGATCCCGCCGACCGCGGACTACCTGGTCGTTGAGTCGACGTACGGCAATCGCGAGCACGAGGACAAGGATCCGCGCCCACGCTTCAAGGCACTGATCGAACGCATCGTGCGCGACAAGGGCGTGCTGCTGGTGCCGGCGTTCGCGGTCGGCCGCACGCAGGACATCCTGCTGCTGCTCAAGGAGGGGATGGCGCACGGCGAGTTCCCCGTCGTCCCGGTGCACCTCGACAGCCCCATGGCGATCGACGCGACCGAGATCTACTGTCGCCACGCCGACGAGCAGCGCGAGCAGCACGTCCACACCGGCGACAAGGGCTGCGCGCAGTATTTCGGGGAGCTCAGGATCACGCGCACGGTCGAGGACTCGAAGGTGCTCAACAAGATGCCCGGCCCGCGCGTCATCATCTCGGCCAGCGGCAGGGCCACCGGCGGCCGCATCCTTCACCACCTGAAGCAGCGGCTGCCCGAGGCGAAGAACGCGGTGCTGTTCGTCGGCTTCCAGGCCGCGGGCACGCGCGGGCGCAAGCTCGTGGACGGCGAGAAGGAGGTCAAGATGTTCGGCGAGCTTGTCCCGGTGCGGGCCCAGATCGAGCGGATCGACGCGCTCTCGGCGCATGCCGACCGTTCCGAGCTGGTGCGCTGGACGAACACCCTGGCGAAGCCGCCGCGGCGCGTGTTCGTGACCCATGGCGAGCCCGAGGCGGCGGAGTCGATCGCGGCGCTCTACCGCAGCACGCACGGGTGGGACGTGCGGGTGCCCGACCAGCTCGAGACGGCGCCGCTGTTCTAGGCGGGATCGAGGGCGGGATCGAGGCCGGAGCGCAGGCTGGCGCGCCGGGTTGGCGACGCAAACACGACGGGCCGCCGGCATCCTGCCCGACGGCCCGTTCGGTTGCGTTACGATGTTCCACGGTCTGACCGGGAAGACGACCGTGCCGGATCCTTGAGGACCGGCCCGAGGCCCGTCTCCGGAACGGGACGAGACTCGAGCCGACCAGCCTGACCCCGCGATCGCTTTGATCACGGAGCCCCCGCTCACCCGCCAAGGTCTTGCATGGCTCGAAGGTCAGGCGGCCGACGCAGGAGGGTATTGCGAGCACCGTGCCATCCCGGCCGGTCGGGGCCCACGGCTGACGAACGCTTGACGAACGTGGAGGGGCGCATTGAACGAACGTGAGTTACGGGCGCAGGGCCGACGGATCGATGTCACGCCGGCGTGTGGCACTCCCTCCGCTTCGCGTCCGCGTGCGTCCCGGAGCGACAGGGTGTCGCAGGCATGCACCACCCTGCAGACTCGCAGCATCGCCATGGCGATGATGCTCGGATCTTTGGGGGGGATCGTCGGCGGTTGCAGCGACGCCGAGACGATCTTCGTGCCAACCGTGTACGTGGTTGCGGGCCGCGTCGCCGACCCGACGCAGAATCCGATCGCGGGCGTGCCCGGCGCGCGCCTCACTGTCGAGACCGCGCCCGACGTCGCCGACGTGACCAGCGACTCGAACGGCGACTTCATCCTCCAGGGCGTTCCGCCCGGCACCCACCGCCTGCGCGCCGACCTGCCGGGGCACGTGAGCACGATCACCTACGACTTCGTCGTCGCCGCGAACGTGATCGACGCCTTCGTGCCGATCTTCACGCCGGCCCAGGTCGATTCCGTACTCACCGCGCGCGGGGCGCCGGCGTGGGATCGCCAGCAGGGACTGTTCGGACTGTTCGCGCTCAAGAGCACCGGCGTGCCGCTGGGCGACGCGGTCGCCTCGTTCACACCGTCGCCGGGCGGCACGCTCGTCCAGACCGGCGAAGGCGCCGACCCCATCGTCGTCGTCAACGGCGCGTCGGGCTCGTACCAGTTGTCGGTCGCCCGCGGCGGCTACGTGTGGGACGACCCCTACGGCGTGACGCTGCGCCCGAACGTCCTGACGTTCGCCGCGCCGCGCTCCCGACCCAACTTCAACGGGTTCGTCTTCGCGCACCTGCCCAGCGGCCCGCCGGTCGAGGGCGCGGTCGTGCAGGCGCTGCCGGCATCGAGCGACGTCAGCGCCGGCGGCGCGACCACGAACTTCATCGGCCAGTTCTCGATCGTGGGATTGCCGCGTGCAACGTACACGGCGCGTATCACGGCGCCGGGCTTCCTGCCGATGCTCAGCTTTCCGCAGCCGCTCGACCAGGACACGACCCTCGCGGCCGTCGCGTTCACCGCCGACTCGCTCGCGGCGTGGGCCGCCGCCGCCGCAGAGGCTCCGCCGACGCCGGGCCTCGGCACGATCGTGATCGACGTGCGCGACATGGTGAGCGGTGCGCCGATCCCGGGCGCGACGGTCCAGGTGGTGAACGCCGGGGGGCGCAGCGTCGCGCAGACCGACCGCGCGCTCGCGCTGCGGCTCGACCTGCCAGCCGGGCGCTACGCGGTCTTTGCCCGTGCGCCAGGCTACGCCGAATCGGCGGTGCTCGTCGATTCGCGGGTCGAGGCGGATGCGGTGACGTTTGGAACGGTGAGCCTGGAGACCGCGCTCAGCGCTTCGCGTCGGTGAGGCCGTGTGCGCCATGAAAGCGACGACACCGAGCACCAGATCGCGGGATCAGGACGGGCGATCCACATTCGCCCGAGCCGCCCGGATCGGGCCGGCCAGGAACTCGCGGATCGCAGCCACCACGTCGGGCAGAAGAGGAGCGTTCAGCCGACTCCTCCCGAGGAAAGCTTGCCATTGAAC
>JBKJNH010000308.1:0-7341 GCA_046596055.1 Candidatus Eiseniibacteriota bacterium
CTTGACCGCCTCATGCGCCGCATCGCCGGCGCCACCGACTTCGCGGGCTTTGCTCGGCTCGACATCGCGATCGAGGCCATCGTCGAGAAGATGGAAGTGAAGCAGGCCGTCCTGGCCGAGGTCGAAGCGCTGTTGCCCGCGCACGCGGTCCTGATGACCAACACCTCTTCGCTCGATATCGATGCGATGGCGTCGCGCATGCGGGATCCGTCGCGGCTCGTCGGGCTCCACTTCTTCAACCCGGTCGACCGCATGCCGCTGGTCGAGGTCATCGTCGGCAAGCGCACCGCGCCCGCGGCGATGGAGACCGCGGTCGCGCTCACGCGCCGCCTGGGGAAGACGCCGGTCGTCGTCCAGAATGCGCCGGGCTTCCTCGTCAACCGCATCCTCATGCCGTATCTCAACGAGGGCCTGCACCTGTTCCGCGACGGCGTGCACATCGAGTCACTCGATGCGTCGATGGTCGAGTTCGGGATGCCGATGGGCCCGCTGCGCCTGCTCGACGAGATCGGCCTCGACGTGGCCGACAAGGTCTCGCACATCCTGGGCGCGGCGTTCGGGGACCGCGTGGATCCGGCCGGGGTGCTCGAGCCGATGGTCAGTGGCGGGCGGACCGGCCGGAAGGGCGGGCTGGGGTTCTATCGTTATCGAGGCAAGGAAACCACGCCCGACCCCGCCGTCTACCCGCTGGCGGACCGCCCCTCCCGCGAGGTGATCCAGGCCGGCCCCGCTGCGTGGCGTGAGCGCATGGTGCTCGCCATGGTGAACGAGGCCGCGCGCTGCCTCGAGGAGCGCGTCGTCGCCACCGCGGCGCTGGTCGACCTGGCGATGATCATGGGGACGGGCTTCCCGCCGTTCCGCGGCGGGCTCCTGCGCCACGCCGACGTGCTCGGACTGCCGTCGGTCGTCGAACGCTTGCGCGGCCTCGAGAAGGAGCATGGTGCGCGCTTCGCGCCGTGCGAGCTCCTGGTGCGGATGAGCCAGGAGCGCTTGAGCTTCCGCCCGGAGTTTGCGGGTTGAACGCCTTGCCCGCTCCGCAGCTCGGACGATGTTCTCCGCGCGCATCGACTACCGCACGCATGTCACGGCCTGGATCGAGGAGAGTTCCGCCCCCTGAAGGAGACTCCGCAATGCCCAACGTCCCCACCGGCACCGAACTTGCCCGCCCGTTCCTTCCCACGCAGAACTACGACCGATCGAAGCGCTTCTACGAGGCGCTCGGCTTCACCAAGGTCCTCGACGGCGAGGTCGCGATCTTCAATGCCGGCTCGGGTGGGTTCATCCTGCAGCGGGGCTACGCGAAGGAGTGGGCCGAGAACTGCATGATGCAGCTCATCGTCGACGACCTCGACGCGTGGTGGGCGCACATCCAGGCGCTCGACCTGCCGGGGCAGTTCGGCGTGCAGGCCCCGAAGCCCCCGGCGATGCAGCCATGGGGATTGCGCACGGTGTACGTCTACGACCCTTGTGGCGTGCTGTGGCATGTGGCGGAGCGCCGTCCGGGAGCGCCCCAGGACTAGTTCACTCGCCGACCAGCACGATGCGACGGGTCACCACGCGCCCTTCAACCTCCAGTCGCAGGAAGTAGACCCCGGGGTGCGCCGCGCCGTCGCGCGGCTCGAGCGTCGCCGTGTGGGCGCCGGCGGCAAGCGCGCCCAGCGTGCGCTCCGCGATCGTCCGGCCGCGAACGTCGTACAGGGCAAGCCGCGCCTGCCCCGCCGATGGCAGCACGAACCGCGCCGACAGCGCCGCGCCCCGCACCGGATGCGGGAGCGGGGATTCGAGGGTGAGGTCTTTCGCGCCCGCGCCGGGACCGTCGTCGTTCACGCCGACGGAGGCGATATGGATCATCCGCTCGACCGGGGCGGAGAGGCTGGGCCGCAGGCGGTCGGCGCCGACGAACTCCGCTCGATACGTACGAAACCAGGGATCGGCCGTCGGAAAGGCGAAGGTCGCCGTGCCCGCCACCAGCGGCGCGGTCGCCAGCAGCCGGAGGCCGTCGTAGAAGCGCACGTCGCCGGTCGGCGCGGGGGTGCCGGGGGGTACGCCGACCACGGCGGTCAAAGTGAGCACGTCGCCGAGCGGGCACGCGATCGGCAGGGCGTCGAGCATGGTCGTCGTCGGTGCCCGCGAGAAGCGCACGGCAGCGTTGTTCGCGGTTGCGGTCGTGACGACCACCTCGGGCAGACCATCGCCGTCGAGGTCCGCGACGTCGAGGTTGCGCGCGTCTCCGGCGTCCACGAGCGTGCTGCGCGGACCGAGCGTGCCGTCGCCCCGCCCCAGCAGCACGGAGAGCGGCCCACCGAGGCCCATGGCCAGCACGTCCGGGCGCTGGTCGCCGTCGACGTCGGCGATGGCGACTCCGATGGGGTTCGCGTCCGAAGCGTAGTCGGCGCGCGCACCCAGCGTGACGGTGCCGGCTCCAGGGAAGACCGAGATGTTGTTGCCGAGGCGGTTCGCCGTCGCGACCTCGGGCTTCCCGTCGCCGTTCAGGTCCCCGACGACGATGCCGACGGGACGGGTTCCCGTCAGGTAGTCGACCTTGGCGCCGAAGACGCCGTTGGGGCTGCCGGGGCGCACCGACAGGTTGTTCGACAAACTGTTCACGTACAGGAGTTCGTTGGCGCCGTCGGCGTTCAGATCGGCGAGCACGCTTGCGGTGGGTGACGTGTTCGCGGGGTAGACCGCCTGCGGTGCGAACGAGCCGCCGCCCAGGCCCAGCAACACCGAGATGGAGTTGTCGCCGGTGTTGGCGACCACCAGGTCGGGGATCGTGTCGGCATTGGCGAAGCCGAAGTCCACGGAGACGGGCACGAATCCCACCGCCGCGAAGCCGCCCGCCGCGAAGCCGCCCTGTCCGTTGCCGAGCGCGAGATGGACGCTCGTGGCATCGCCCGTGATGAGCGCGATGTCCGTGTCGCCGTCCCCGTCGGCATCCCCGACGTCGAACGCCGTCGGGTGCGTGGCGGGGCTCGCGGAGTCGACGCGCGGTCCGAACCCACCCTCGCCGTCGCCAAGCCGCACGCCAATCTGGCTCAGCGTGTAGCTCGTCTGGACCATGTCGAGCACGCCGTCGCCGTCGACGTCGGCGAACTTCGAGCCTTGCGGGTTGTCGGCGGTCGCGTAGTCGACGCGCGGCGACAGCGGACCCGTGCCCAGGCTGCGCAGGACGACGAGCTGGTTCGAGCCGGACACCGAGGCGACGAGATCGAGCCGACCGTCGCCGTTCACCTCGGCGAGCGCGAGCCCCCGCGCCGCACCGGCGGTTCCGAGCGAGACGAGTTCCGGCGAGAGAAAGCCGCCCGCCCCGTTGTTGCGAAACACCTTCAGGTCGTTGGCATTCAAGTACGACACCACGAGGTCCGGCAGCCCGTCGCCGCTGACGTCGCCGATGACCACCCCGTTCGGGCTGCTTCCCGAGAGCAGGGGCTGCGCCGGCCCCGGGAATCCGGTCCCGTCGCCGAGCACGTAGAACAGCGTGCTGAAGTTCGTGCTCGAGACGACCGCGTCGAGTTTGCCGTCCCCGTTCAAATCGCCCACGGCGACGAAGTCGGGTTCGGCGCCGGTCGTCGTCTCAACCTTGGGTGCGAATCCCCCCGCGCCGTCGCCGCGCAGCAGCAGCAACTTGTCCGCCGTGCCGGCGACGGTGACCACGTCGAACTTTCCGTCGCGGTCGACGTCGCCCGAAGCGACGGACCGCGGAGTCGCTCCGAGGGGGATGTCGACCGCCGGCGCGAACATCCCCGTACCGAGCCCGCGGAGCAGCGTGATCGCGGTTGAGCCCGTTCCGCCCACGACCAGGTCCGGCGTGGAGTCGAGATCGTAGTCGGCGACTGCGATCGACAACGGAGCCCCCGGGACGTCGAGGTCGGTGCGCGGCGCGAATCCGCCCGCGCGAACGGTGCGCAGGACCGAGATCACGCCGCCGGTCGCACAGGCGATCATGAGGTCCTGTCGCCCGTCGCCGTTGAGGTCGGCGACGGCGAGGCCACGGGGCCCGGCCGCCGTCGCATAGGACGTCCGCGAAAGGAATCCTCCGGTGCCGTCGCCGAACAGGATCGAGACCGAGTCGACCGCATTGCCCGAGACCACGTAGTCGACGTGACCGTCGCGATTGAAGTCGGCGACGGCGAGTTCCGCGGGCGACACGAATCCGAGGGCCGCGAGGAAACGCACGCCGACCGCGAAGGGCGCGTCCGCCGCCCCGGCCGGAGCGGCGGCCAGGACGAGGGCGAGCACGGCGGAGATCACGGCAGGGAGGGCACGAGAACGAAGGCGCACGACGACAATGGGGCTCGACATGAAAGATCTCCCGGTTGCGGGGTCGAATGTGGTTCGGGCCTGAACCGGCAGAAGCGGCAACCAATTGTACGGCATGGAGCCTCCCGGCGAACAGGGGCCGCAGAGGCCGGCATTGCGCTAGATTGAAAGCATGCCGCCCCAGCCCCCGATTCCGCCCGGCCCCCCCGCGACGCCCCGTGCCCCACGCCCCTGGGCTCGGCGCGGGCTGCGCGGGCTCGTGCGGATCCTGCTGGTGGTGGTCGGCGTGATCGCGGCGTTCCTCATCGCCATGCAGTCTCCCGCGATCGGCACGCGCACCGTCCTCTTCGTCCTGGGCCGGATCGAGCTGCCCCGCCGCGGGACGATCACGGTGCGCGAAGTCCGCGGGAACTGGATCCAGCACCTCGAGCTCGACGGCTTTCGCTTCGCGCGCGGCGACACGCTCCTCGTCTCCATTGACACGCTGCGTGTGCGCCACCATCCGCGAGCGCTGCTCACCGGCCACGTCGACATTTCCCGGCTCGACCTGCGCGGCGTCACCGTCACGGGCGACATCGTGGACACGACGGGGCGCGTGCCCGGCGAGGCGCGACTGTCGATCGGCGATCTTCTGCGCGGTCGTTTCTACGAGGGGCAGCCGCTCCGGCTGCGCACGGTCACGCTCGAGCGTGGGCGCTTCGTCGCCGGCCTGTCCGACTCCCTGCCGCAGATCGACGACATTGCGCTCACGCTGAGCGACGGTCAGATCGGGAACGGGCGGATGGCGTTCCGGCTCGACGGCCTCGCGTTGCGCTCCGGGACCGCGACGTTGTCCGCCTCGGGCGCGGTGAACGATGGGCGTGCGGAGGTGAGTCGCGTCGACTGGCACAGCCGCACGACGAACCTTTCGGGCAACGGTGCGATCACGACGGGGGCGGCGCCGGGCGCGGGGATCGAGCGCATGGAGGTGCGCGCGGACGCGACGCCCTTCGACCTCGCGGACCTGCGGCCATACTTCCCGACGCTGGATCTGGCCGGTGACCTGACCGCGCAGGTTGCGCTGGCCGGCGCGCGCGTCGATTCGCTCGACGGAACGCTCAACGCCAGCGCCGACAGCTTGCGCACGGGCCCGCAGGCGGTGGGCGCCTCGCAGCTTGCCGCCACGTTCACGCGCGGTCGCGCCGATGTCACGCTCTCCACCGTGCACGAACAGGCGAATGTCCAGGTGGCCGGCTGGGTGCGCCCGCTGGACGTCCTCCCGACGTACGGGCTGGACGCGAGCGCCGATCGCCTCCCGCGCCGCGTGGCGGGGGTGCCGGCGTGGAGCGACTTCGCGCGGCGGGCCGACTTCGCGGTGACGATGCGGGTGCAGGGGGAAGGGTTTGCGCCGGCGCGGTTGACTTTCGATGCCAATGGACGCGGTGCCGCTGGCGCCGTGGATGCCGCAGGCACCCTCGACACGCGCGACAACGTGCGCTGGGAAGTGAACCGGCTCACGTTCACGGACCTCGACGTGGCGCGCCTTGCCGGCCAGGCCGGGCCGAGCGCGCTCAGCGGCACGGGCACCGCACGTGGACTGGGCGGCGGACTCACGGCCGAGCTGAAGCTGAACGAGTCCCACTACGGCGACTGGCAGCTCGCCGCGGCCGAGGCACGCGTGCGATTCGATGCGAGCGGCCGCTATCGCGTGACCGACGGGCGATTCAGTCACCTGGCGCTGGAGGCCAGCGATCTCAACGGCGGTTTCCGCGCCGAGGGCCGCGGGGCCGACGCGCGCGCGTGGCTTGACCTTGACGGATCGGTGGTGCGCGGGCAGCCCGTCGACGAAGGCCGGGCCACGGTCGTCCTCGCCGACGGAACCCTCGTTCTCGAGGGTGCGGCCACGTCCCCCAACGGAAGCGTGCGGTTTGCGGCGAAGGCGCGGCCGTTCGAGACGACGCCGACGTACGACGTGCAGGAGATGCGCTTCGACGACGTCGATCTCGGCTCGTGGACCGACGGGTCCATGCCGCCCACCGACCTCGCCGGAACGCTGTCGTTCTCGGGCCGCGGCGCCGAGATCTCGGCGGGCCGCATCCACCTCGACCGCTCGCGCATCGGCACGTTCGCGCTCGACGGCGTCGATGGCGACTTCGACTTCACGGGAGGCCGCGCGCGCGCGGACCTCGAGGTGCGCACGGCGAGGGGGACTGCCACGCTCGCTGCCGAGGGTGACACCGGGTCGTGGACCGCGACAGGCGCCATCCCCTTCGGCGTGGTGGCGGACCTGGCCGGCGGGCCCGACACGCTCACGAGCGCAGGGACGCTGGACCTCACGGCCGAGGGTCAGGGCGTGAGCCCGCACACGGCACGCGCCACCGGCCGCGCCGTCGCGAAGGGGCGGATCGGAAACGCCCGCGTCGACTCGCTCGAAACACGTGTCGCGCTCGCCGCCGGGGTCGTCACTCTCGACACGCTGTTTCTCAACTCGAACGTGGCCGCGGCGTCCGGCGACGGGCAGGTCGCGCTGTTCGACACCACGGTGGTCGTCGACTCGGCCGCCGGCCTGCACGTCGCGCTCGAGGTGAAGGATCTCGAGCCGCTCGAGCCCATTCTCGGAATTGACTCGATGAGCCTGTCGAACGCGTTGTTGGACGCCCGGCTGTACGGTCCGGCCCGGCGTCTTCACTTCGACTTGAGCGGCGCGGTTCGCTCGCTGGCGGTCGACGGCAATCGCCTCTTCGGCGGGGATGTCGTCGCGAGCGGCATGCTCGATCGTGCGTATCGGCTCGACCAGGCGCAGGCCACGGTGAATTTCCGGTCGCTGCAGGCCGGCGCCGTGAGACTGCAGGCGGCGCAGGTGATCGCCCGCTGGGCCGAGGGCGCGCCAACCTTCGAGCTCACCTCGACGCTCGACGCGCAGCACCGGGTGGCGCTCGCAGGGACCGCGACATTCGACTCGGCGATGACGCACGTGACGCTGACGCGCGCCGACGTCGAGGCCGACTCGGCGTCGTGGGCGCTCGTGCGGCCGGCGCGCTTCGCCTTCGGGTCGTATCGCGTGGTGATCGACGACTTCGAGGCGCGGTCGGGAACGCTGGG
>JBKJNH010000311.1:0-3566 GCA_046596055.1 Candidatus Eiseniibacteriota bacterium
CGGCGAGAAACGCATCGAGCGACGTCGCGCGATCGATCGGCAAGAGGTCCGTGTCGAGCGTCGCGGGATCGAGCGCCGACCACTGCGCGGCGAGCAGTCCGCCGCTCTCCGCGCGAGAGGGCCCGACGATCGGGCCGAAGCGCGTCGTGCGCACGCGCAGCGTGTCGGCGGGCGCACCCTTGATCGCGATCACCTCGACGCGCTCGCCGAAAGGCTCGGGCCCGGCGGGCCCCGCGTACGACAGCGTCTCGGCGTCGGCCGGGATGCAGCGCACCAGGTCGACGAAATCGCCCTGCACGTTCGTCCCGCCCCACGCGACCGCGCCGTTCGAACCGAAGACGATCCCCGGCACGCCCGGCAGCGACACGCCGGTGATGGCACGAGCGAGCGGTTTACCCGCGGCGTCGAGCGCGTCGTCCGCGAATTCGAGCCGCTGGCGATGCCACAACGTCGGAACGCGCAGCGTCATGTGCGGATCATTGGCCAGCAGCGGACGGCCCGAGCGCGTGCGGGCACCCGAGACCGCCCAGGCGTTGCTGCCCTGCGCGCCGTCGCGCTCCTTGCGCGGACCGAAGGCGAGCGCGACCGATGCGCTCGCGGGCCGCGTCGGCGCAGCGGCTCGTGCGGTGCGTAGGTCGACGTCCGCGGCCGTGGGCAATGGCGGCTCTGCCGGCATCGCACCGGCGAGCAAGGGCTCATCCCACGCGGTGACGACCGGCATGAGGAAGTCGACCAGCGGGGGCGGCAGCGCGGCCGCCATGATCTCGCGATCGCGCTCGTCGCCGGCGGACTCCCAGCACTGGTCCTGCTGCATGAGCAGCGAGGCGAGAGCGATGTCGCGCGGCGCCCAGGGCTCGAGGGTCACGCCGAGCAGCAGGAACTCGGGCGGCGGCGGATGGGTCGCGTCCCACGCGTTCACGCCGGCGCTGTAGGCCTCGAACAGGGCGCGTCGGCGCGGACCGATCCGCGCGATGCCCGAGTCGGCGACGACGGCGAAGCCGAGCGTGCGGAAGAACCGATCCGAGGGGAGCGCGGCGCGACCGACGAGCTCGGAGAGCCGGCCGGCGGCGGTGCGGCGCAGAAGCTCCATCTGGAATCGCCGGTCGCGGGCGTGCGCGTAACCCTGACCGAAGGCGACGGCGTCCTCGGAGCCGCCCCGGATCGTGGGGGTCCCCAGCCCGTCGAACTCGATGGACACGTGCGGATCGCCGGGGTTCGAGAGCCCGACGGGCAGGACCGCGACGGACTCCCGGACGGGCGGGACCGAGCGCTGAACCGTCCACGCGAGGAAGCCCGCGGCGAGCAGGACGAGGACGGCGAGAACGGCCAGGAACCCGAGCAGGCGGCGCATCGGCGGATCATGCCACAAAACCCGCTCCCACTTGCACTTGCTCCTGTAGACTGCCCTTCAGGCCCGCCCGCCAGCCGCCGATAATTTCCCCGGTGGCCGCGCCGGCCCCGCTCATCCCCGGCACCTCTCGGAACGGAGTCCGCCATGTCCGCCAGTCCCCCGCTTCGCACACGCCTCGTTCCCGTGCTTGCGGGCCTCGTGCTGGGCTTCCTCTGCGTCGTCGCGACGCGCGGGCACGCGCGTCCCGGCGAGATCGAGGAGAGCATCGCCGCGCGCGCCGCCACGCGCCCACCGGTCCGTTTCCTCCGTGCCATCGACCTGCTGCCCGGCGCGCACACGACCGCGCACGTGTGGTCGGGCGACGCCACGCTCGTCTACGTCGAGAGCGCCGACACGCTCGCCGCCGACGGCTCGGCGCGCGCGTGGACGTTCATCTACTCCTCCCCGGATCGCGGTGCGCGCGCGTTCACTTTCGCCGAGTCGGGGCGTCTCACGTCGGTCGCGGTGCCATTCGTGTTCGACTCCATGCCCATCGAGGCGGGCTGGATCGAGCCGAGCGCGCTCATCGCCGGGTTCATCGCCGGCGACAGCCAGGCGCGCACTGCGGTCGGCGTGCCGCGCAGCGCTGTCCTGTCACGCGGGCTGCTGCCGGCTCGCCTCGGCAGCGGCACCGCGTGGTACCTGGGTGACGGGCGCGGCGCGGGCGGCGTCTTCGACGCCTTGCGTGGCTCGACGATCTCGGCGCGCGGAGCGGAACTCGGCAGCGCGACCGCCCCGGGAACGGATGCCCCGGCGGCCATGCTTGGCCTGCCCCCATTCCTCGTCGCCTATCGCGCGGGCTTCCTCGCCGTGCTCGAGGCGCGGGCGAGCGACCCGCGCACGCAGCGCGACCGCCCGAGGGACCTGGCGGCTGCCGAGGCGCGCGGTCTCGCACGTCTCAACTCCATCCAGGCGGCGCTCGACACGCTGTCGCACGCGACGGCCGCCCCGGCGGCGCGGGACTACGAGCGGGCGCTGGCCGGACTGTCGGCGTGGCGTCTCGAGCAGGCGAGGGCCGACAGCTTCCTCGCGATCAGCGAGGCGCGCCTCGCCGCCGCCGAAAAGGACCTGGGGATCGAGCGGCCGACCGAGCTGGCGATCTACCTCGCGATCGAGAAGCGGGCGCGCCCCGCCGTGCTGCGCGTGTTCGTCGACAACGTCGAGGTGGCCCGGCGCACCTACGGCACCGCCGAGTGGACCTCGCTCGACGCCGGCACATGGAGCGAAGTCATGCGCGCCCGCGTGCGCCCGGGCAATCGCCTGGTGCGCGTCGAGATCGAGGCCGCCGACCGGCGCGTGGAGCGGGTCGACTGGAGCGGCGCCGTGCCCAACGAGGCACTGTCGCTGCTGCGCCTCACCGCGCGCGGCGAGGGCAGCGGCTCGAAGCTCGAGGCGATCGCGGAGACCTCACCCTGATGCAGCGACCGCGCCTGGCATGGCCGCACATCGTGGCCGCGACGGCCGTCCTGGCGACTCTCGCCGGGGCGGCCGTCGGTGCGTCCGCCGCGCCCGCTGCGGCCGCCTGGCGCGAGGCGCTGTCGCGCGCCGCCGCCTACGAGTTCGAGGTCGGACGCCCCGATCGCGCCGCCGCGCTCGCCGCCGAGGCGCTCGCCGCGGGCGCCGCACCCGCGACCGGGGCCGCGGCGTCGGATGCCGCATTGCGTTTCTTGCGCGCCGAGGCATTGCTGGCAGCCGGCAATGTCGAGCTGTCCCTCGCCGAGCGCGACGTGCTGCTGCGCAGTGCGCCCGGCACGCCGTGGGCACGCGCCGCCCTCGACCTGTGCGCCCTCGAACAGGGCGCATGCAGCGGACCCCCTCTCGACGCCGCGACCGCCGTCACGCGCGGACCGCTCGGACTCGCCGCCGCGATCGCGGTCGGCGAACGCATGGCGCGTGGCGGCAATGCGCGCGCCACCGAGACATGGGGCCGCCCGCTCGAGAGCGGCGACGCCGCCGCGTTCTGGCTGCTCGTCCTCGCCCATGCCCACCTGGCCTCGCGCGACACGGTCGCCGCGCGCGCCGCGCTCGAGCGCGCCGTCGATCGCGCGGCCGCGGCCGGCAACGGCGAGCTGGTGAGCGAGGCAGCGCTGCGGCGTGCCGCCCTCGCCTACCACGAGGGCGACGCCGAGGGCGCGCTGCGCTTCATCCAGCGCGTCACCGACGAGAAGGGTCGCGC
>JBKJNH010000254.1:0-2647 GCA_046596055.1 Candidatus Eiseniibacteriota bacterium
GCCGCGCTCCTCCTCCAGCGCGAGTCGCTGATGCGCGTGGTCGTCGGCAGCTACGACCTGGTGCTGACCACGCAACCGGCCGGCGCAACGGTGCGCGTCGACGGCGAGAGCGTGCCCGGCCGCACGCCCCTGACGCTGCCGCTCGAACCCGGCGAGCACCGGGTCGAACTCGCCTACGGCGAGTATGCGAACGCGGTCTTCACCGTCGATGGCGAGCGGGCCGGACGCGTCGAGAAGTCCGTGGCGTGGACCGGCTCGCTGGCCATCGCCAGCGCCGACACCGCGGCCAGGCTGCGCGTCTCCTTCGATGGCGAACCGTGGGGAACGGTTCCGCTGTGGCGCGACGACGTTCCCGTCGGCCGCCACCGCCTGTCGTTTCAGGGCGAGGGGCTGCGGCCGTGGGAGGAAGAGGTGAAGGTGAAGGCGGGGCAGTCGACGCGAATCACGGCGGAGCCCGAGCGCGTCCCCGACTTCGGCATGGTCACCGCGCGAGCCGAGCGCGTGACGTCGAACGGCGTCGAGGACGTCGACGGCGCCGCCGTCTACCTCGACGGGCGCGCGGCGGGGAGCACGCCGCTCGAGCTCCGGCTGACGCCGGGTCCGCACTCGGTCCGCATCGTCGCCGGCGGCGAGCACGGGCCGGTGCATCACGTCGACGTGCAGCCGGGCGGTCGCTACTTCGCCCACAGCACGTTCGGCCGCGAATCCGAGCCGCGCGTCGCGCTCGCCGCCGTGCCGGCGATCTCGCTCGCCGCGCCGCCCACGCTGACGGCGAATCTCGCCGCCAACGTGCCGCTGCCGGTGCGTCGCATGCGGTTGTTCCAGCGCCCGGCCGGGGCGAAGGCGTGGACGTCGCACGACCTGCTCCTCGCGGCCGACGGCGTGCGGACGACCGGCACGCTGGCATGGCCGACTGCCGGCCTCGTCGCCGGGAAGAGCGTCGCGAGTTACGTGGAGATCGAGACCCGCGAGGGCGAGGAGTACTTCTCCGAAGTGACCCAGACGCTCGTGCGGCCGTAAGCGCACGGCGTCAGACGTCAACCGAAGGGGACGGCCCGGGGCAGACGCTCCGGGCCGTTCGCGTTGCGGCGGCGGAAGATGGGCCTTCGGCTCGCGGCTTGCAGTCTTCGGCAGCATGAATGTCCCTCTCGCGCTGCGCACGCTGGCGCGACCCGGCGCCGCCGGAATCGCCACCGCGCCCGCAGCAGCGCTCCTCGCCTTCGCCGCCGCCGGCCTCGGCGGGTCGGCCGCGATCGCGTGGGACGATCCACGCCTGATCCTCGTCGTGGCGATCGCCGGCGGGCTCGCGGTGGGGGCACTTGGGACCGCGGCGGCGCAGCGGCCGCGCCTGGCCGCCGGGCTCGCCGTGCTCGCGCTTGGCATGGGCTTCCTCGTGCACGGTGCGGCCTCCGGGGCACGCGGAGAACACGCGCTCCTTCCGGAGGACACGGCCCACCGTGGCTGGATCGTCGCGCGCGTCCGCGGCCTGCCGACCGCGCGCGCCGGCGAGCGACGGCTACGGATCGAGGTCGTGCGCTCGAACCTGGGTCTCCCGCGCGGCGTCGCGCTCGACGCCCGCGTGCGGGGCGGACCGCGGCTGGCCGACGGCGACCTCGTCCGCGGTCTCGTCGCGCTCGGGGCGTTCGACACGGCCCGGAATCCAGGGGGTTTCGACGCCCGCGCCTGGGCCCGGCGCGAGGGTCTCGCCGGTCGAGCGCGCTTCACCCCATCGACGCTGCGTCGGGTCGCGCCACCCGCGCCGGGCGACTTCGGTGCGCGCTTGCTTTCGCCGTTGCGGGTCCGCTTGCTGGCGCGCATCCGTGACCAGGAGCGCGGTCGGGCCGGGGCGTTCCTGGCGGGCTTCCTGCTCGGCGATCGCAACGGTCTCGACGCCGCCGCCGCCGAGGACCTGCGGCGGATCGGCGGGCTGCACCTGCTCGCCATCTCCGGAATGCACGTCGTCCTCGTCGCCGCGCTGTTCGAGCGCGCGATCCGCATGGCCGGCGCCCGCGGTCGGCGCGCAGCGATGCTGCGCCTTCTCGCCGTGACGCTGTACTGCGCTCTCGCCGGCGGGGCGCCCTCGGTCTGGCGCGCGGGCGTGTCCGCTGCGTGGCTTGAGGTCGCCGCGCTCCTCGGTCGGCCGCTGCGGGGCGCCCAGGCTCTGGCGCTGGCGGTGCTGACGTTGCTCGCCCTGCGTCCGGCGAATGCGCTCGATGCGGGCTTCCAGCTCTCCGTGTTCGCCACCTGGGGGCTGCTCGCCGTCGCTGCGCCGATTGCCGCCCGGGCGCGGGAGCGGTGGGCGCGCGCCGGGCCCGCACTGTGCGACGCGTTCGTCACGACGCTCGCCGCGCAGCTCGTGGCGCTGCCCTGTCTCGCGCTCGTGTTCGGCACGATCAGCACGCTCGGTCTCGTGGCCAACCTCGTGCTCGTTCCCGTGACGAACGTTGCCCTCGTCGCCGGGCTGCTCGCGCTCGTCTCGGGCGCATCGCAACTTTGGATCGTCGCCGATGCGGGCGCGCTGCTCACCCTGCGCATCGCCGGCGCGCTCGCCCGCGCGCCCGCGGCGCTTGCGCCGCTCACGCCGTCGCTCGGCGCGGCCGCCACGCTGGCCGCCGTCGTCGCGGCGTGGACGCTGCCGGGCGTGGCG
>JBKJNH010000363.1:0-10625 GCA_046596055.1 Candidatus Eiseniibacteriota bacterium
GCCCTGCATGAGGGCCGAGGCGCCGAGCCGGTTCGCGCCGTGATCGGAGAAGTTCGCTTCGCCGAGGACGAACAGGCCGGGGATCGTGCTCATCAGGTCGTAGTCGACCCACAGGCCGCCCATCGTGTAATGCACGGCGGGGTAGATGCGCATGGGCGCCTTGTACGGATCCTCACCCGTGATCTGCGCGTACATGTCGAACAGGTTGCCGTACTTGTCGCGCACCGCCTGTTCGCCCAGCCGTGCGATCGCGTCGGCGAAGTCGAGGTAGACGCCCTGGCCGCCGGGGCCGACGCCGCGGCCCTCGTCGCACACCTGCTTGGCGGCGCGCGAGGCGATGTCACGCGGCGCGAGGTTGCCGAAGCTCGGGTACTTGCGCTCGAGGTAGTAGTCGCGCTCGGCCTCGGGGATCAGGTGCGGCGCGCGATCGTCCCCGGCGCGGACGGGAACCCAGATGCGGCCGTCGTTCCTCAGCGACTCGGACATCAGCGTGAGCTTGGACTGGTAGTCGCCCGACACCGGGATGCAGGTGGGGTGGATCTGCGTGAAGCAAGGGTTGGCGAAGGCCGCGCCGCGGCGATGCGCCCGCCAGATCGCGCTCGTGTTGCAGCCCTTGGCGTTGGTCGACAGGTAGAACACGTTGCCATAGCCGCCCGTCGCCAGGCACACGGCGTCGGCGAAGTGCGTCTCGATCTCGCCGGTGACCAGGTCGCGCACCACGATGCCGCGCGCCCGGCCGTCGACGACGATGAGGTCGAGCATCTCGTGGCGCGAGTACATGGCCACCTTGCCCGCGCCGATCTGCCGCTCGAGCGCCTGGTAGGCGCCGATCAAAAGCTGCTGGCCGGTCTGGCCCCGGGCGTAGAAGGTGCGCGACACCTGTGCGCCGCCGAAGCTGCGGTTGTCGAGCAGGCCGCCGTACTCGCGGGCGAACGGGACGCCCTGGGCGACGCACTGGTCGATGATGCGGACCGAGATCTCGGCGAGGCGATGGACGTTGGCCTCGCGGGCGCGGAAGTCGCCGCCCTTGATCGTGTCGTAGAACAGGCGGTGCACGCTGTCGCCGTCGTTACGGTAGTTCTTCGCCGCGTTGATTCCACCCTGCGCGGCGATCGAGTGCGCGCGGCGCGGGCTGTCCTGGTAGCAGAACGCGGCCACCTCGTAGCCGAGCTCGGCCAGCGAGGCCGCGCCCGACGCGCCGGCGAGCCCGGTGCCCACCATGATCACCTTGTACTTCCGCTTGTTCGCCGGGTTCACCAGCTTGACGGTGAAGCGGCGGGTCTCCCACTTCTCCTCGAGCGGTCCGGCCGGGATGTTCGAATGGAGTTCCATGCGCGCGGGCCTCCCGCTCAGCGGACCAGTCCGAACAGGACCGATAGGGGGAACGACACGTTGCCCAGCACGATGATCGTCGCGAAGGCGATGGCGGCGGTGCGGGCGAGCGCAAGGTGGCGCGGGTGCGACACGCCGAGGCTCTGGAACAGGCTCCACACGCCATGCCGCAGGTGCAGCCCGAGCAGGACCATCGAGAACGTGTAGAACAGCGCGACGGGCCATGCCGCGAAGCCGGTCACGACATTGTGGTAGACGTCGCCCCGGATGAAGTCGGGATGGGCCGCGCCCGTCGTGAAGTGGAGCAGGTGATAGACGATGAAGCTCAGGACGATCACCCCGCTCCAGCGCATGGTGCGCGAGGCGTAGGTCGATCGCTTCGGCTTCCACATGCGGTAGCGAACGGGGCGCGCGGCCAGTTCCTCGCGGGTGAGCGACGCGGCGCAGCCGATGTGGAGCGCGACGGCGGCCAGGAGCCCCGCCCGTGCGGCCCAGATTCCCCAGCCGTGCAGGAACTCGTTCAGGAATTGCCCGTACGCGTTGATCGCCTCGGGGCCCTGGTACAGGAGCAGGTTGCCGAGCATGTGCACGAAGACGAAGCCGACGAGCATGAGGCCGGTGATGGCCATGACGACCTTGCGGCCGATCGTCGACGACAGGAATGCCGGGCGAGGCATCGTGGGGGCGTCCTCCGGGGCGAACCCGAGTCTAGCGCGGGATGTCGGGCCTGCCGACATGCAACGGATAGCACGAAATCCGCCCCCGAACAAGGCGGGGACCTTGAGGCCGGAGACGGGGCCGCGTACGGTAGCGGCGTGACCACGCCCGTTCCGGAGTCTCCCGCCACGCTCGCCGCGAGCGATTGCACCGCGCTCCTCCGCGGCGAGCACGCCGATCCATTCTCCGTGCTCGGGCCGCACGCCGTCGACCGCGGCGGCCGCGTGATGATCGCCGTGCGGACGCTCGCGCCCGGGGCTTCGGCGGTGCGGGTGCGCGCCGGGCGACGCACGATCGAGGCCGTGCGCATCGACGCCGCCGGCCTGTTCGAGGCGCTGCTCGACCCGGCGTCCACCGCCCCGATCGACCCGGCCACCGGTCGGGCGCGCTACCGGCTGGAGATCGCGGCCCCCGACGGGAGCAGCCGCTTGATCGAGGACCCGTATCGGCTGGGTCCTGTGATCGCCGACGAGGAACTCGCGCGCTTCGTCCGTGGCGAGCACCTGGCCGTCGGCGACCTGCTCGGTGCGCACGCGGTCACTCATCAGAAGTTGAAGGGAGTGCGCTTCGCCGTGTGGGCGCCGGACGCGCGACGCGTGAGCGTCGTCGGCGGACTCAATCGCTGGAGCGGTCTCGCCCACCCGATGCGACCGCGCGGCTCGACCGGCGTGTGGGAGCTGTTCGTTCCCGGTGTGTCGGCGGGGGAGATGTACAAGTTCGAGATCCAGCCGCGCAGCGGCCGCCCGTTCATGAAGACCGATCCCGCCGGCGGGTTCACCGAGGTGCGCCCGGGCACGGCCTCGATCGTGATCGACGAGGTGCGCCCGCCGCGCGTCGCCGGCGCCCGGGGTCTCGTCTCGGCGCCGGGTCACGCGGGCTCGGCGCTCGATCGCCCGATCTCGATCTACGAGGTTCACGTCGGCTCGTGGCGGCGCGAGAGCGATGCCGTCTCGCCGCACGGGCGCTGGCTCACGTGGAACGAGCTGGCCGACCGCCTCGTGCCGTACGCGGCGGCGATGGGCTTCACGCACCTCGAGCTCATGCCGATCACCGAGCACCCGTTCGACGGCTCGTGGGGCTACCAGTCGACGGGCTACTTCGCTCCGACTTCGCGCCACGGAACTCCCGCCGAGTTTGCCCGCTTTGTCGCGGCCGCGCGCTCCGCCGGCCTGGGCATCCTGCTCGACTGGGTGCCCGCGCACTTTCCGCGCGACGCGGCGGGGCTGGCGCGCTTCGACGGCACGCCGCTGTACGAGCATCCCGATCCGCGTCGCGGCGCGCAGCCCGACTGGGGCACTCTGGTCTTTCACTGGGGACGGCGCGAGGTCTCGGACTTCCTCTTGTCGAGCGCGCTCCACTGGCTCGATCGCTTCGGGCTGGACGGCCTGCGCGTCGACGCGGTCGCCTCGATGCTCTACCTCGACTACTCGCGGAAGGAAGGCGAGTGGCTGCCCAATCGTTTCGGCGGGCGGGAGAACCTCGAGGCCATCGACTTCCTGCGCCGCCTCAACCAGGTCGTCCACGAGCGGCATCCGCGGGCGCTCATGTGCGCCGAGGAATCGACCGCCTGGCCTCACGTGACGCGACCGCCGAGCGAGGGCGGGCTGGGTTTCGACCTCAAGTGGAACATGGGCTGGATGCACGACATGCTGGCCTACTTCGCGCAGGACCCGATCCACCGGCGATTCCACCACGGCAAGCTCACGTTCGTGATGGCCTACGCGTTCAGCGAGCGCTTCCTGCTGCCCCTGTCGCACGACGAGGTCGTGCACCTGAAGAAGGCCCTGGTCTCGAAGATGCCGGGCGATCGCGGGCAGCGCTTCGCGCACCTGCGCGCGTTGTATGCGACGCAGTGGTCGCACCCCGGCAAGAAGCTGCTGTTCATGGGCGGCGAGATCGCGCAGTGGGCTGAGTGGAACTTCGCGACCCAGCTCGACTGGGGTCTGCTCGAGGATCCGGAGGAAGGCGCGTTTCACCGCGGAGTGAGCCTGCTGGTGCGCGACCTGAATGCGCTGTACCGGGACGAGCCCGCGCTGCACGAGCAGGATCACGCATGGGAAGGCTTCGAGTGGATCGACTTCCAGGACGATGCGTCGAGCATCGTCTCGTATCGACGGATCGCCGTCGATCCGGAGGACTTCCTGGTCGTCGTCGCCAACTACACGCCGGTGACCCGTCGCGGGTATCGAATCGGCGTCCCCGGGGCCGCAGCCTACGCCGAGATCCTCAACACGGATGCAACGAAGTACGGCGGGGGCGGCATCGGAAATGCCGGTCTCGTCACCGCGGATCCCGTGCCCGCGCACGGGCGGACGCATTCGATTGAATTGATGTTACCCCCCCTGACGCTGCTCTTCCTGCGGCCGGTCCATGGTGACCGGCCGGGGCTGGACTCTCCCCGGGCCGCCGGCGCGAAGCCGGCTCCCAAACGTCGGAGGACTTCATGATTCGTCATCGGAGCTTCGCCCTGGTCGGCCTCGTCGCCGGCACGCTGCTCGCATCGGGCTGCGCCAAGGGTCCCGGCGGCACGTCGCCGTCGGCGGATGCGGGCATGACGGCGTCCGCGCCGGTCGCCTACGCCAGCGTCAAGATGTCGCCCACGCAGGGGAATGTCACGGCCGGAACCGTGACGTTCGCCGAGATGAAGGATGGATCCGTGCGCGTCGTCGCCGACCTGACCGGGCTGACGCCCGGGCAGCAGCATGCGATGCACGTGCACGAGAAGGGCGACTGCAGCGCGCCCGATGCGTCGAGCGCGGGCAGCCACTACAACCCCGAGCAGCATGCGCACGGGCTGCCGCCTGCCGACCCGAGACATGCCGGCGACCTGGGCAACGTGGCCGCGGATGCGAAGGGCAACGCGCACTACGAGATCACGGTCGCGAACATCACGGTGAAGGGTGCGAAGAATCCGATCGCAGGCAAGTCGGTGATCGTGCACGCGAAGCCCGACGACGGCGGCCAGCCGGTGGGCAATGCCGGCGGCCGGATCGCCTGTGGCGTAATCGTCGCGCGCTAGGGAGTCTTCTTCTCGAGGTCGAGCGCGGCCGAGTTGATGCAGTAGCGCATGCGGGTCGGCATCGGGCCATCGTCGAACAGGTGGCCGAGGTGCGAGTCGCAGTTGGCGCAGCGCACCTCGGTGCGATCCATGCCGTGGCTGCGGTCGGTCACTTCCTTGATGCGATCGCCGGCCGCGGCGCGCCAGAAGCTGGGCCAGCCGCTGCCGGAGTCGAACTTCTCGTCGGAGCGGAACAGCTCGACGTTGCAGACGACGCAGCGGTAGATCCCGTCGTCATGCGTGTTCCAGTACTTGCCGCTGAACGGGGCCTCGGTCGCGCTGCACCGCGTCACTTCGTACTGCTCGGGGGTCAGGCGGGCCTTCAGCTCGTCGTCGGTGGGCTTCGTGGCGTCGGCCATGGTGATCCTTCCTTTCGTCCGTGTTCATGGAGGTCTGCGTGAAGAAGATCCTCGTCCTCGGCGGCGGCCAGCAGGGTCGCGTGCTCGCCGGCGACCTCGCCCGCTCGCTGCCCACCGCCACCATCACCGTCGCGGACGTCCGCGACCCGGAGTTGCCGCAAGGGCGCAACCTGCGCTGGCTCGAGGCCGACCTCTCGTCGCCCCAGGCGATCGCCCGCCTGCTGCACGAATACGACCTGGGCGTCGGCGCGCTCCCCTCGCGGTTCGGCTACGGCGCGATGCAGGCCGCGATCGACGCGAAGCGCCCGCTCGTCGACGTCTCGTTCTCGGCCGAGGACCCGCTCACCCTCGACGGCGCCGCCGCTCGCGCCGGGATCGCCATCGTGCCCGACTGCGGCCTCGCTCCCGGATTGTCGCACCTGCTCGTCGGCGAAGCGACTGGCCGGCACGGAACGCCGGTGGAACTCGAGATCCTGGTCGGCGGCGTCGCCCAGGACAGGCTACGCCCATACGGCTACGTCGTGACCTGGTCGATCGACGACCTGCTAGAAGAGTACACCCGCCCCGCAAGATGGGTCCGCGAGGGCGAGTACATCACCGAGCCGGTTCTCGACCGCATCGAAGACTACGAAGTCCCCGGCATCGGCCCCATGGAAGCATTCGTGTCCGATGGCCTCAGGACGCTTCTCTCGACTGGCTCGGGTGTCCGCACCATGGCCGAGAAGACGCTCCGCTGGCCGGGCCACGTCAAGGCGATCCGCCCGCTGCTCGAAGCGGGAACGCTGATCGAATCCTTCCGCCGCGAGTGCGTCGTCGATCCGCCGGAAGACCTTGTCGCTCTCGTCGTCGAAGCCCGGTGGAAGAGCGGCCGGACCATGAAGAGCGTGATGACCGACCGCTACGACCCGACGACCGGCCTGACCGCGATGGCAAGGACGACCGCTTTCACGACGGCAGTCACAGCACGGCTTGCCGCCGAAGGCGGAATCCGCGGCGTCGGGGTCCTGCCGCTCGAACGCGTCGGCCTGGACGCGGATGCAGCGCGATTCATCCTCGGGGAGATGTCGGCCCGCGGGGTGGTGTTCCAGCAGGTCGAGCTTCAGTAGAGGAGCGGGCCGTGCCCGCAACGGCCGGAGCCTGCGCGGGAGAATCCTGGGATTGCTCGCGCTTCTGCGCTCGTTTCCTGATCATGAAGCTTGCCCCGAACGCACGCTCGGCTTCGTACTGATTGTGAGTCCGGCAGCGCAGGCGCAGATTTTCGATCGTGGCGAGGCCGCCCCGCGCGACCGGCACGATGTGATCAAACTCGAGAAAGCTGCGTGAGCGACATCGCTGGAGGGTCTCACCGAGGAAGGTGCAACGTCCCTGGTCGCGAGCCCAGACGGAGCGGCGGACCGACGCAGGGAGGGCCCGGGTGGCGGCCGCGCTTGCCACCCGTGCCGGGGCCTGCGGCCGCGTCGTGGCCGCGAACTTCTGCTTCTCGACCTGGGCGATCAGAGCGTCGAGGGCGCGATCAATCACTTGGGCCACGTCGCGGGATGGGATCGAGTGGCTCAGCAGGGTCTGGAGATAGTGCAGCTTGTGCCTGGTTTTCGGTTCGATCGAGACTTGGAGAAGATAGCGCGGCCGCGCCAGGGTCAGGTGGCTCGCGCTGCCCGGCGCAGGGACGAGCGGGGACGTCGTCGCCACCGCGGCACTGGTCGTAGCGGCCTCAACTGGTTCCGGAACCAGTTCAGAGACATTCTCGAGCCCACTCGCAATGATTTGTGCCAGAACGGGTTGGGATGCATGAGAAGTCGTGTCCGGGGTCCACAGGGGGGCTTCTGCGAGCGGATCCGGGAACCGCCGAGCGAGCATCATCTCGAGTTCCACCTTGCCCAGCCCGATCGCGCTCGCCACCAACTCCTCGGCGTTTGAGGGCGACAGGTGCGGGGCCAAAAACTTGATCGCCGTCAAGTGCAGGCGTCCTTCCGCCACGAGCCGGAACAGGATGGGGTACTTCCGCGCGGCCCTCGCCGCCGTGATGCGCTTGTAGGTCGCGCCCTCCGAGAGACGGAGTTCTTCCACGCAGTAGGCGAACATCGACGGGTAGCCCGCAGGGGCGAAGAGGCGCCGGGAGTCGACCTCGGCAATGTGGGCGAGGAGAGCGGCGGTCGTTGCGCGGTCGCGTGCAACCAGGTCCTTGAGATCACGAATCAGGGTCGCGTCGCTGAGATTGGTCAGTGAGTGAGGATGCACGAATCACCTGCCACGGGGGCGTGTGGCGTTGCGTTGATCGGGGGCGATCAGGGGGAGCGTAGACCAGGTGTGGGACAGGTGCCAGCGCCGCGTCGCGCCGCGCCGTCACGAGGACACCGCTTGCCTACAGTCGCATCCCCTTCACCGTTCGAACCTGCCCCAACGCCGTCAGCCGGTAGAAGTACAGTCCCGCTGCCACCGGCCTCCCATCTCCGTCTCGTCCATCCCACGCGACACTGTGATCGCCAGGCTGGCGCATGCCCTCGAGCAGCGTCTTCACGCGGCGGCCGCGGGCGTCGTAGATCTCCAACTTCGTGTCTGCGACCGATGGAAGGGCGAAGCGGATCGTTGTGGCGGCGTTGCCAGCGGCGGCCTGGCCGAAGGGGTTGGGGACGCCGCCGGCGAGGGTGATGCGTAGCGGGGCAGTGTTTGCGTCCTCGTCGACTGCCACGTTCGCGGGCACCGACAGGGGGTTAGCGGGATTCGAGCCGGCGTCGAGTTCGTCGCGATCGAGGAAGGTGTCGCGATCGCGGTCGATGCCCATGCGGCGGCCGGAGCCGGGGGGGACACCGAACCAGGTGAGCTCGCTGCCGGTGCCGGCGAGGGCGCGGAGTGCGGCTTTCGTCAGTGTCGGGTCGCTCGAGCGATCCGCCGTGAACACCTTCGTGATGCGGTCGTACAGCCAGCCCCGCTTGAGTCCGCCGGACTTGCCGCGCACCACGAGATCGCAGTGCTGGGAGTCGGCGGCGATGTAGAGGGAGTCGAGGACGGACGTGGTTGAGCCGAGATCACGGTTCCCGGCATGCAGCGTGATGCGCCTTCCGACCGAGGGGCGTGTGCCGGTGGGGAACGCGAGCATGAACGCCTCGACGTCGCGTCGCTGCGGATCGCCGCCCGGGAAGTTGAACACGCTCAGCTGGAGGAAGTTCACCAGGTTGTCGAAGGCGCCGTCGTGGGTGAAGCCGAAGCCCGACTTGTTTACCGCACCGGGCGCGCGGGAGAACTCGTTCTTCTCGTACATGTTCCGCAGGTGCGGGACTTTCATGTCCTGGTCCTCGAGCAGCGCGTCCGCGTTCACGGACTGCCCGCTCGTCCCTGTGGGCAGGAGATGGCATGTGTTGCAACGGAAGAACGCGTCGTGCGGCACGTTGACGAACTCGTTGAGCCCGCGCACTGCGTTCGGGCCGTCGGCCGGGTTCGGCAAGGCGTCGGTGAGGAGCCGGTTCGGATTCGGCGGATACTGGATCGTCGCGACGAAGTCCGCGTAGAGCTGCATGTCGCCCGCGGAGAGCGTGTCGGCCCGGCCATTGAGCGACACGAACGCCCCGTTGAATGCGGTGAAGTTTGCGCGATCGGCGCGCCAGTGCAGGCGGCCGGTGCCCGGCAGCCCACGAAACGACTGCGTGACCATCGGGCCTTTCATCGGGTGAAAGTCGGCGAGGAGCGGGTCGATCTGGCCCGGCGGAAGCGGCGCCATCTCGCCCTGGGGATCCCCGAGGTCCCAGGCGAGCCCGTCGTTGTTCCCGAACACGTGGCACGAGGCGCACGAGGCGTCGCCGTGGCCGGACGTGCGGCCCGCGTCGTACAGGAAGGGTCGCCCGTCGCGCACGACGGCCGGCGTGGGATCGAAGCCCAGGCTCGTCGTGGCGAGGACCGCGTTCGATCCCGTATCGATCGTCGAGATCGAGTTATCGAATCGGTTGTAAACGAACAGTCGCGCGCCGTCGGCCGCGATCGCGAGTCCGACCGGGCCCTGGCCGACCGCGATGCGATCGGTCACGGCGGCGCTGACGCCGTCGAGTACGCCGACCTTGTTCGAGCCGAATGCGGCGACGAAGGCCTTCGAACCGTCGGGCAGGAAGCGCAGGTCGGTCGGCTGGGCCAGCGAGGCGGCGATCTCTCCAGGCGACCCGGGCGAAACGGCGTAGTTCACATGCGGGTTCAGGTGCACCGCGCTCACGGTGCCCGCGCTCGGGTCGACGATCGAGATGCGATTGCGCACGAACTGTCCGCGCAGGTTCGGCTCGAAGCGGCGCAGGTTCGTCGCCTCGGTGTTCGACACCCACAGGGCTCCCGTCGTCGGATGAGGTGCCAGGTTGAAGTTGAGAGTCCCGACGCCGGTCACCTGATTCACGATGCTGCGGGTCGCCGCGTCGATGACGAACAGGTCGCGGTCCGCGACCGTGTACGGCAGCTTAAACGACCAGTTGCGGCCGACTTCGTCCCGCCAGGCGCTCCCGTCGTGCTGGACGATGAGCCCGACGTCCGGAGCAGGTGGGAGCGCGGGATCCTTCGCCGGGACCGGCGCCGGAAGCCCGAGTCCACCACCCGTCGGCTTCACATCCGCGAACGGGACGAGCGTCGTCCGATTGCCCGAGGAGAACGCCGCGACGTGCACGCGCGTGCGGTCGGCCGAAAGGGCGAGGGCGCGCGGGTCATCTCCGGGGATCGCGATCGGAAGCCCGAGCGGGATGAGCGTCGCCGGGTCGTAGGCCTTGACCGCGTCCTCCTGCGAGACGCAGACGAACGCGACGTTTGGCGCATTCGGCGCGAGGCTGGTGCGCGCGAACACGACGTCGGTCGGCTCGTCGCCGACGCGAAGCGTGCGCACGACGTTGCCGGCCGCGACGTCGACGATGGAGACATCGTCCGAGAGGTGGTTCACGACCCACACCACGTCGTCGGAGAGTGCGGCGACCGATACCGGCTCCAGCCCCACCGGGATCTCGTCGACGAGCACGAGGCCCACGGGCGTCACGTCGAAGACGGAGAGCCGCGCGTCCGGCACGTTCACCGCGAACAGGCGGTTGCCGCTCGGCGACAGGCACACCGGGTGCACCGGGTGGCTCTCGAAGTTCGTGAAGTCGGTGGGTTGCGGCGCCTGCGAGTCGGCGGGACGCTCCCGCCCGGAGAGGGCGAGC
>JBKJNH010000211.1:0-5428 GCA_046596055.1 Candidatus Eiseniibacteriota bacterium
TCGTCCTCACGCCCCGCACGCCGTGGCCGCTCGACGACGGCGGTCGCATCGTGCTGTGGCAGGCGATCGACACGGCCGCACGCGAGCACGACGTCGTGCTCGTCACGTTCGACACGCTGGACGGGATCGCGCAGCCGGTTCCCGCATTCGTCCGCGCGGCGTGCCACACCCTCGTGCGGGTGGCGCATCGGTCGGCCGGTCCGCTCGAGGCGGCCCTGCGCGGGTCGTTCGGGCGCTGGCCGCACACCATGGTGCGCTTTCACTCCCCGGAGTATGCGGCCGCCGTGCGCGACGCCGTGCGCGCGTTCCGCCCGGCGTTCGCCGTGGTGAACAACCTCCACCTCGCCGTTTACGCCGACGACCTAGGGGACACGCCGTGGGTCCTGCGAGAGCAAAATGTCGAGCACCTGTGGATGGCGCGCTACGCCGCGACGCGGCGCGACCCCCTGACGCGGGCCTACGCGCGCTTCCAGGCCGGCCGACTGCGTCGCTTCGAGCGGGCGGCGGCCGAGCGCGCGGCGATCGTGTTCGCGATCCAGGACGACGAGGCGCGCGAGCTGCGGCATCTCGCCCCCGGGGCGCGCATCGAGGTGGTGCCGATCGGCATCGACTTCTCGCGCTACGAGCCCCCGCGCCCGGTCACGCCGGCGGTCGTGCTGGTCGTCGGTTCGTTCGCCTACTCGCCGAACGTCGAGGGTCTTCGCCGGTTCGTCGCCGAAGGCGCGGCCGAGCTGCGCCGCCTCGCGCCGTCCGCGCGCCTGCGCGTGGCGGGGCGGGGGATCGCGCCCGAGCTGGCGCGCGAGCTGATCGCCGCCGGCATCGAGGTCGTCGGCGCCGTCCCCGACATGGCGCCCCAGTTTGCGGAGGCGACGGTCGTGCTCGTGCCGCTGTGGATGGGGGCCGGCGCGCGGGTGAAGATCGTCGAGGCGGCGGCGGCGGGCGTTCCGGTCGTCTCGACGCCGCTCGGGGCCGAGGGCCTCGGGTTCGATCCCGCGCAGGACATCCGGATCGCCGGGGAACCCGTCGCGCTCGCCCGAGAAGTGGCGGCGCTCGTCGCCGACCCGGCGGGGGCCCACGCCATGGGCGCCCGTGCGCACGCGATCGCCCGCGAACGTTTTGCGTTTCCGGCCGTGGCGGCGCGCACCAACCTCCTGTGCGCCTCGATCGCCCGGCGCGACCCGGCATGAACGTCCTCGTCCTCACGTCGCGCCTGCCGTTTCCGCCGGATCGCGGCGATCGCCTCCTCGCGCTGCGCATGCTCGAGGTGCTCGCCTCGCGTCACCGCGTGACGCTGGCGTCGTTCGTCAACGGTCGCGAGCCGCAGGAGGGACTGGATCGCATTCGTGCCCTCGGGATCGACCTGCACGTGGTGCGGCTTCCGGCGGTGCTGTCGCTGGCGCGCACCGCGCTCGCACTCCCCACGCGGACCCCGCTGCAGATCGCCTATTACCGCAGCGGCCGGATGAATCGCCTCGTCGACGGGCTCACGGCGTCGTGCGCGTTCGATGCCACCATCGTCCAGATGATCCGCATGACGCCGTACGGCCTGCGCGTGCCGACGGGGCGACGGATCGCCTTTCTTGCCGACTCCTACGGGTTGTCCATGGGTCGGCGCGCCGCGGTCGAGAGCGGGGTGCGCTCCGCCATCACGCGACTCGAGGCGGGGCGCATCGCGCGCTACGAACAGGGGATCGCGGAGCGCTACGATCGCACGTGGCTCGTCTCGCCGGCGGATCTCGCGGGGTTCCCGCGGACCTCGTGGCCGCGCATCGACATCGTGCCGAACGGATTCTCCGAGCATCTGCTGCAGGTCGGGATCGAGCGCGAGCCCGGCGCGCGCCTGCTCTTCGTGGGGCATCTCGGTGTGCCGCACAACGTGGACTCGGCCCGGGTCCTCGCGCGCGAGGTGCTACCGGCGATCCGGGCGCGTCGACCGGATGCGACGCTGCGGCTGGTCGGCGCCGATCCGGCGCCCGAGGTCCGCGCGCTGCACGCTCCGCCTGGCGTCGTCGTCACGGGATTCGTGCCCGACCTCGCTGCGGAGTTCGCGCTGGCGCACGCGTTCGTGGCCCCGCTTCGATTCGCCGCCGGCGTCCAGAACAAGATCATCGAGAGCCTGGCCGCGGGTGTGCCTGTCGTGACGTCGAGCATCGCGGCGGATGGACTGGGCGCGACGGGGGGGCGCGACCTGCTCGTCGCCGACGAACCAGCGGCGATGGCGGCGTGTGTCGCCGACCTGCTGGCGGACGAGAGCGGCCGCGCAGCCCTGGGCCTCCGGGGTCGGGAGTTCGCGGCGCGGGGATTTCGCTGGTCGAACATCCTGGCAGCCCTCGAGCGTGCCGATTCGATGGCCCCCGTCGTCCAACCCATCGACCAGATTTCGGGCATATGATCGAGCGCCAGCCGCCGCGGTTCCGTCCGTCTGCGGAGCCGATTCCGGCGGCACGCCGCTAAGTGCTTCCGCGGCACCAAACTCGATACCCCGACGACCGCCGCTCAGGCGACGCCGGGGCAGGCACGAGCCTTGCGGAGGACCCACGGGGAGCGGGGGCAGGCCGGCCGGTGGCCCGAGGGTCCTTTCGTCGGGCCGCCGCGATCGCCACAACTTGCTGAACCATATGGGCTTTGCTGATCTGGGACGGGCAGAAAAGCGTTTGACACCCGACCGGACGTTCTCCTAACCTGCTGAAGCACCTGCGAGGGCGGCGAAGTTGTCCGCCCGCATTCCGATTCGCCCCTGTCATGGGACACCGAGGGAGGACCATGCGAGTTCTGGTCACAGGAGGCGCCGGCTTTATCGGGTCGCATCTGGTCGATGCGCTTCTCGCGCAGGGCAATGAAGTCTGGGCGCTCGACGATCTCTCGACGGGCTCGCTCGAGAATGTGAAGGACGCCTCCGGCAACCCGAACTTCCACTTCGTGGAAGGCTCCATCCTCGACTCGAAGATCGTGTCCGAGCAGGTCGCCAGGGTCGACGAGGTGTACCACCTCGCCGCCGCCGTCGGCGTCAAGTTCGTCCTCGACAACCCCCTGCGCTCCCTGCTGACGAACATCCGCGGCAGCGAGGAGGTTCTCGAGGCCGCCGACAAGCATGGCAAGAAGAAGGTCATCCTCTTTTCCTCGAGCGAGGTCTACGGCAAGGGCGCTTCGATCCCCTTCCACGAGGACGATGATCGCCTGCTCGGCCCCACGTCGGTCCTGCGCTGGTCGTATGCCGCCTCGAAGGCGGTCGACGAGTTCCTGGCGCTCGGCTATCACCACGAGCGTCGCCTGCCCGTCATCGTCGTCCGTTGTTTCAACACGTGCGGCCCGCGGCAGAGCCCCCACTACGGCATGGTCATTCCCCGGTTCGTCGAGCGCGCGCTGCGCAACGAGCCGATTCTGGTTTATGGGGACGGCCTGCAGAGCCGCTGCTTCTCGTCCGTGCACGACGTCGTCCGCGGCGTCCTGATGCTCGCGAAGGAACCGAAGGCCATCGGCGAGGTGTTCAACATCGGCACCAAGGAAGAGGTCTCGGTCACCGATCTTGCCCGCCGCGTCAAGAGCATCACCGGCAGCACGTCGCCGATCGAGGCGGTCGAGTACGAGGCGATCTACGGCAGCAAGTTCGAGGACATGCAGCGCCGGGTCCCCTCGCTCGACAAGATCAAGGCGATGGTCGGCTACGAGCCGCAGGTCACGCTCGACCAGCTCCTGCGCGACACCGTCGATCACGTGCGGGCCAGGGCAGCCGCGCCTGCGGCCGCGACGCACTCCTCGACCGCCGCGCGCTGATCCGCCTGTTGCCGCGCCTCCCGGGACCGGCTATCGTCCCGGGGCCATGATTCGCGACCTCACGCCTTCTCCCGACGCTTGGGCCGGACTCGCCGCCTGGGCCGCCGGACTCGCCGCCGTCCTGCTCGTCACCCCGCTCGTGCGGAAGGTGGCGTGGGCGACCGGCTACCTCGATCATCCCGAAGCGCGCAAGCTCCACATCGCGGCCACGCCGTTGCTGGGCGGTGTCGCCGTCGCCGTCGGCACCGCCGTGGGTGCGAACCTGGGATTCTGGTCGCTCGACATGGTCATTCCGGCGCGTGCGCTGTGGTGGATGGCGGGAGCGGCGGTCGCCGTCGGCCTCGGCCTGATCGACGACAAGTGGGGCATGGGTCCGGCGCCCAAGATGTTCATCCAGGCGCTGGCGGCCTGGCTGTTCCTCCAGGGCGGTGTCTATCCCCACGCCTACTTCGGGCCGTTCTGGGGCCAGGCGATCGCGATCTTCTGGATGGTCGGTTTGATGAACGCGATCAACTTCCTCGACAACATGGACGGCATCGTCGGCGGGGTCGCTGCGATCTGCGCGCTCGCCTTCGCTGCGCTGCTCGCCGTGTGGGGATGGCCGCACGAGGCGTTGTTTGCGCTCGGGCTGGCCGGCGCCACGCTGGGCTTCTTGCGCTACAACTTCGCGCCGGCGCGGATCTTCCTCGGGGACACCGGCAGCCTGTTTCTCGGCTACACGCTGGGCGCGCTGGGCCTCATCGCCGCGACCGCCGGGCCGGGCGTGTCGGGCATCCTGTCGACTCTCCTGGTGCTCGGATTTCCGCTGTTCGACACGACGTTCGTCGTGCTCACCCGGATGGTGGAGGGTCGCAAAGTGTACATCGGCGGGCGCGACCACACGACGCACCGCATGAATCGCGTCGTGCGCGGACCGCGTCGCACCGCCGTCTCCGTCTACGCCACCACGATCGCGCTCGCGCTCTCCGGCATCCTCCTCGGGGTCACGCCCGGGTGGCGGTTCGGGGTCGCGATCGTCACGGCGTGGGCGATCGCTCTCGTCGTCCTTGGCCGCCGCCTCGCGCGCGTGCCGCAACTGTGAGGAATCCATGACCGAATCCGCCGCCATCGCCGGCTCCGCTGCGCACCCCGACTCGCCGGTCGCCGCCTTCGTGCACGACCTGCTCGTCCGCCTCGTCGATCACCCGGAGGCCGTGTCCGTCCGCATCGATCCCGGTCCGACCACGCTGTACGAGGCGAGCGTCGCCGCCGACGACGTGGGCCAGATCGTCGGTCGCGAGGGCCGCATCGTGAAGGCGCTGCGCACGCTCATCGCCACGGCGGCGCAGAAGCGCGGCGAGCGCGCGACCTTCGAGATCGCCGAGCCCCGCGCTTGAGCGCAGCGCGATGACCCGCGTCGATGTCGGACGCGTGATCAAGGCGCACGGCTTGCGCGGGCAGGTCGTCGTCGGCGGCGTGCGGCTGACGCTCGAGGAGTTCGTCGCCCTGGGCCATGTGTATGCGCGTGGCGTCGCGGGCACCACCGGCGAGAAAGCCGCCACGCGGCGGCTCGACATCACGGACGCGAAGCCGTTCCAGCAGAGCATGATCGTGCGGTTCGAGGGCTTCGATCGCCGCGAGGAGGCCGACGAGCTGCACGGCGTCGTGCTCGAGG
>JBKJNH010000343.1:0-4206 GCA_046596055.1 Candidatus Eiseniibacteriota bacterium
GCTGCGCAGCCAACAGCGCGGTGCGCGCCAGTTCGTAGCGCTCTCCCAGCTGCTCGAACGACACCTGCGCGGCGCGCAGGTCGGCCAGCCCGGCGGCTTCGTCGCCCCGCGCGAGCGAGGCGAGGCCGGACGCACGGCGGGCGATCGCGAGCTCGGCGAGGTCTCCCGCCTTCTCGGCCAGGGTCTCGGCCCGGGCGGCATGGCGGCCCGCCTCGTTGGCTTCGCCCTGGAGCAAGGCCACCAGCGCGAGGCGACCCAGCACCTCGTAGGTGACGTCCCCCTCGGGCGCGGTTTCCTCGGCCATCTCGAGCGCGCGCTCGAGATCGGCGCGCGCGGCGGTCAAGTTGCCACGCTCGCCCGAAAGCTCGCCGCGGAACTCGAGCAGAAGCAACCGCTCGCGCGGCGGATCGGCCGGCAGGAGCAGCCCCTCGGCGGCGGCGAACTCTGCCGCGGCGAGATCGAACTCGCGTCGGCGGGCGTGCACGCGACCGAGCGCCATGCGCGTGCGGACCTCGGAGAGACGCTCGGCCAGCTCCACGAAGATCTGGAGCGCGCGGCGGAAACACTCGGATGCGAGGTCGAACTCGCCGAGCCTGTAACGCATGATCCCGAGGTTCGTCGAGTAGTTCGCCACCCACGAGTAATCGCCGATCTTCTCGGCCAGGCGCAGCGCCTGCTCGAACGACCGCGTCGCTTCGCGCCACTGGCCCGTCGTCTTGTAAACGAGGCCCAGGTTGTTGTGGGCGCCCGCCATCCGCGATACGTGATCGGCGCGACGGAAGGTCGCGAGCGCGCCGGTGAACGCGTCGTGGGCGGCGGCCGAGTCGCCACTGCGCAGGGCGGCGATGCCGAGGATCGTCTCGGCGTAGCCGAGTTCGAGATGCTCGTTGGTGGAACGGAGGATGCGGAAGGCGGCGCGCGCATAGCGACGACCGCGGTCGTAACGACCCAGCGCGACATGTCCGGCGGCGATGCGCGCGGAGATCGTCCCGAGAACGACAAGGTCCCCGAGCGAGCGCGCCACCATTCGCGCTTCGGTCAGGCGTTCGAGCGCCTCGGCGAAGCGTTCCTGACGGTAGTCGCACTCGGCCAGCTTGAGCAGGAGGCGCGCCCGTGCCGCGCGATCATCGGCCGGGATGGCCGAGAGCGCCGCGACATAGTAGTCCCGCGCCGCACCGTACTGGTCGGTCGCCTGACTGAGATCGCCAAACTCCTCCTGCCGGAGCGCCGCGTCCTGACCAAGCGCGCGGGTCGCCGGGGATTCGTTCGGGGGGGTCGATTTCGACACAGCTCGCTCCTCAGCCTTACCGGGGACAGACTGAACGTCGGCTCGGTCGGTCACGAACGGGGGACGCCGGCACGAGCCGGCATCACCCCGCGCGATCCAGAATCAGCGACCGAACCGCCCGAGCAGGGTAGCGACGTACCACTTTGCCCAGGTCCAACCCTTCTCTACACGTTCGACGACGGCGGACTCACCGGGGCTACCCACCGTGCCGCTGCTGCTCGGCTTGATCGTCGAACCCGGGATGGACTGCTGCACCGACGGCTTCGACGAATCGTTGGGTCGATCCGGATCTCCATTTGCCGCGCCACCCGCCCCGGCCGACGCGAAGACCGTCGTTACACCGACAGTCGCCGTCGTCGCAACGACGCCGAGCACGAGAAGAAGGACCAGGATGTATGTGCGAGTTGCCTTGGCGGCCATATGCGCTTGAGAACTCCCTCTACGCGAGACCTGTCTTGAACTGGTTCCGGGCGCGTGGGCCGAAATCAGGCGACACAAGGGATTGCCTGAGGCAGGGGACCTTGGTCCAGCGCGTGCAAAACGCTACGCCCGAAGTTCGGGGCGGTCAACTCTTTTACGTCTATCAAAGAAATGAATCCGGAGCGGCCGCCGCGGCCTCCGCCTGACGGAGCGCGACCCGGGCCAGGGCATAGCGCAGGCCCTGGGTCGAGGCCGTGATCGAGGCCAGGCCGGCGGCCTCGAGCAGGCTGACCAGCAGCACGCAGCCGGCGGGCAGGATGTCGGCGCGTCCTGGCCCCACGGTCGCGAGCGCCTGGCGCTCGGAAGTGGTCAGACCGCAGAGCGATTCGGTGAGGCGGCGGACATCGCCCGTCGGCAGGAGGTGCCCTTCGACCCGTGAGGCATCGTAGCGGCGGAGCCCCAGGTTGAGCGCGGCCAGGGCGGTGATCGTGCCTCCGACCCCGCCGGCCGCCTGAGGGGTCGGCCGCATGAGGACGTCGTGCTCGACCCAGGTTCCGCGCAGGTAGGCGCGCAGATCGGCGAGTTCGGCGGGCGCCGGGGGGTCGGACTTCAGGAAGCGCTCGGTCAGCCGCACGCAGCCAAGCTCAAGGCTGACCCAGTGTCGGACCTCGAGGCCGGCGCCGCGCACGATCTCGACGGAGCCGCCCCCGATGTCGACGATCAGGTACTCGCCCTGCGTCGGATCCCAGCGCAGGCCGTCGATCACGGCCTGGTAGACGTACCGTGCTTCCTCCTCGCCGGACAAGATGCGGATCGGGTACCCGGCCGCCGCTTCGAGCCGCGCCGTGACCTCGGCCCCGTTGGCGGCGCTGCGCAGGGCGTTGGTCGCGGCGACGACCACGGTCGAGCACTCGAGCTCGCGCGCCCGGTGGGCAAAGCGGGCGAGCGTCTCCCGCGTGCGTTCTTCGGCCCGGGAGCCGATCCGCCCGGTGGCATCGAGGCCCTCCCCGAGGCGGCAGGACTCGCCCAGCCGGACGAGCGGGCGTAAGTCGCCGCGGCCGCCACGCTCCGCCACCAGGAGTCGAATGGAGTTTGTTCCGATATCGATGGATGCGACCCGAAGGGGACGGCTTCCGTTCAGCGGCATCTGAATCCCGGGCGGCTAGAGAAGAAAGTCATCCATATCTTTCGCTTGATAACGATGGTTTTTGGACGACCGGCTCGGCGCGAACTCCGGGACCGTCACCGACAGCTCCGCGTCCGGGGAGGATGGTCCGCTGCGCAAGCCGTCCAGGGCTTCGATCCCGAGCGCTCGCAGCAGCAACCCCGCCCGGGCCGTGACCGGAGCAAGCCGGCAAACCGTCATCCGCCCGACCTTTGAAGAAGCGACGACTTCCGAATCGATAAGTATCGATATGTGGCGCGACGTCGTGGCGATCGAGAGACCCACTCGGCGCGCAATCTCACCGACCGTCTCTTCATATGTCGATAACAAACGAACAATGGCCCAGCGGGAGGGATCCCCCAGCGCCTGGACGGCGCGGAACTCCCATGGCGCGTCCGCCTCCGCGCGCTTGCCGGATCCCTTCCGTCGGCCACCGCGTCCCCCTGCAGCCGCCTGCAGGTGTTTCTCGTCCATGGTTCCTCCCCGCCATCCAGCGAATGGCGAAACGACGATCGCGCACGGGGTTCCTTGACCCGCCCCCGGCGGAAACTTAGTCTAGGAAGCAATGGAATCGCAATCGCCGCTCGTGCCCCTGCCGCCGACCGATCTCGACGAGTCGCCCCGCCCCCTCCGGGAGGCTGAGGGCCCCCTCCCCTTCTTCGGGCTGACCCCCGAGGAGGTGCGGACCCATTTGACCGCTGCCGGCTGGCAGGGTTATCGCGCGGAACAGGTTCTCGACTGGGTCTATCGCAAGCGGGTGCGCGATCCCCACGCCATGAGCAACCTCGGCAAATCCCAGCGCGAGAGTCTGACTTCGGTCCTCGATCTCTCCCTGCCCCGGATCCACCGGCAGATCGGCTCGCCCCGTGGCGACTCGTTCAAGTACGCCCTCGAGCTGCGCGACAAGACGCGCGTCGAGTCCGTCGCCATGCTGTCGAAACGCGGCGTCACGCTTTGCGTCTCGAGCCAGGCCGGCTGCGGCATGGCATGCGTGTTCTGCGCCACGGGGACGCTGGGGCTGGCCCGCAACCTGAAGGCCGACGAGATCGTCGCCCAGGTGGTGCACATGCTCGAGACCACCGGCTGGGACGATCCGGGCTTCAACGTCGTGTTCATGGGCATGGGCGAACCGCTGGCCAACTACGCGCCGACGGTGAAGGCGATCCGCATCCTCAACGCCGAGCCGGGCCTCAACGTCGGTTCGCGCCGCGTCACGATCTCGACCTGCGGCCTGGTGCCGCAGATGCACAAGCTCGCGCGCGAAGGGATGCAGATCGGCCTGGCCCTGTCATTGCACGCCACGACCGACGCGCTCCGCGATCGCCTCGTGCCG
>JBKJNH010000087.1:0-7169 GCA_046596055.1 Candidatus Eiseniibacteriota bacterium
GTCGCTCCTCCCGCCGACAAGCGCGAACGCCCTGCCCTCCGGCCGCGAGTGGGCCCCGCTCGACACCCTGCTTGTCGGTACCCACTTTCTCGGTGGCCCACAGCTGGTGGAATTCAAGGGCAACGGGCTCCGACTCGCCTCGGGTGCCGTCACGGCCCCCCGGACGGTCGTGACCTACGAGTGGGGGGGCGATCGCTGGTTGCCCGAGTACACGCTTCCCTACGGGAGCGGTTTTGTTCGTCGACTGCTTAGCGTCGAGGACGAGGAGTTATTGGTCTGGAAGTCGATCGAACCGATCGGGCCGTTTGGGATCGACACGTACCTTCTGCATTTGCAGACCAAGCCCGAACTCCAACCGCACCCAGACACCCTCGCTGTCAGCCGAGGAAGTTCCATCGAATACGGTGGCGCGGCCTCCACGCAAATGCGCTGGGTGCTCCATGACGATTTCGGGAACCTGCGGCTTTTTGTAGCGCGAGCTCCAGGGTGGATGTGGAGTGAAGTCGAGTTCTCGGGCAACGGGAGCCAAGGAGTCAGCGCGACCGCCCTCGACGACACGACTGCTCTCGCCGCGTGGTCAGATGGCCAGGACCTCAAGACTGCAGTCATTCGACCGGGCGGATTCACTCTTGTTCCGGTGCCCGTCGCCCCCTCGAAGATTCTTCCGGTGAGACCACGGCTCCACCGACGAAACGCTGATGGCGTGTGGATGTCGTGGGGCCAGTCCGGTCCTCACGTCCTGATCTCGAGATTCGACGGCGTGGGTTGGTCTCGCCCGGAGAGCCTGCATTGCGCCTACTCGGGCGTATCAATTTCGTACACCGCCGACTCTCCGGAGATGAGTCAGGACGGAAAGGGTCGGCCAGTCATCGCGTGGTCCGCGTACAGCTCCGTCACCGGGCGGGATGCGATCTGCGTCACCTGTCCGGACGAGGGTGGCTATCCGCTCGCGGAGGAGCTCCCCGTCATTCACTCGGGATTCCTGGCCAGTCCTGCGCGGGATGAGAATGGCGACGTCTGGCTTGCGTGGTGGAAGTACTACCACGGGGCGTTCTGGACGCACTCGTACACGGCAGTCGATGTCGTCGATGCGGTCGTCGAGGGATCGCCGTTTCGGCGGCGGGTTGCGTGGACCCTGAGCGGGGAGGCGCCGCGGAGCTGGTGGTCGATCCTTAGGGCCGATGGCGACGGGGAGTATGCGCAAGTGGCTCGGGTCCAGGCGGGGTCAACGCGACTGGTCGAGTGGGTCGATTCGACGACGACCGATCGACCGTACAGTTACCGGATCCGACGCGACTGCAAGGATGTCCGCTTCGAGACGCTCACCGAGCCCATCGTGAGCGTCGTCGACGCGCTCGTCTGGCTCCCCCTCGCGCTCCGCATCGAGGGCGCGCATCCCCACCACGGCAGCTCGCGCGTTCGCGTCGAGGGGGCGGCTCCCGGGGAGGTGACGATCGAGGTCTTTGACGTGCGGGGACGCCGGCTTGCGGTCCTCGAGCGGACCGTCGGATCAGGTGGCGCGCTGAGCGCTGACCTCGATGAGACGCTTCGAGGTGCGGGCGGGCTCGCCTCCGCCGGTATCTACTTCGCGCGAGCCACCGACATGCGCGGGCGCACGTCACCAACGCTCAAGTTCGTGCGGCTGTAGATCTCACCACAACCGCACTGCAACCATCTGCGGGCCGCGCCTGGCGAGCAGGTTCGTCCTCTGGCAGCGCGCGCACTCGGTGGTGAGGGAACCGTCGGGCAGGCGCCGGGCGTCCACGGCGCCCGAGGCGCCCGAGGCGCTCGCGCCGGCCGACGCGTCGGTGCGCGCGAGCGGGTCGCCGCAACCCAGGCATTCGAGGCGCACGATCACCTCCTCGACCTCGTTCTCTGCAATGCTCGGCCCCGACCGTGCGAACACCCACTGCTGCACCAGCAGGTCGGCGGGCAACTGCCCGGCCTGGCGCAACGACTGGCACGACCGGCACAGCGGCAGGTCGTGATCGTCGGCCAAGCCCTGGAGGACGATCCGGTACGGACTGTCTCCAATGCTGGTGCCGCAGTGATGGCAGGGGCGTGGCTCGAGGTTCATCGCGCGGTCTCCGGTTCCGAGGCATAATCGCGGGGCCCCGTGTGCGCGTCAACCCTTCACCCATCGAAAGTGCGCACCCCGGCCCCCCGGGCTAGATCGCGCCGCGCGACTTGAGCGAGACGTAGCCCCGCTCGGCCACGACCAGGTGATCGAGCAGCTCGATTCCGAGCAGGTCCCCCGCCTCGCGCAGTCGGCGGGTCACCGCCAGGTCCTCGGGACTGGGCTCGGGATCGCCGCTCGGGTGGTTGTGCGCCACGATCACGCCCGCCGCGCTGCCCGCCACCGCCGGCACGAACACCTCGCGCGGGTGGACGATGGACGCCGACAGGCTGCCGACGCTGATCATCGTGCGCGCCAGGAGCTGGTGCCGTGCGTTCAGGTAGAAGCCGACGAAGTGCTCGCGACGCGCGCCCCGCCACTCGGCGAGCCACGGCACCACGTCCTCGGGGCGCGACAGGGTGACGCCGGGAGGCGGTCCCAGCGCGCGGCGGGCGAACTCGCAGGCGACGGGGACGACGCGAGCGGCCGCTTCTTCGCCCAACAGGCGTCGCGCCTCGAGCGCGCACGCGTCGGGAGCCAGGCGAGTCCATGCCTCGAGCGAGCGCACTTCGAGCAGGCGGACCGCGGCGCGGCGGGCGCGCCCCGTGTTCCGACCCCCGGACAGCAGGCGGGCCAGCAGGTCGATGTCGGGGAGCGCGGCCGCGGGCGGCGGCAGAACGGGAGTCTTGGCGGGGGCGGGCGTCAGGGTGCAGGCAAGCGATGCGGGCACGCGGTCGAGCCTCGCGGGGGCGAGTGGCGGGGCGGCGGCAGGATAGCAGATCGGGAGGGCCGGCCGGGGGCTGTGGTATCCTTTTACGAGCCCGCCGCCCCGACCTTCGAGGAGAATCCCCGTCCCATGACGTCCCAACGCACCGTCGCGCTTCCGCTCGCAGTCTTCGCCCTCGTCGTCGCCCTCGTGGTCGCCACCGCCCTGTCCTGCCTCGCCCCGGCCGCCGGGGCGCGCGTCAGCGCCGTGGGCCTCCTCGACTACACGAAGCAGAACTTCAAGGTCGGCGACTGGGTGCGCTACCGGGTCGACGTCTCGAACGACCTCGGGGACGAGGATCTCAACTATCAGGAAGTCCGCGTCGTCGGCACCGACACGTTCCGCGGCGAGAAGTGCTTCTGGGTGGAGACCTGGTACGGGCCGGACTCGGCGCAGGCGGCCTACGACCTCGCCCTCGTGAGCTTCGACGTGTTCAAGGACCCCGACTCGGACCTGCGCTACCAGATGTACGTGCGCATGGTGCTCTACGGCATGGACGAAGAGGGGATTCCCGACATGGTCGAGCTGCGACCCTCGACGGCCAGCGGCAAACCCGACCTGCGGCCGCACCGCGGCAAGCGCGACACGCTCGGGATCGAGCCCGTGCCGACCGCGAAGGGCAAGGTCGACGCGAGCCTCATCCGCCTCGATCGCAAGCTGCGCAACCCGCGGCAACAGGCGGATTCGACGGTCAATCGCATCACCGAAATGGTGCGGAAGACCTGGACGACGCGGAAGATCCCGGTCACCAGCGTGGTCAAGGAAGAGGAAGTGAACGTCCGGAAGATCCAGACCTACGCGGTGGGCCAGCCGTCGACGACGGCGCCGGAGAACATGCTCGAAACGCTGTACCGGACCGCGACCGCCGTCGACTGGGGCACCGGCGCCCACAGCGAATTGCTGGAGAGCTGGCGCAAGCATCGCGGGTTCCTGCGGCCGAACAGCGGCGGTCTCGACATCGAGGATCCCGCCGACATGCCCCGCTAGTCGGCGCGCACGAGCCCGCGCGCGAACGCCGCGGGGTCGAACGCTGACCAATCGTCGAGTCCCTCGCCCACCCCGACGAGCGCGACGGGCAATCCCAGCTCCGCCACCAGCGCCACCACCGCGCCGCCCTTTGCCGTTCCGTCGAGCTTGTTGAGCAACAGCGCGTCGACGCCGATCCCGGCGCCGAACTCGCGCGCCTGGATGAGCGTGTTCTGCCCCAGCGTCGCATCGAGCGCGAGCAGGGTCGTGTGCGGCGCTCCGGGCAGCGCGCGGCCGATGACGCGCCGGATCTTCGCCAGCTCGTCCATCAGGTTCGACTTGGTGTGCAGGCGCCCTGCCGTGTCCACGAACACGGTGTCGATGCCACGCGCGACCGCAGCCTGCACGCCGTCGAACGCGACGGCAGCGGGGTCGGCCCCCTCCTTCTGCCGCACGAGCGACGCGCCGGCACGCTCGGCCCACACCGCAAGCTGATCGGCCGCCGCGGCGCGGAACGTGTCGGCTGCGACCACGAGTGCGGTGCGTCCGTTCGCCTTCTCGCGCGCTGCGAGCTTGCCGATCATCGTCGTCTTGCCGACCCCGTTGACCCCGATGACGAGCACGACCCAGGGCTTCGTTCCCGCGGGCGGCTGGAGCGCATACGCGCCCCGGCCGGCGAGCACGGCGGTCACCTCCTCGGCCAAGGCCGCCCGCCACGCCTCGACCCCGCTGAGGCCACGGCGGGTCTTGAGCGCGGTGAGCACCTGGTCGGTGACGGCGGGTCCGAGGTCGGCGGCGAGCAGCGCCTCCTCGAGTCGATCCGCGGTGGCGTCATCGAGCCGCTCGCCGGTCACGCCCTCGAACGCGCGCTGGACGTGCCCGGTGAGCGTTTCCTGCGTCCGCTTGAGGCCGGAGGTGAGGCGATCCCAGAGGCCCACGGGGCCTGCGCGGCCTAGGCCGAGTCGCCGGCGCCGGCGCCCACGGGCGCGTCGGCTTCGGCGCGCGCGGCTGCGGACTCTTCCGCCCCGCCCGCCCCGCCCGCCGCCTCGCCCGCGGCCTCGCCGCCATCGCTCGTCTGACGCGACTCGGGCGTGTCGAAGCGGACCGAGACGAGCTTGGAGACGCCGGGCTCCTGCATGGTGACGCCGTACAGCGCGCCGGCGGCCTCCATCGTCTTCTTGTTGTGGGTGATCATGATGAACTGCGTCTTGTCGCTGAAGCGCTTGAGCAGCGCGACGAAGCGATCGACGTTGGCCTCGTCGAGCGGCGCGTCCACTTCGTCGAGCAGGCAGAACGGCGACGGCTTGATCAGGTAGATCGCGAACAGGAGCGCGATCGCCGTCAGCGCCCGCTCGCCCGACGACAGGAGCGAGATGTGCTGCGGATTCTTGCCCCGCGGCCGCGCGAAGATGTCGATCTCGCACTCGAGCGGATCGTCGCCCACCATGCGCAGCTCGGCCGACCCGCCGACGAACAGCGTCTGGAACGTGTCGGTGAAGTGCGTTTGCACGGCGGTGAACGTCTCGAGGAACAACTGGCTCGCGGTCGTGTTGATCTTCTCGATCGCCTCGAGAAGCTGGTCGCGCGCCGAGCCCAGGTCGGCGACCTGGGTCGTGAGGAAGTCGAACCGCTCCTTCTTGGTCGTGTACTCCTCGAGCGCGAGCAGGTTCACGGGGCCCAGGGCGCGGAACTTGGTCCGCACCTCCTCGAGCCGCGCCTCGGCGGTCTCCGGATCGAACGGCCCACCCCGCTCGGCCTCGTCCCACGGCGCCGGCTCGTACTCGGTCAGCTCGACCTCGTACTCGACGCGCAGCCGCTCGAGCGTCCGGTCCAGCTCGGAGCGCGCGTTCAGGCGATTCACTTCGAGCGTGTGGACGAGTTCGGCGAGCGCGTTCGCCTCGTGCCGCAGCGCGCGCAGCTCCTCCTCCTCGGCCTGCACCAGCTCGCGCTTGCCCAGCGTGCGGCGGCGCGCGCTCTCGGCGGCGGCGCGGGCCTCGGCCTCGCGCTCGACCAGTCCCGCGAGCGACGACTCGGCGCGAACGCGGCCCTCGGACGTCTCGCCGCGGCGTTCAGCTGCGGTTGCGAGCTCGCTCTCGCGGCCGCTCCGCGTCTCGAACGTCTCGCGCGCGGTCACCTCGCATCGCGCCAGGTCCTCGCGCAACGAACCGAGCCGGCTCGTGCCGTCGATCCACGCCGTGCGCGCCTCTCCCGCAGCGCGGGCATGCGCCTCGCGCCGCGCCTCGAGCTCAGCCAGCCGGCTCTCGAGGGAGGCGGCCTCCCCGCTCTTCTCGCGGCTCTTGCTCGTCGCCTCGTCGAGCGCGGATTCGAGCGTGACGAGAAGATCCGTCACCTGCGCCTCGTCGTGCGACACCGCGACATTCTCGGCCAGGCGCGACTCGCGCTCGCGCTCGGCCTGCGCGCGCTCGCGCGTGAGCGACTCGACCCGGCCGCGACCGGCCTGCGCTTCGTCGCGCAGCCGCGCGATCAGAGTGCCGTGCTCGCGGGTCTCGCCCTGCCACGCCTCGCGCTCGCCCGCCCAGCGCGCCCGCGCCTCGACGGCGGTGGCGACGGCGACGTCGAGCGCCGCGCGCTCGGCGACCAGCGCGGCGATCTCGTGCTCGCGGCGCAGCAGCCCGCGATCGGCGTCCTGCGCGCGGCCCGCGGTCACCAGCCCGCGCGCGAACACGGTGCCGCGCGTCGACACCCACGTGAACTCGGGGAAGCGGCGCGCCGCCTCGGCGGCACGCTCCTCGTCGTCGAGCGCGAAGACGCCGGCCAGCAGCGCCGGCACGAGCGCACCGGCGCCCTCGCGTGCTCCGACCACGCCGGCCAGCTCGATCGCGTCGGGGTACGCGCCGCGCGCCTCGTCGCCACGACCGGCGAGCGCCTGCGCCCACGCGGCGGCGGTCTCCTCGGCGTGCTCCAGGGCGAGGAAGCCCACGCGACCGCCCGCGGCCTCGGCGAGCTCGTGACGGGCCCGCATCAGGTCGCCGGCGCCGGGCAGGACGACCGCGGAGAGCGCGGGTCCGAGGCCGGCCTCGACCGCGTCGAGGCGCTCGGCCGGCACGGTCAGCAGGTCGGCCACCAGGCCGAGCGCGCCGTCGCCACGCGCGGACAGGAACGACTTCACGGCATCGTCGACACCTTCGTAGGCGCGCTTCAGTTCCTCGAGCGTGGCGAGGCGCGACGACACGCCGGCGTGACGCGCCCGCACCTCGGTCTCGGCCTCGACGCGTGCCGCGCCCTCGTGCTCGAGCTCGTGCCCGCGCGCGGCCAGCAGCGCGGTGTGCTCCTCGGCCTCGACGTGCGCGGCGTGCGCGC
>JBKJNH010000107.1:0-4061 GCA_046596055.1 Candidatus Eiseniibacteriota bacterium
AAGTGCGGCTGGAGCTGCATGCGCAGGACCTCGAGCTCGGCGCGGGCGAGGTCGGCGCGCAGCGTGAGCGACTCGCGCTCCCGGGCGCGCGCCGTCGACCACGCCAGGTGTGCCGCGCCGGCCGCGACGATGCCGGCATAGAGACCGATGTCGTACGCGGCGGAGTTGAGGAAGCGCTCGAGCAGCGCGTAGCGCGGGCCGTGGCGCACGTTGCTGCACAGGTGCAGCGTCCAGGCCAGGCCGGCATGCACGACGAGGCCCAGGAGCAGCAACACGCCGAGGTTCCGCGGTGCGAGCGGCCCGAACGGCGGGAAGCGACGCACCACGAACAGCACGGGCAGTGTGGCCAGCGCCCAGTACGCGTTCTCGATCGACGTGTAGACCAGCAACGCAGAGAGCGGGACGGCCGGCCGCCCGACCATCGGCAGGTGGTAGTAGAGGGCGACCGCGCCGAGGAATGCGAACGCACCCCAGAACAGCAGAATCCCGCCGACGAGTCGGAGGGACGGCAGCGACCAGGCACGCGACATCGGGCGATCCATGGCATCGATCATAGACGGCGTTCACCAGGGCGGCCACGCCGTTCGCCCCGCGCTCGCCACGCTTTGTCCCATCGGGCCCCACGGGCATCGTGGTCCGCGGCAACGTGATGCGCACTCGACGCGACCGGGCGTCCCGTCCGTGGAGGCGTGCCATGTCGTCGCATCGAATCCGTCGTGCCCCGTTGCAGGTTTCGCCTCCCCCCGCCCGGCCGCTCCTTGCGTGCGTCCTCCTCGCGGGCATCGTTACCGGTCCGTCCGATGCGGCGGCCCAGATGTTCCTCAAGCTCACCACTGTGACCGCTCCCGGCAATCCCATCGTCGCCGACCCCGGCACCGCGACCAATGCGATCTATGCCGGCGCGAGCTGGGGCGACATCGACCGCGACGGTTGGCCCGACCTCGTGGTCGCGCGGCGCGATCTCTATCGGAACCTGGGCGCCGGGGCGTTCGCGCGCTGGATCGGCGCGCCGCTGCAGCCGACGACGGCGCAGGGCACGAGCTTCGCGGACATCGACGACGACGGCGACCCCGACCTGCTGCTGGTTGGCGGGATCGCGGCCGGAGGGCCGCCGCTGCGCGGGGGCTCGGGCGTCTATCGCAACGATGCCGGGACATTCGTGCGCGTCAGCGCCGGCGCGACGGCGGACAGTGTCGCGATTCCGGGGTGGTCCGGCGCCTTTGCCGACTACGACCTCGACGGGCATGCCGACTTCGTCGTCGTCGCGGCCGACGGCTTCACCAGCACGGGGTTCACCAACCAGTTGCTGCGCGGCGTGGGCGACGGGACGTTTGTGGTCGATGCCTCGACCGACGTCAGCGTCGGCCTCGACTCTTACACCATCGGGACGTGGTCCGACTGCGATCTCGATGGAGACGTCGACCTGTCGATCGGCGCTGGCCCGGGCGGAGCGGGGGTCAGCCCCGACTATTTCTACCGCAACCGGACGCGCGAGGGTGGTGCGCCGCGCCTGCAGAACGAGTCGCTGCCGCCGGTCGCGACGGTCTCGCGCGACGGTCAGGTGTGGAACTGGATCGACGACGACAACGACGGCGATCTCGACCTGTTCATCACCAACTACGGCTTCCTGGCCAACGAGCTGTTCCGTAACGTCGGCGGGGCGTACGTCAAGCAGACCGTGGCGCAGGTGGGTCCGATCGTCGGCGATCTCGCACCGTCGCTAGCGTCGGTGTGGGGCGACTTCGATAACGACGGCGATCTCGATGCGCTGGTCACCAACGATGCGACGCAGCGCAATCGCTACTACCGGAACAACGGCGCCGGGTTGTACACGGCGGTCGGCATGGGCACGCTGACCACCGAGATCGGGCCGCACCACTGCGCGGTCGCTGCGGACTACGACCGCGACGGCGACCTCGATCTATTCCAGTCGGCGCCGGGAACGGCGAAGGGCCTGTATCGCAACGACCTCCCCGCCGGCAATCACTGGATCGAGCTGGCCTTGCGCGGGGTGACCTCGAACGGCGCGGCGCTCGGCGCGCGCGTACGGGTCAAGGCGACCATCGGTGGAGTGCCGCGCTGGCAGATGCGCGAGGTCTCGGCGCAGAACTCGTTCAATGGTCACAGCGACCAGACGCTGCACTTCGGGCTGGGCGACGCGTCGATCATCGACTCGCTGGTCATCCACTGGCCCGGCGGCGGCATCGAGGTCGCCGAGGGCGTGCCCGCCGACACGATCCGCGTCCTGGTGCAGGGCGAGCTCACCCCGACGCCCGTGCGCCTGGCACCGGTCGGCGCCACCGTCGTCGACCGGGCGGTGCGGGTGAGCTGGTATTCGGCCGCCGACGCGCCGGGACGCCTGACCGTCGAGCGTCGTGACGGACCCACGGTGGAGGGCGCCGGCGGCGACTGGTTCGCCCGCGCCGAGGTCGGGGTCGGGGCGGGCGGCATCGTGCTCTACGCCGACTCCGACGTGCGGGCCGGGGAGACCTACGCCTACCGCCTCGCCTACACGGGCGACCTCGGCCCCGCGACGACCGAGCCGATCGAGGTCACCGTCCCGGTCGATCGCCTCGCCTTGCGGCTGGCCGGCTCGAATCCCGTGCGCGGACACGGCGACCTGCGCTTCGTGCTGACCGCACCGGCGGGCGGGCGGGCTTCGCTCGAACTGTGGGACGTCGCCGGCCGCCGGCGAGGCTCGAGTGGCCCGATCGTCGTCGCCGGGGGCGAGCAGTCGATCCGCTTCCGGGCCGCCGATCGCCTGGAGGCCGGCGTCTACTTTGCCCGCCTGCGCCTGGGCGCGGGCGTGGCCGAGACGCGAGTTCTGCTGATTCCGTGATGTGGGGAGGACGGGACCGCGATTGGGCGGGGGCGCACGAGGGCGTCTCTCCCCTGGGGCCTCGCCCCCGTTCTCCCTCGCTCCTTCCACCCACATCCGGGGGGCCACCCGTGGCGCTTCATCGCACCCGCTCGTCGCACCTGCTGTGCCTCGAGTTTCCCGTCTCCCCGATGCAGCTCTGGGAGACCCTGGTGGTCCGCACCTCGGACTGGTGGCCGCGGGAGGCGCACACCTCCCCGCGGACCCGGCGGTTCGTGCTCGAGCCCTGCGTTGGCGGTCGGGCCTACGAGGACTTCGGGAACGGGCAGGGGATTCTCTGGTTCTCGGTGGTCGGCCTGGAGTCGGGTCAGCGGCTCCAACTCGCCGGGATGTTGCTGCCCCCGCGCGGGGGTCCTTCGCTGATCTCCCTGCATTTGCGGGTCGAGGCGCGCCCGTCAGGGGCTTCGGCGTTGACCATCGAGGACGAACGCTTCGGCGCTGCCGGAGCTGATCCGCCCGAGCCTTGCCTGCGCTCGGTCTTCGAGCGCGGCCTGCGGCGGCAGCTCGACTGGCGCAGCGTTCCACGCCCGCTGGGTCGCTCGCGGACCGCTTGACCGCCGGCCAAAAAACTGCTAACTATCCGCAGGTCAAGCAGATGGGGAGGTGCCCGAGCTGGCCAATGGGAGCAGACTGTAAATCTGCCGGCGCAAGCCTACAGAGGTTCGAATCCTCTCCTCCCCACTCTAATTAACGATGTTGCAATGAGTTGACATAGTTTGTGGCTCGGGGCGGGAGTAGCTCAGTTGGTAGAGCATCAGCCTTCCAAGCTGAGGGTCGCGGGTTCGAGTCCCGTTTCCCGCTCCAGTCTTCTCGTTGCAGCATCGGTTTTTGGCCGTTGACAGACGGTCCTGATTTGCCTAGTTTTCGAGGTCCAAGGGTCCTCTTGGCGACTTTTGTGGGACGAAAGTCGCCCGGGGGAGCCGTGTCCTTTTGCGGATCGCGATCGTCGATTCCCGTCGCGACACTTCCGCGCCTGGACCTCGCCGACTCCCGGACCACGTCATCGCACCGCCCACGTAGCTCAGTTGGTAGAGCACGTCCTTGGTAAGGACGAGGTCAGCGGTTCAATCCCGCTCGTGAGCTCTCGGTAGCGCACCATCATCAAAACGGAGATCTGGTCATGTCGAAGGAAAAGTTCGTCCGCAACAAGCCCCACGTGAACATCGGCACGATCGGCCATGTC
>JBKJNH010000040.1:0-14434 GCA_046596055.1 Candidatus Eiseniibacteriota bacterium
CGATGCGCGGCTCGTCGTGGCGCTGGTATGCGCTTCACCCGGACTTTCCGCGGCGCCGCACCGCATTCCTGGTCATCTACGAGGAGACGTCGCGGCTGCGCTCGACGGCGCCCGATCGGCTGGCCGACGCACGGACGCTCGCCCGCTCGCTCCGCGCACAGGGCAAGGGACTCGTCGGCGGACTGACCGACGCCTGGCTCGATGCGCGCGCGCTGGCGTTCGCCGCGCGCGTGGACTCGGCGCAGAGGCTCTGCTGGACCACCCGCCCCGAGGGAACGCTCGGCGCCAGTCACCTGGGCTACGCCATCTCGTCCGCGGGTGACGGCGACTTCTTCCAGATCTCCGGCCCACCGACGGCCGACAGTCTCGCCGACCCTGCCCCGGCGGAGTATGGAGTCACCTTCGACCGCAACGGCGACGGACGCCCGGACCTCGTCGTCGTCAACCGAGGCGTCCATCCGTTCGTCGGGAACGCACAGCAGCCGACGGTCGCCATCGTGGCCGACGACGACTTCGACGGGCTGAGCGACGGCGCGGTGGTCGAGGACGTCGATGCAGACAACGACGGTCGGGTCGAGGCGCGCCTGTCCGTGCAGCAACGCGGGTCCACCCACACCTTCACCGACGCGATGCGCCACGGCGGTCTGGACCTGGGGAGACCCGTCGACGTGTCGAAGGGCACGATCTCGATCGGCCGCCTGGGGCTCCCTGGAATGAGAACCGACATCGCGCACGTTTTCCGCTCGACCGGACCACACTTCAGCGAGCTCGCCGCGGCGTTGGAGCACTGCAGCCTGCGCTGACGCTTCAACCATTCTTGGAAATGCACCGGCAACGGATAACTCCTTGACGTGTCCCTGTTTGTGGCCATGATCAGGGGAATCGGACGCCACTCACGGCAGCACGCGCGCAACCATGTCGAAGCCTTGGTCGCGCGGTCATCCCCTCGCTCCCCGTGCAGATATCGAATGCGACCACCGACCACGAAGCCACCGCCGGTACAGCGCCTGTTCCTCGTCGAGGACGACGAAGTCCTGCGCGGCATCGTTGCCGACGAGTTCGTGCTCCGGGGCTGGCACGTCACGTCCGTCAGCTCCTGTCGGCAGGCACGCGAATTGTTCGTCGCCGACGAATACGACGCGGTGATCTCCGACCTCTCGCTCCCCGACGGGGACGCGTTCGATCTCCTCGACCTGTTCCGCGCCCGGGACCGAAGTGTTCCCGTGCTCGTGCTCACCGGGCACGGCACGATCGACCTCGCCGTGAGAGCGATGCGCGCGGGAGCCAGCCAATTCCTCACGAAGCCCGTCGACCTGCAGGCTCTTGTGTTGATGCTCGGCCTGCTGATCCAGGAGTCGGCCCGACATCGACCTCGCGCCGATCGCGGGCCCGGCCCTGTGCTCAGTTTGTACGATCCGTTCCTCGGCTCGAGCCCCGTGATCCTGAATCTCAAGGAAGAAGCGCTCCGCGTCGCCGCCGCCGACGGCCCCATCCTGGTGACAGGCGAGACCGGTGTCGGCAAGGGGGTCCTCGCGGCGTGGTTGCACACGCATAGCCGACGATCCGCCGGACCGTTCCTCGACCTGAACTGTGCAGGGCTGTCTCGCGAATCCCTCGAGAGCGACTTGTTCGGCCACGAACGCGGCGCCTTCACCGGAGCGGTTGCAGTCAAGCCGGGTCTGCTGGAGATCGCGGACGGCGGCACGGTCTTCCTCGACGAAATCGGTGACACGGACCTCGAGATCCAGGCCCGTCTACTCAAGGTGATCGAGGAAAAACGGTTCCGGCGCATGGGTGACGTGCGTCTGCGCACGGTTGACGTGCGAATCATCGCGGCGACCCATCAGGATCTGCGGGCCCGAATGGCCGAGGGCAAGTTTCGCGCGGATCTTTATTTCCGCGTCTCCACCCTGCCGCTGCGTATCCCGCCATTGCGCGAGCGAGAGCAGGACCTGCCGATGCTCATCGACTTCATGCTGCCCGAGGTCGCCCGCGAAGCCGAGCGCTCCGGACTGCAACTCGCTGCGCCTGCGCGCCAGGATCTCATCGGCTATCCGTGGCCGGGGAACATCCGGGAACTGCGCAATGTGCTCGTCCGTGCGGCGCTCATGGCGCGTGGGAACGAGATCCATCGCGACGATCTCCTCTTCGACTCGGAGGTTCCGCCCATTCTCGATTCGGGGAACCTCACGCTCCAGGACCTCGAACGTCTGCACATCGCGCGCGTTCTGGAAGAGGAAGGCGGACACGTCGAGAGGACCGCGAAGCGTCTGGGAATCTCGCGCAGCAACCTCTACGAAATCCTCCGTCGGAATCGGTCCCGGGCCATCGCCGACTGAGTCGGCCTGTCCGGAATCTGTACTTTGTCCGGATTTCGGACGCCCCAGGTCAGCCGACAGCCTCCCTCGTTCACGCCGAATTGACCCAAATCCGGATAGCTCAAGGATTCCATGGTGTGAATCCTGGCGGCCGTCGTTGGCCCGCTCCTTGCGCTGCCTATCGAGCATGGTCCCAATCCCCTGGACGTCCACCGCACCCCGACTGTGCACCTGATGCAGCACGATCAGCTCGCCAGCCTGACGCGGGAAACCGGAGGGCAGCGCGTCCTCATCGTCTCGGCCGACGAGAATCGGGCGACTCGTCTGGCAAAAGCCGTCACGACGGCGATCGGGGACGCTCCCGATGCGAACGTGCTGGTTCGCTCGACGGTCGAGATGGCGCTGGTCGCCGCGACCGACGGCCTCGATCTCTGCCTGTTCGACCTGGACGATGGAGAGCTCGATGTCACCGGGTGCATCGACTTTCTGCTTCGCCGACGTGCGAAGCGGATGTTGATCGTGTCCCGCCAGGCACTGACCTCGCTCGCGGTCGATGCAGTGCGCGCGGGCGCATTCGGTTACCAGCCATTCGACGACGGAGACGACACCGAGCTTGTCGAGGCTGCAGTGCGCGATGCGCTCCGGGACCACGACGTCGCCGAAGTCCCCACGACGGCGGACGCCATTCCCGCCGCCGTGGCGCACGAACTTCGCGAAGTGTTCGCAAGGATGCTCGGGCTCCTCGCGAACGTCGACCAAGCCGCGAACCACCCCTCGACGTTGGATGCCTGCCTTGCCGAGATGCGCCGATGCGCCGCGCGCGGCACATCCCTGCTCGGAACCACCATCGATTCAGCGGCTCCGCTCGCAGAGACCGAGCCGGGGTCCGGTACGTCGTTCGAAATCCTCCTTCAGCGCGCGAACGAGACGACCGGCCCCGACTCCATCCCTGCCCCGGCGACCGCCACCGTCCTCCTCGTCGAGGACGACGAGGTGCTGCGCGGAGCGTATGCGGATCTCCTCCAGGCGGAGGGCTGGCGCGTCCTCACGAGCCAGGATGGATTCAGCGCCCTGCTGACGGCCTCGGCTCATTCGGGATCCATCCACCTTCTGATCGCCGCCGTGATCCTGCCCCAGATGAGCGGCATCGAGCTCTGGCGGAAGCTCTCCCGCCATCGTCCGGAGATGCGCGTGCTCTTCCTCAGCGGCAACACGCAGCAGGCCCGAACGCTGTTCGGCAAGGACGGCGACCCCCCGGCGACGCTCACCAAGCCGTTCGGCGCGGAGTCGCTCGTCTCCGCCGTGCGCGAACTGCTCTCGACCCACCCGTTTCTGCAGCTCGAGAACCGCGAGATCGCCTAGCCGGACGGGTTCCCCCGGGCTGGTGTATTCTCCGGCCCATGATCCAGCTCCACGACATCCGCTATGCCATCGGCTCGCGCGTCCTGTTCGAGGACCTTTCCTGGGTCCTCGCCCCGGGCGATCGCGTTGCATTGGTCGGCCCCAACGGCGCCGGAAAGACCACGCTCCTCAAGATCATTCTGGGCGAAATTCGTCCCGAGTCGGGGAATCGAGTCCTCACGCGCGGCACGCGACTGGGTTACCTGCCGCAGGAGGCCGCCGAGAAGTTCGACGGCACCGTGCTCGATCGCGCGCTCGAGGCGCACCGCGCCGTGCTCGACATGCGCGAGGAGCTCGACGCGCTGCACCAGCGGCTCTCGGGCATCGCCCCCGACGACCCGGATCTCGAGCCGCTACTCGAGCGCACCGGCGAGTTGCAGCATCACCTCGACATGCACGAGGAGCATTCGATGGTGCCCGAGGCGCGGCGCGTACTGTCGGGCCTCGGGTTCTCGACGGCGGACCAGGATCGACCGCTCGAGCAGTTCTCGGGCGGCTGGCGCATGCGCGCCACGCTCGCGGCGTTGCTGCTCACCGACCCGACGCTCCTGTTCCTCGACGAGCCGACGAACCATCTCGACCTGCCCGCCATGGAGTGGCTCGAGGAGTACCTCGAGTCGTTCCGCGGCGGCCTCGTCGTCGTGTCGCATGATCGCGTGTTCCTCGATCGCATCGCCGACACGGTGCGCGAACTCGATCGCGGCACCATGACCGAGTACCAGATGTCGTTCACGCATTACCTGCTCGAGCGCGAGGCGCGGCGGGACCGCGTCGAGGCGGCAAACGAGCAGATCACCAAGCGTGTGGCCGAACTGCAGCGCTTCGTCGACCGCTTCGGCGCGAAGAACACGAAGGCGACGCAGGCCCAGAGCAAGCGCAAGATGATCGAACGCCTGGCCGCCCAGCGCACGGTCCTGCCGCGCAAGCCCAGGTCGATCCGCTTCTCGTTCCCGGCGCCGCCCCACTCGGGCCGCACGCTGGTGCGCGTGCGCGAAGCTGCCTTCGGTTACGACGCGGCGCGCGACATCTTTGCCGACGCGAACGTCGACCTGGAGAAGGGCGACAAGATCGCGATCGTCGGGGCCAACGGCGCCGGCAAGACGACGCTGCTGCGCATGATCGCCGGCCAGCTCGCGCCGCGCGCGGGCGCGCTCGAGGTGCCGGCCCATACGAACATGGCCTACTTCGCCCAGCACGCCGCCGAGGTGCTCGACGGCAAGCTGACAATCCTCGAGTCGCTCGAGGACATCGCCTCGAACGACTGGCGGCCGCGCCTGCGTGGCCTTCTGGGCAGCTTCCTGTTCGAGGGCGACGACGTGTTCAAACCCGTGCGCGTGCTGTCGGGTGGAGAGCGTCAACGGGTGGCGCTGGCGCGCATCCTGCTCACGCCCGCGAACCTGCTGCTGCTCGACGAACCGACCCATCACCTCGATCTGGCGGGCAAGGACGTGCTCGAGACCGCACTCTCGACCTATCCCGGCGCGATCGTCGTGGTCACCCACGACCGCTCGCTCATGGCCAGCCTCGCCAGCCGCATCATCGAGGTCGACGGCGGCAAGGTGCGCCTGTACCCGGGCGGCTACGACGACTACGAGGCGGCGCGTGTGGCGCGGGCCGCCGGTGAACCTGAGCCCGGTGCCGCGAAGCCACCCGTGTCGGTGAAGGCCACCCCGCCGAAGGCAGCCCCAACGACCGGCTCGACCGTCGCGACCAGGCAGGGCACGGACAAGCAGGGGCGAGCGAAGCAGCAGCAGCGCGAAAAGGAGGCGGCGCGGCTGGAGAAGGAGATCGAGACACGCGAGCTCGACTTGAAGCAGGTCGAGGGCGAGTTGGCCGATCCCGCCGTGTACGCGGACGGCCCGCGTTCGAAGGAGCTGGTCAAACGATACGAGTCCCTGCGCGCCGAGCTCGAATCTCTGTGGGTGAAGCTGGAGGAAGGCTAGCGCATCTACCGACTGAGTCTGGTTCGGGTTGTGATCCTCACACTCCTGTGCGAGGTTGATTCTGCGATAGCAACCCGCTCCCCCCGAGAAGGGATCGCCCGATGGTTTCACCCCGCGAACGAACGGCCGCCGGGAACCCCTCGACCCCGTGAAGCAGCTCCCGTCGGCGCGCGCAGCTGCACCTCCGACGCAGACCCGAATCGGGGCCCGGCGACTCACCCGTCCGGATCGACGACTCTTGCATCGAATCCAGGAGGTGGAAACACTCCTGATCGCGATCGTGCTCGCCATCGGGGGCACGGTCCTGCTCGGCTGGCTCGTCCCGTCGCTCGGCGCCGCGCTTCCGGCCGGCTGGTCTGTCATGAAGGCGAATACTTCGCTTTCGCTCCTCCTCTGCGCAATGAGTCTCCTGCTGTCGCGGAAGGGTGCCGGAGCGAGCCTGCGGTCCGTCAGTCGCATTCCGGCCGGGCTTGTCCTGCTGCTCTTCGGCGCCGCCCTGTTCGAGCATGCGAGCGGGCAGACGTCGGGATTCAGTGAGATCATCGCCTCCGATCGGGATGCATCGTCCCCGGGGCTGATGTCGTTTCAGACCGCCTTCTGCCTCGGTCTGATGGCCGTGGTGCTCTTGATCGGACTCGAGCACGCTGGTCGACTCGGGGACGTGCTCGATTCCATCCTTGGGGCGCTGGTGACGGTCTGCATCGTCCTGGTTGCCAGCTTGATGCTCGGGGCGGACAGCCTTCTCGGACAGTCCACGACGACCCGCACTTCGACGCACACGCTCGTGTGTCTCGTCTTCCTGATGATCGCCGTGGTGGGCCGTCGCGCCCCGCACGGCGCCCTCTCGGTTCTGGTCGGCACCGGAGTCGGAAGCCGGTTCGTGCGAATCGTCCTCCCGATCGTGCTCGTCACCCCCCTGCTCGTCCTCCTGGCGACCGACGCCCTGAACGAATCGATCGGCTTGCCCGCTCCCTTTGGCGTGGCCCTTGCGGCGGCGGGCGTCACGTCGCTTCTCCTCATGGCTTCGCTTCTCCTCGCCGATAGCTTCAACCGGTCCGAGCGCGCGATCGGCGAAGCACAGGCACTGCGTGATGCCGTGCTCGACGGTGTGTCCCATGCCATCATCACCGGCGACGAACGCGGCATCGTGCACTTCAGTCGTGGCGCGGAGCAGCTCCTCGGCTATCGCACGGAGGAGGTCGTCGGAAGGCACACCGCCGTGCGATTCCACGATCCGGAGGAGGTGGCCGGCCGCGCGGCGGAAGTGTCGGCGGAGCTCGGACACGATATCCCGGCGGATTTCGATGTCCTCGTTGCCGGAGCGCGCGCCGGCGGTCGCGAGGAGCGCAAGTGGACCTACATCCGGAAGGACGGGACTCGCGTGCCCGTGCTTCTTTCGGTGACTGCGCTCCGTGACCTCGCCGGAGAGATCACGAGTTTCATCATGGTCGCCCAGGACTACACGTTGCAGAAGGAGGTGGAGCGCGCACAGCTCCGCGCAAACGTCACGATGGCGGAGGCGTTGACTCGAGCCGAGTATTCGGACCTGGCGAAGTCGACGTTCCTGGCAACCATGTCCCACGAATTTCGGACGCCGCTCAATGCGATCATCGGGTTCACCGGCATCGTGCTTCACGGACTTCCGGGCCCGCTGACCGACGAGCAGCGCCGGCAGCTCGGGATGGTGGCGATGAGTGCGCAGCACCTCCTCTCGCTGATCAACGACGTGCTCGACATCTCCAGGATCGAGGCGGGCGAGCTCCAGCTTCACCTCGAGACGTTTGACGGGATCGATTCGCTCAAACGGACCATGGCCATGGTCTTGCCCGCGGCCGAGAGCAAGGGGCTCGCCGTGCATCTCGACCTCGATGAGGTGTCGCCCACCACGGTGCTCCATGCCGACAAGCGTCGCTTCGAGCAGGTGCTCCTCAATCTCCTGGGCAACGCGATCAAGTTCACCGAGCGCGGCTCCATCACCTTGAACGCACGAAGCGACGCCGGACGGCTCACGGTGTCCGTCGCGGACACCGGAATCGGAATCCGACCCGAGGATCAGGCGCGCCTGTTCGAGCCGTTTCGTCAGCTCGACACCGGGCTCAAGAAAGGCCACGAGGGGACGGGCCTCGGGTTGGCGATCTCTCACCGGCTTGCCGGGCTCATGGGGGGCACCCTGACTCTCGAGAGCCAGCCCGGGGTAGGCACTACGTTCTCGCTGGTGCTACCCCAGGAGAGGAGCTCCGCGTGACGAAGCAAACCGTCCTGCTGATCGAGGACAACGCGCAGAATGTCTATCTCGTCACGTACATTCTCTCGGCGGCTGGCTTGCACGTGCTCTCCGCGAACGACGGTCCGGCGGGGATCGAACTCGCCCTCACCCTCGTGCCCGACATGATCCTGCTCGACATCCAGCTCCCGGGAATGGATGGGTACGATGTCGCACGCGCCATCCGTTGTCTGCCCCGGCTGCGGTCGATCCCGATCGTGGCCGTCACCTCGTACGCGATGCCCGGCGATCGCGAACGGGCGCGGGATGCCGGATGCGACGGATACATCGAGAAGCCGATCGATGCACAGACTTTTGCGGCAACCATCTCGACATTTCTTCCGCCACGCGAGCTGGGCGTACCGTGACGCACGTCCTGGTCGTCGATGATCACGAGAACGGTCGGACCATGCTCGAGGACCTCTTCCGCGGGCACGGTTGGAGCGTCGCGTACGCGGGCAACGGGGAGGAAGCACTGAGCCTCGCCCGCGAGGCAAAACCGGACCTGATCGTCTCGGACCTCCTGATGCCGGTCATGGACGGCTACACGCTGCTGCGCCGGATTCGCGCCGACCCGGACCTGTGCCGGACCCGGTTCGTGGTCTACACGGCCACCTTCACGGACCCCGCAGACGCGCGACTTTCCATTGCGCTTGGGGCGGATGCGTACATCCTCAAACCGCACGAGCCGATCTCGCTGTTCGAGCGCTGCGACCAGATCGTGGCGGAGGGGCCCCGGGCTCACCCGGATGCAGTCGATGCCGGAGATCCAGAGGACCAGCGGCTGCTTACGGAGCACAACACGACGCTCGTCCGCAAACTCGAAAAGAAGTCCTCCGCTCTCGAGTCCGCCCTTCGGAGCCTGACGAAGAGCGAGTCGCATCTGCGCACGATCATCGAGTGCGGCCCGGATTGCATGAGTCTCCTCGCACCCGACGGCAAGGTGCTCCAGTTGAATGCCGCAGGTGTGATCATGCTCGATGCGGACGCGCTGCCCGATCTCATGGGCAAGTCGCTCGACTCCCTCGTCCTCCCCGAGGATCGGAGCGCATTCGTCGCGCTTCGCGAGGACGTCATGCGCGGTGCGACCGGCCGCATGGAGTTCGCGATCAAGTCGCTGACGGGGCACGACAAGTGGCTCGAGCTCCATGCCGCGCCCCTGCGGAACGAAGCCGGCGAGAGCGTCGCGATGATCGGAATCATGCGGGACGTCACCGAACGCAGGCGGACGCAGGAAACCCTGCGCGAGGCCGCCGAACGCCTCGAGCAGGTCGTCGTCGCGGGGGGCGTCGGGCTCTGGGACTGGGATCTGCGATCGAATCACGTCACCTTTTCCCTCGAGTGGAAACGACAGCTCGGGCACGAAGACGGTGAGGTCGCGGACGATGTCACCGAGTGGAGCAGCAGGCTTCATCCCGAGGATCGCGCCCGGGCCGAAGCCGTCGTGGCCGAGTATCTTGCGGGAGACCTGCCATATTACGAATCCGAGTTCCGCATGCGCCACAAGGATGGATCGTATCGCCGGATCCTCGCCCGCGGCGCCGCTGTCCGCGACGCATCGGGAGCGCGCATCGCGCTGCGTGGCTCGCACATCGACATCACCCAACGCGCCGAACTGCAGGCCCAGTTGATGCAATCACAGAAGATGGAGAGTGTCGGCCTCCTCGCCGCCGGTGTCGCGCACGACTTCAACAACGTGCTTTCGGTGATCCTGGGGATTGCGGAGCGCGCGACCCGGGTGCGCGAGCCATCCGACCCCTCCGCCGCGGATTTCACCACGATCCGCGACGCGGCCCGACGCGCGGTCGCCTTGACCCGTCAGCTGTTGGCATTCAGCCGCCGGAGCCTCGACCGTCCGGAGATCCTGGACCTCAACGCCCTCATCGAGGACGTCGTCGCCCTTTTCGTCACCCGACTCGGTCAAGGCCTCGAATGTCGGCTGGAACTCGCACGACCGCTCCCGCCGATCTTCGCGGATCGCGGCCAGATCGAACAGATGATGGTCAATCTCGCGGTGAACGCCAGGGATGCCATGCCCGAGGGTGGAACCTTGTCGATCAAGACGACGGTGAGTCCGAAGCAAGGTCATGCGTCAGGCGTTCGCCTGGAGTTCTCCGACACCGGGACCGGCATGGATTCCGCCACCCAAAGCCGGATCTTCGAGCCCTTTTTCACCACGAAGGTACGAGAGCACGGGACGGGACTCGGGCTGTCCACGGTCTTCGGGATCGTGGGACAGTGCGGAGCCACGATCGACGTGAAGTCGGCACTCGGGGAAGGCACGACGTTCACGATCGAGTTTCCCCCGGCCCCCGCCGCGTAACGCCCGCTCCCTGCGCCCGGCAGGGACGACGTCCACGATCACGATCTCTGGACGGTCACGGAAGGTGAGGAGCGCGGCGAGGGCGAGGCGGAACGGGCGAGAGCGACGAGCGTGACGGCCAGGCAGGCCGCAGCGAGAAGATGAAACGGGATGTTCACGAACGCCACCAGGGTTGGGAGGGCTCCCGTCCACGACGTTCGCCCACCCGCCCTGCCGGCATCTAGCTCGTCGGCGTCAAATCCGTCGCCGGCCGCGCCGCGAGTTGTCGGCGCTCTTGGGACGCCGACCGTGGTCGCCCGCCGGGGCCGCGCTTGCCGGGCGCGAGCCGCCGCCGCTACCGGAGCCGCTGCTGCCCGAGCTGCCGCTGCTGCTGCCACTGGCACCGTAGGTGCGGACCACGGTCACGCCCTGCGAGCTGCCGGAGCGTCCTCCGCGACCGCCGCCGCCACCGCTGCTACCGCCGCTGCTGCGTCCGCCGCGGCCACCACCGCCGCTGCCGCCATCGCGACCGCGACCACCGCCGCCACCGCTGCCACGACCGGCCGAGGAGCCGTACGCGCCACCGAGGCCGGCGAGCTTCGCTGGCGGGCCTGCCTTGTAGTCGAAGTCGGGGAAGATGACCCGCGGGATCGCCTTGCCGAGGAAGCGCTCGATCGCCGTCAGGTCCTTCGCCTCTTCGGGCGACATGAGCGTGAACGCATCGCCCAGCGCGTCGACGCGACCGGTGCGACCGATGCGGTGCACGTAGTCCTCGGGCGTGTGCGGCACGTCGTAGTTGACGACGTGCGTGATGTCGGTGACGTCGATGCCGCGCGAGGCGATGTCGGTCGCCACCAGCACCTGCACCTTGCCGCGGCGCAGGTCGGACAGCGCGCGTTCGCGCTGGCCCTGCGTGCGGTCGCCGTGCAGCGCCGCGACCGAGTGGCCGAGGCGGTCGAGCTGGCGCGCGAGACGATCGGCGCCGTGCTTGGTGCGCGAGAACACGATCACGCTGCCCACGCCGTGCATGCGCAGGAGTTCGTCGAGCAACGGCGTCTTCAGGTGCTTGACGACGGGATAGACGGCCTGCGTGATGCCCGCCGCGGGTCGCGTCGACGGCGCCAGGTCCACGCGACCGGGATCCTTCATCGCCTGCTTCGCGACCTTGTTGAGGTCGGGCGGCATGGTCGCCGAGAACATGAGCGTCTGCCGATCGTCGGGCAGCAGGCGGAGGATGCGGTTCAGGTCCGGAGCGAAGCCCATGTCGACCATGCGGTCGGCTTCGTCGAGGACCAGCACCTGCACTTCGTCGAGCGCCAGGCTCTGGCGGCCGTACAGGTCGAGCAGGCGGCCGGGCGTGGCGATCAGCAGGTCGAGACCGGGGTTGCGCAGCATGCGCTCCTGCGGACCGATCGGGACGCCGCCATAGACGACGCCGACCTTGAGCGGCGTGAAGCGCGCATAGTCGCGGGCGTTGGTCTCGATCTGGGCGGCGAGCTCGCGGGTCGGCGTGAGGACGAGCGCGCGCAGGCGGTCGCCACCCTCGAGCAGGCGGGCGAGGATGGGCAACAGGAAGGCTGCGGTCTTGCCGGTTCCGGTCTGGGCGGCGCCGATCAGGTCGCGGCCGGACAGGATCATCGGAATCGTCTTCGCCTGGATCGGCGTGGGTTGGGTGTAACCGGCGGCGCGCACGCCCTTCAAAAGCGGTGCGGGCAGGCCGAGTGCTTCGAATCCCAGAAGAACCTCCTACGGTCGTTGGGGTATGCCGCAGGGTACCACGTCCGCCGCGGGGCCGGGGTGGCGTGCTAGATTGCTGCCCATGCGAGTTTTCGCGGTTTTCCTGCTGCTGGCCATGTTTCTCGGGGGTGGGTGCCAGGCCCCCGCGCGTGAGCCGGAGATTGGCTTTCGCGACGTCCTCGCGATCCCCGCGGGCTTCCCGGACGATGGCGACGACCCCTGCACAGCGACCCCGGATGGGAACCGCGATGTCTGGGTCGTCGGCATGGGCACGGTCGACCGGATTCTGCGCGACGACACCAGGGTGCCCCGTCACCAGCGTTTCATCGTACGCGTCTGCCCGGACCGCACGCTCCTCTTTGCCCACAACATTGACCTCGCCCCGCGCGTTCCCATGAAGCGCGGCGACACGCTCGCCTTCCGAGGGCAATACGAGGCGAACGACCAGGGAGGGGTCGTCCACTGGACCCACCGTGACAAGCGCAACAGGAACGCGGGTGGGTGGATCATCTGGAAGGGCCAGAACTTTCGATGAACACTCCGGCTCCGGTCGCCCGCTCGAATCCGCAAGGCCCCCTCGCCGGCCTGCTCGTCGTCGACCTGTCGCGGATCCTCGCCGGGCCCTACTGCACGATGACGCTGGGAGACCTGGGCGCGCGCGTGATCAAGGTGGAGGCGCCGGGGACTGGCGACGACACGCGCCAGTGGGGCCCGCCGTTCTGGAACGGGATCAGCACGTACTACCTGGCGATCAATCGCAACAAGGAGAGCGTGACGCTCGACCTGGAGTCTGCGGAGGGTCGTGCCGTGCTCACGAAGCTCGTCGCGGGCGCCGACGTGCTGGTCGAGAACTTCCGCCCGGGCACGCTCGATCGCTGGGGCTTCGGTTACGACGCGTGCGCCGCGCTTAACCCACGACTGGTTTACGCCAGCCTCTCCGGTTACGGTCTCGACGGGCCCGATCGCGACCGTGCGGGCTACGACCTGATCGCCCAGGGCGAGGGCGGCGTGATGAGCGTCACCGGTGAGGCCGGATCGCCGCCGCTGAAGGCGGGCGTGTCGCAGGCGGACATCGTCGCCGGGCTCTGGCTGATGAACGGCATCCTCGCCGCGCTCTACGCCCGTGAACGCACCGGCCGCGGCCAGCGCGTGGATACCTCGCTCCTCGACGGGCAGATCGGCCTGCTGGCCTATCACGCGACCAACACGTGGGCCACGGGCGAAGCGCCGGCACGCATGGGGAACCGACATCCGAATCTCATGCCCTACGGCACGTTTCGTTGCAAGGACGCGTGGATCACGATCGGTGCGGGCAACGACACCCTGTTCGCGGCACTGTGCCGTGCGCTCGGCGACACGACCGGCGCGTTGTCCTCCGACGCACGCTTCGCCACCGGCCCGGCGCGCGTGCGGAATCGTGCGGCGCTCGATGCCGCGCTCGACGCCGCGCTGGTCGCCCTCGACGCCGACGATGCGCTCGCGCGACTGCGCGCCGCGGGCGTGCCCAGCGGACGCGTGCGCACCGTCCCCGAAGCGCTGGCCGACCCGCAGGTCGTCGCGCGGGACATGGTCGTGGCCATGCCGCATCCCGCGATCCCCGACTTCCGCGTCACGGGCCTGCCGATCAAGCTGTCGGCCACGCCCGGCGCGCCGCGCACCGCACCGCCAGCGCTGGGCGCCGACACCGACGCCGTGCTCGCCGAGTTTGGCTACGACGCCCCGGCCATCGCACGCCTGCGTGCCACGGGAGCGCTGGGATGAGCGTCGAGACAGCGGCGGCGACCCCCCTCGCGACGATCCCGCTCGTCGTCTGTCCCGGCTGCGGCCACAGCGTGGGCCACGGCGTGGACGCGCGCGCCGGCTATCGCCCCCTGCCCTTCGTGTACCACTTCGCCGGCGCGACGTTTCCTGGCGGCGCCTGCCCGCAGTGCGGCCTCCGCGGGCTCACCGTACAACCGGCGGCCCACGAATTCGGACGGCTCTACGCGCGCGAGTACTTCGTCAGCGGCGACGTGCGGTGCGGCCACATGGGGGACTACTTCCTCGAGCGCACCGCGCTCCTCACCGACGCGATGGCGCTGCTGACCGACGCAATCGACCCGGCGGTGGCACGCGCCACCGGCGGACGGCCCGGGCGGCTGCTCGAACTCGGTTGCGCCACGGGCGTGTTGCTCGAGGCGGCGCAGCGCCGGGGCTGGACCGTCCAGGGCGTCGAGTACTCGGCCGATGCTGCTGCAGAGGCGATACGCTACGGCGTGCCCGTGTTCGTCGGCGGGCTGGCCGACGCGCACCTCGACGCCGGCTCGTTCGACGTCGCGTTCCTCGGCGATGTGCTCGAGCACGTGCCCGATCCCGCTGCCGTCCTGCGCGAGGTTGCCCGGCTCCTGGCGCCGGGGGGCGCGCTGGTCCTGCGCGGGCCGATGGCCACGAACTCGCTGGCGCAGCAAGTCCGAGTCGTCGCGCCAGCGAG
>JBKJNH010000008.1:0-3428 GCA_046596055.1 Candidatus Eiseniibacteriota bacterium
CCGCGCCGCGTCGAGGTCGACGAGGGCGAGGCGCGGCTCGATCGCGTGCGCGCGCTGGTCGCGTTTCATGCCGCGGGCAAAGGTCTCGGCGACCCCGACGTACGGCTCGTCATCAGCCCCGACCGGACGGCAGTGCCGTGGCGCTGGGCCGCGCTCGCCGGCGTGCCGCGCGCGGGCGAGGTCGCCGCTCTCGCCGAGACCGTGATCGACGTCGTTCTGGTCGCCGACGAGAGCCCGCGGGCCGACGCCTGTGCCCGCCTTGCCGCGGCGCTGGGGGCCCGCGTGCTGCGCGTGCCGCCGGGAAGCGGGGTGCGACCGTGAGCGCACCGACGACCGTCGGCCGCATCCATCGCCTCGACCCGCGCACCGCATCGCGCATCGCCGCCGGCGAGGTGCTCGATCGACCGGTCGCCGCGCTCAAGGAGCTGGTCGAGAACGCGCTCGACGCCGGGGCGACGACGATCGAGGTCACCGTCGAGGGCGGGCTCGATCGCGCGTTCGAGGTCGCCGATGACGGCGTCGGTCTCTCGGCCGACGAACTGCCCGTCGCGCTCGAGCGTCACGCCACGAGCAAGATCAGGGCGCTCGAGGATCTCGATGCGCTGGCCACGCTGGGCTTCCGCGGCGAGGCGATCCCGTCGATCGCCGAGGTGAGCCGATTCTCGATCCTGTCGCGTCCGCGGGAAGGCGGCGACGGCCACCGCATCGACGTCGAGGGCGGCGTGATCGCGGTCGTCGTCCCCGGGGCGCGCGCGATCGGGACCACCGTCTCCGTCCGCGACCTGTTCTTCAACACGCCGGCACGCAAGCGCTTCCTCAAGTCCACCGCCTCCGAGCTGCGCCAGGCCGACCGCATGCTGCATGCGCTCGCCGTCGCACACCCCGAGGTCGCCTTCCGCTTCGTCGTCGACGGTCGCCCGCGCTTAACGCTGCCGATCGCCGCCGATCGCCGCGAGCGCCTGGTCGCGCTGCACGGCGCGTCGTTCGTCGAGCGCCTGCTCCCCGTGCGCGAGGAGCGCCCGGGCTTCGTGTTCGAGGCGTGGCTCGGCGTGCCCGAGATGGCGCGCGTCACGCGCGAGGCACAGACGATCCTCGTCAACCGGCGATGGGTGCAGAGCATCACGCTGTCGCAGGCGCTGCGCCAGGGCTACGGCAACCTGCTCGCCCCGGGTCGCCACCCGACGGCGATCCTCGCCTTCGACCTCGACCCCGCCAGCGTCGACGTGAACGTGCATCCGACCAAGCGCGAGATTCGCTTCGCGCGCGAGGACGCGATGTTCGGCTACGTCGTCCAGGCCGTGAGCAAGCCGATGGCGCTGCTCGCCCCGCGCTACGTGCCGGCCGGCCGGCCCGAGCCGGGCCCGCCGACGCTCGCCGAGCTCACGCACGAGGACCGCCGCCAGCCCAACCTGTTCACCACCGATCCGGCGCGACCCGGGCTGCTTGCCGGCCCCGCACTGCCCGGTGGGCTTGCCGTGGTCACCGGCGGCGGCACGCTCGCCGGCGGCACCGGTGCGACGGCCGAGGGCGGTGCGCTGCGCCTCGTCGCGGGGGGCGACGCGGGCAGCGACGCGGCCGCGCCGCCCTCGATGCGCCTGCCGGACCTGTGGCAGTTGCACGAGACCTACATCCTCGCGCCGATCGCGGGCGGGCTCCTCATCGTCGACCAGCACGCGGCGCACGAGCGGATCCTGTACGAGGAGGCGCGAGCGCGGATCGAGGGCCGTGCGACGGCGAGCCAGGGCCTGCTCTTCACGCTTTCGGTCGATCTCACGCGCGACCAATTCGACCTCGTGCTCGAGATCATGCCCGCACTTGTCAAGCTGGGCTTCGAGATGAGCACGCTGTCGCCGCCCACCGTCATGGTCCGCGCGGTGCCGGCGGGCATTGGCGCGCGCGAGCCGGCGACGCTGTTGCGCGACGTACTCGACGGCCTCGGCGAGCATCACGGTCGGAGCATGGCGAAGGACGAGCCGTGGGATCGCGTGGCGAAATCGTTCGCCTGCCATGCCGCCGTGCGCGCCGGGGAGCGCCTGTCGCGCGAGGAGATGAACCACCTCGTCGATCGCCTGTTCGCCACCGGCCTGCCGCATGGCGACCCGCATGGCCGGCCCACCTACGTGCGCGTCGACCTGCACGAGATGAACCAGCGCTTCGGACGGAGCGATTGATGACCGATCCCCGGATGCCATTCGTGCTCACCGGCGCCACCGGCACCGGAAAGACCGCGGTCGCGGTCGAACTCGCCGAGCGTCTCGACGCCACCATCTTCTGCGCCGACGCACGCCAGCTCTACCGTGGCCTCGACGTCGCCACCGGCAAGCCCTCGCCCGAGGAGCGCGCGCGCGCTCCGCACATCGGGTTCGACCTGCTCGATCCGCGCGAGCCGACCTCCGCGGGGCTGTACGCCCGCACGATGGGAGAGGCGATCGGTGCGAACGATTCGACCGGGCGCGTGCCGCTGCTGGTCGGCGGCAGCGGGCTGTACCTCAGAGCGCTCCACACGGGGCTCGCGGACGTGCCGCCCATCGCCCCCGGAGTGCGGGCGCGCGTCCGCGCGCGCCTCGCGGCGCACGGGCCCGAAGCGCTACACGGCGAACTCGCCGGGCTCGATCCGGTCCTCGCGGCCCGGCTCGCGCCGCGCGACGGCCAGCGCATCGCCCGTGGACTCGAGGTCGTGCTCGGTACCGGGCGGCCCCTCACGGCGTGGCAGGAGTCGACCGGCAAGGAGCCGCCGACCTGGTTCTGGGTCGCGCTCGCACGCCCCCGCGAGCAGGCGCAGCGCGAGCTGGCCGCGCGCGCACGTGGATTTTTCGCCGCGGGCCTGGTCGACGAAGTGCGTCGCCTCCTCGCTGCAGGTTTCCCGGCCGACGCCCCGGCCTTCGATGCGCTCGGCTACCGCGAGGCGATCGCGGTCGAAGCCGGCAGGCTCGGGCTCGAGGACGCCGTCGAACTCCTCTCCCGGCACACGATCCAGTATGCCAAGCGCCAGGCGACGTGGCTGCGAGGCGAGGCGCGCCGGGTCGATCTCTCGTTCCGCGAGATCGGACCGCACGAATCGCCCGGCCAGGTCGCTGCCGAGCTGGCCGCGCGTTACCACGAAGCCGTCGCCCGCGCGGGTGGCGTGCGCCCCACGGCCGAGGGCCGAGTTTCCAATTGACGATGCCGCGGCAGGCGTCCAGATTGAGCTCGTCCCCGGCGCTCGATCGATTCGTCGATCCTCTGTTCCTGTCGGGTTTTACGGGGCGGGCATAACTCAACGGTAGAGTGTCAGCTTCCCAAGCTGAAAGTTGCGGGTTCAAATCCCGTTGCCCGCTCCAATTCCTCTCCTCGCCCCGGCCTCGCGTCGGTGGAGATCCCGTGCGCCACCCGATCGTCGCCATCCTCGGCCGCCCCAACGTCGGCAAGTCGACGTTGTTCAACCGGAT
>JBKJNH010000148.1:0-6506 GCA_046596055.1 Candidatus Eiseniibacteriota bacterium
TGGTGAGCGCGAGCGACGTGGGGCCGCGGCCGGTCTGCCACAGCACGATCACCGCAGCCAGCTTGAGCACGTGCTGCAGGAGCGTCAGTGCGGCGATCCACGTGTACTGCTGCAGGCCGTAGAGCGTGGCCCGGCCGGTCGCGCCGAAGCCGTCGAAGACGACGAGCGAGACGAGGAGCGACACGAGCAGGCCCAGCTTCTCGAAGCCGTACTGGCTCTCGATCCAGGGTGCGAGTTGCAGCAGCCCGTAGCCGGCGATGAAGCCGAGCACCGCCTTGAGCGCGAGCGCCCACAGGTGCGCGCGCAACAGGCGCAGGTACTGCCCGCGCGTCTCGAACTCGGCGGCGTGACGCTCGAGGTAGATCTCGAAGTTGCCGGTGGCGACCGACGCCAGGCCGACGATCGACAGCGCGAGCGAGAGGATGCCGAACCAACCGGGGCCCAGCCAGCGCAGCACGACGATCGAGTAGAGCAGTCCCGAGACGACCACGGTCAGGCTCTCGAGCGTGAGGTAGAACGAGCCCCGCCCCACGTTCTTGAGCATCTGGCTCATGCCCGGGCCCCCGCCATGCGCTCGCCACCCGGGGCGGCCAGTGCGGCGCGAGCGTCGAGTTCGCCGGCCAGGAATGCGCGGACGTCGACGACATGCGCGAGGCCGTCGGGAAGCGGACGGTTGGAGAGGAATACGGCCTGCGATGCGCTCGTCGCCGGATCGTAGCCGTGCATCGCGGCCACGGGACGCCTGCCCATGTACGACGGCACGATCAGCCCGCCCTCGTCGACCAGCCAGATCGCCTCGCCGTAGCGGCGGTCGGCGAAGTGGATTCCCCAGCGCTCCTCGTCGGCGCGCGTGAGGAAGCGCCCGGGCAGTCCTTCGAGCGCGCGACGGATGCCGGCCTCGGCCAGCGGGCTCGTGAACCAGAAGCGCGCCATCGTCGAGTCATAGAACGCGGAGTAATCGCGCCGGGCCGAGAGGCCGGTCGCAGTCACCCTCGCCATCACGTCGACATGCTGCGTGACGTCCGCCATTCCATGATCGGAACACAGGTACAGGAACACGTCGCGCCCGTGGGTGCGCGCGCCGGCGAGCGCGCGGGCAATCGCGGCCTCGAGCCGCGCCAGGCGGTCGCCGACCGGCGCAGCATGAACGCCGTGCGCGTGCATCAGCGCGTCGATCGACGGCGTATACCAGAAGAGTACGTCGGGATGGCTTGCCGGATCCTGTGCCGCGGCCTCGACCGCGGCGACGAACTCGCGCTCGTTCGCGGCATCGTCACTGCGCCAGTCCCACACGCGGACGCCGAGGCGGCGTGCCGCGAAGTCGTCGAACCACGTGCCGATCGGGCCCAGCCCGCCCGGGGCGTACAGGTTCGCGCGCTCGCACACATCGAGCTCGGCGAGGTCGGCCCACGGCACGTCGTACAGGTCGAAGTAGCCGCCGACGGCCCCCTTCGCGCGCGCCTTGACCCATTGCCGCACCTTCCAGGAGTCACGCGCGCGGGCGGGCAACCCCGCGAGCAGGCGGCCGATCTTGAAGGGGCTGGCGGAGGGATCGCGGTGGAACATGACCCAGTGACCGTTCTCGGCGGGCCAGGTGCCGGAGAGGAGTGAGGGGATCGCCCCGGCGGAGAACCCGAGGATGGTGTCGAGCGCCCGTCGATGCGGCAGTTCGGCGGCGAGAAAGCCGCTCGTGCCGACCCGATCAAAGCCCAGTGCATCGACCAGCACCAGCACGACGAGGGGCGTGCGGGTCATGGTTCCTCCAGGGGTCCCTCGGCCGCTTCCGGCCGGTCATCGTCCCAGGCGGTGCGCACCCCGCCCATGTGCATCGCATCCCACAGCCGAACCACGGCGGTCCGGCAGGGATCCCATTCGAGTCGCGACGGTAGCGCTCCCGGAAAGTGGTGCCGCATCGTCGTGCGCCAGTCCACGGCGCCGGCGCCCGGGACGTCCCAGGCGGCCAGCAGCGCCGCACCGCACGCCGCAAGCTGGTGTTCGGGTGCCCCCGCCGCGACCAGCCGGGCGCGGGCCGGCCAGGGGCGCAGCGACCACGCCACGCCGCCGGCGCGCTCGAAGGCCGCGAAGCGGCGTCCCTCCTCCCACCAGCGGCGGAGGCGGCGACGCACGCGTGCCCGATGGGCCGCGTGGACGCCCAACAGGCGGTAGGCCGCAAGATGCGCGCGCGCGCCCGCGCGCCACGCCCGGCGCGCGAGCGCCACCGGGTCGCGCGCATCGGGCGCGCCGAGGTGAAGTGCGATGGCCGCGGGATCCGGCGCGAGTTTCATGCGCCCCCAGAACGCGGTCTCCGCAATAAAGTCGGGCAGGACGGCATCGAGCGCCTCGGACCGGCCCTCGACGGCCAAGATCTCCAATGCCGCCTGCCTCGCTTGCTGCGTCGCGGGAACCCGGCCGGTTGCAACGACGAGCGCGAACGCCGCATCGACCACCGCCTTCAGTCCCGCGTACATCCCCACGAGCTGCCGATCCATGTCGTCGGCGGGCGCATCGCCCGGCCACGCATGGAGCAACTCGATCCCACGATTCTCGAGCAGCACGACGGCCTCGTCGTGCGGCACGTCCTGCTCGGCGAGATCCGGGAAGCGCGCCGGGAGGTCCGTCGGACCCCACAGCACGCGCCCCGAGCGCCGCATCTCGAGCGTCCCCGGCCGCGGCCCCTGCCGGGGCAGGTCGGCCAGCGCGTAGACGCCCAGGTCCACCGGTCCCAACAGGCCGCGCGCCCTGAGGCGTCGGGCCAGGCCCCGCGCCGTCGCCGGCGCGATCGCCCGGGCCCGCGCGGCGGCCGCGGGCTCGGCGAAGACGATCGCCAGGTCGAGGTCCGACAGGGCGCGCACCCGCGTGCCATCGCGCCAGACCGTTCCCTCGCCGCGGGCGAGACTGCCGCCCAGGATGCCACCGAGCGTCGGCCCGGCTTCTTGCTCGAGGCGGGTGCGCGCCTCGCGCGCCGCCGCCTCGACCAGCGACGCGAGGAAGTGGTGATCGTCCTCGCGCACGGCGTGACGACCCGCAACCTCCCCCGCCGCCACCGGCTCAGAGCCGGCGATAGATGAACTCCGGGATGTCGTGCCGCCGCCGGTTGAGCACGGCGCCGAGCACCGGCGCACCCGCCTTGGCGAACACGTCCATCGCGCGCTGCACCACGCCGCGCTTGGTGCGCGCGGCCTGGATCACCACCACCGTCGTGTCGACCGTCGTGCCCAGCGTCGCCGTCTCCGGGGCGTCGAGCACCGGCGCGGCGTCGATGATCACCCAGCGATAATGCCGGCCGTGCCGCGCCCAGAAGTCCCGCACCGCGTCGGCCTGGAACATCTGTCCATGCTCGGCCGAGACCGGCAGCGCCGTCAGCACGTGCAGGTTCCAGCGCTCGACCGCCACCAGCGACGACTCGAGGTCGAGCCCGGGAGAGCCGGCCAACTCGCGCAGGCCCGGGCGCGCCGGCACGCCGAAGAACTGACCCACGCCCGGGTGCCGCAGGTTCGCATCGACCAGCAGCACGCTCTGCGACGGATCCTGGGCGACGATGCGCGCAAACGTCGAGGCGACCGTCGTCGTGCCCTCACCGGCGACTGCCGCCGCAAACTGGACGACGCGCGTCGCGCGGTCGGGCAGCGCGGTCTCGAGCGTGAAGCGCAGGCCCGACAGCTCGCGGTGGAAGTCGGCCGGGATGCCCGGCAACCCGTGGCTCGTCGGCACGACCGGGGCGACCGGCAACGGCGCATCGACCGTCTCGATGGGCGCCGGCGCATAGACGGGCGCCACTTCGTAGCCTGCGGCCGCATACGGATCCGGCACGTACGCGGGCGTCTCGTACGGAGCCGGCGCGTACGGATCGGGCGCCACGGGGCGAGCTCCCCCCTCGATCTTGGTCAGCGCATCGCGGATCCGGCTCATGCGCGGCGCTCCTTGTGATCGGTCAGCGACGCGAGGACGGGCAGCTCGAGCGCCTCCTCGGTCTCGCGCGGGCTCTTCAGCGTGGCATCGAGCCCGTCGATGAAGAACGCCAGGCCCAGGCCGACGATCAGGCTGAAGATTGGCGCGAGCGCGAGCCGCACGTAGTCCCGCGTGTTCTTGGCGTACGGTCGACCCGCCGGCGTCAGCAGATCGACGGTCCAGTCCGGCGACGTGGCCTTGGCGATCTTCGCCTGGGCTGCAGCGTCGGTGAGCTCCGTGTAGTTCTTCTGCAGCGCGTTGATCCGCGTCTCGATCTCGGACATGCGCGCCGTCCGCGCCGGGTAGGTCGCCAGCCGCGACCGGCCCTCGCCCATCGAACGGCGGATCTGGTTGGCCTTCGCCTCGAGCGAACGCACCTCGGATTCGGTGAGCGCGATCCGCGTCTTCACCTCGGAGGCGAGCGTGGACTCGTACAGCTCGATCTGGCTCCGGAGCTGCTTCAGCTCCTGCGACTGCGGGACATAGATCGTCTCCATCTCGCGGTAACGGATGCGGGCCTCAGACAGCCTCTTCTTGATCTCGAGGATCGAGACGTCGTTGCCCGAGCTGTTGTTCGACATGAACGGAATCTCGATCGAGGCGTCGGACGCGACAAGGGCCCGGATGTCATGCAGGATCTGCCGCTTTTGCGCCAGTTCCTGCTCGACGTTCGTCAGGTCCAGCTCCTGCGTGCGGACGAACTCCTTGTCCGAGACCCCCTCGACCGCGAGGTTCACCGTCCCGGTGGCCGCCATGTAGGCCTCCTTGCGGCGCGTCCACTCGTCGAGTTCCTTCGTCGTCTTCGCGATCTCGGTGTCGAAGAACTCCTTGGGAAACTTCAACGTGTACTCGTTCTTGCGGTACTCCATGTAGGCATGGATGACGGCATCCGTCACCTCCATGGCGACTTCGGGATCCCGGTCCTGGTAGGACATGGCGATCACGTTCGACTCGCCCTGCACGCTGGCCTCGATGCGCTGCATGTCGATCTTCCGGCTGGGCCGGCCCTTCAGCTTGCGCAGTTCGTCGTAGCGGGTCTGGGCCAGAGAATAGATCGCACCCGACTTCACCGTCTCGACCTCGGAGGCAAGCTCCTCCTCCCACCCCATCATCCGGGTGTACCCCTGGAGCAGGTTGTCCCGGACGCCGCGCTTGACGATCACCTTGCCGGTCGACTCGTAGTAGAGCGGCTGGGTCAGGTTGATTCCCACCACCGTCATCGTGGTGACGGCGAAGACCGAGCCGATGATCCAGCGGCGGCGGAACAGCACCGCCAGAAAGTCGCGGGCGCCGCCGGGGCCACGTTTCAGGTTCGTCGCTTCGTTCATGGCCGGACTCTCACGGAAGGGGCTGGGGATTGGAGACCGGGAACACGCGATTGATGTTGAACGTTTCCCACCCGAAGATGACCGCCTGCGAGGCCTTCGTGATGCTGCCGAAGAACTGGTCGGAGAACTGGTTCACGTTGCCGATCAACGTGCGTGGCACGTAGATGATGTCGAAGCGCCGCACGTAGGGATCCTGGCCCGCCTGGGCGAGATGGATCGCGCGGTCGAGCGAGACCTTGCGCACGATCATGCTGGCCGGTCCGGTGCGCCGCATCAGGATCACGCTGCCCATCTTCGCATTGATCGACGGCCCGCCCGCGCGTGTCACGGCCTGCAGCACTGTCGCGTTCGGCGTCACTTCGTAGGCCCCGGGAATGCGCACCTGACCGAGCACGTGCACCATGTTGCCGGCGAGCTTGGCGACCGTGACGGTGATGTTCGGATCGCGGAACACGTCGACGTATTCGTCGGTGAGAACGCTGTCGAGCTCGCCGGGCGTGAGGCCGGCGGCGCGCACGTCGCCGACCGGGTTCAGCGTGATCATGCCGTCGGGGCGCACGAGCACCCCCTCGGTGCGGATCGGCTTGCCGTCGAGCACCGCCCCGAAGTCGACCGTCAGCAGGTCGCCCGGCGCAATGCGATACGGCAACTCGTCCACATAATAGGCGAGCGATTCGGGCGCGGACGGCTGCGGAGGCGGCAGCTGGTCGACCGGGACCTTGACCGTCTTGGCCGCGGCGCCGCCGGCGCACAGCGCGAGCAGCAACATCCCCGCACTGGCGACGATCAGGCGACTCGGGCGCTTCATCCACTTCACGGTGACTCTCCTCCCATGAAAACGAAAATCCCCGGATCGAGCGCGCACGATGGGCGCCTTGACCCAGGGACAGGAGAAGAACCTCCCAGGCGGCGCTTGCGTGACCCGACCATGCAACCGCCGTCATGAAGAGCGGCTGCCGACTGCTGTCAGGGATTCAGGTTCGGACGATCCGCCTACTGCGGGGGGCCGAACCGGGATGCGATCGCAAGTTGCGCCTGAGATTCCTCCGAGAATGACGATGTGCCGGGAACGCCCCGACCGCATGAGACTACGGTCCGGCGGGCACACTGTCAAGCAGAATGCCGCGATTCGTGCCTTTTGCACGACTCGCCGCAGCCGTTTCCCCCCTGGGCCGGGGTTTCTCCGACCCATCTCGAGAGGGTTGCAAGCGCAATGCCAACCGGGGAACC
>JBKJNH010000293.1:0-3431 GCA_046596055.1 Candidatus Eiseniibacteriota bacterium
GAGATCTTGCACTGTTTGCCCACCGACGCGCCCTTCTGGATCTCGACGAACGTGCCGAGCCGCGTCCCGTCGCCGACCCGGCACCCGTACAGGTTGACGAATGCGTGGATCTGGACGCCCTCTCCCAGCACGACATCCTCCGCGATGCGGCAATATTCCATGGTTCCCCTCTTCCGGTCGGTCACAGGGACTCGACGACCACGTTCTTGCGACTTTCGTCCACCAGCAGGACCGAGCTGGAGCGCTCCTCGAGCACGAAGTACAGGGGGCGGTCCTTCACCTCGCCGAGCAGCCGCCCCATGTACTCGCACAGCGTGGCCAGCATCACGAACACGAACGCGAACATGGTCGACTCGAACATCTGCTGGGTGGCCCACCCCGGCGCGACGTCGCGGGCGAAGAGCCTCACCGCGAGCACGTACACGACGTGCACCGCGCAGGCGAACGACAGCACGAGGCCGAGGATGCTGGCGACGCGCAGCGGCTGCGTCGAGTTCGCCACCGTCATGTTGATAGCGAGCCCGATCGCTTCGCCCGGCGTGCGCCCGCGGACACGGGGGCGCCGGAAGCGGGGCTCATAGGTGAATGGCTGCCCGCCGAAGCCGACGTACGTGCCGAAGGTCCGCAGGTAGCGCAGGCGATCCTTGATGCGCGTGATCGCGTTGACACTCTGCCGGCTGTATCCCCGGAAGTCGGTCGAGTTGCGCGGCAGGTCGATGCCGAGCACCCGGTTGAAGTACCAGTAGAACACCCGGGCGCCAAGCGAGAGCAGCGGCGACTCCACCGGCCGACGCGCGCGGATGCCGTAGGCGATCCCGGCGCCGGCGCGGCACATCTCGACCACCTGCGGGATCAACTCCGGTGGATCGCACTCCGGCAGCAGGACCACGACGAAGTCGCCGATCACCGTGTCGAGGCCGGCCGAGATCGCGACGTCGCGTCCGAAGCGGCGCGACAGGCGCAGCAGTCGGATGCAGGGCTCGTCGCGCAGCATCGCGCCGGCGACGTCCCAGGTGGTGTCCGTCGAGCCGTCGTCGACCAGGACGAGTTCGTAGTTGTCGTAGCGCTGCTTGAGGATCGCGACGACTTCGCGGACGAAGGCCGCGACGATGTCCGCGTCGTCGTGCAGCGGCGCGACCACGGAGACGAAGCAGTCGGTCGATACCATCGGAGCGCTCACGCGACGGCCTGGCCCAGGCCGCCCGAGGCGACCTCCATGATGTCGTAGATGTTGTCGATCTTGGCGCCCAGCACCGACGTCAGGCCGGGCATGCGAGCATCAGTCTTGTAGAGCACCGGGCGGCTGTCGTCGACCTCGCTCCGCGGCAGCACCGTCTTCACCTCCCACAGCGAGTCGACCTGGCGGCACTCGGCGATCGCCGGCATGAAACGCGCCGCGTCGCGGACCATGTGCGGGAAGTGCGATGCCCGCGGGCGCTCGCGCAGGATCGTTTCGGGATCGAGCCAGTCCCCGGGCGACCCGTCGCTCCACTCGCAGTGGGGCGTGTAGCGGACGTGCGAGAGCGTGTGCAGCCCGCGTGCGGGGAACGGCATGAGCGAGAAGTACGGACCGCACATGACCGTCACGCCCATGCGGTCGAGCTCCGGGGGAACCTTGACCAGGGGCATCTCCGTCAACTCGTGCTTGAGGCGCAGCAAAGGCAGCCCCGAGCCCGCGAGCAACCGGTTAAGGCGGGAGTAGGTGCAGTTGAACACGGCGGCCCCGGACGTCCGGCGCTCCTCACCGCACCGGCTCCACGCAACCTCAAGTTCGCGCGGCGCCTTCTCCCGCACACGCAGCACCTCGGCACCCAACTCGACGAGGACCCGCGAAGCCGCCAGTCGGTCGATCATGCGCGCGCGGAGTCGATCGGCGTCGAAGCAGATCTCACGGGCGCTGAAGACCTCCTCGATGCGGTCGGCGTCGAACAGGCGCCGCACGGCCGGGGCCGCCGGCGTCAGCGGCGCGCCGATGCGCTGGCAGAACGTGCGGAACTGCTCCGCCGTCACCTTGGAGAAGGTGCGCGCGATCGCGTAGGTCTTCTCGAAGTCGTCGTGGATGCAATCGCGGTACTCGGCGACGAAGCGCGGGAAGTTGATCCGACAGCGCAGGGCGGTCAGGAGCGAGCGCGGGTAGTGGTACCCGTTGTGCACGCGGGCCTGGTTTGCATAGCTGGCGCGCTGCAGGAGCGCGTCCGCCTGTTCGAAGAGCACGACCCGGAGCCCCCGCTCCTCCGCGAGATGGCAGGCCAGGCTCGCGCCGAAGAAGCCCCCGCCCACGACGATTGCGTCGTAATCGGCGCTGGTCTGCACGATGGGGACTCCTGCGACGGGCGGAGGGATGGTTGGGACCTGGGAGCGCGCTGGCAGCCCGTCAAGTTTATCAGAGTCGCCGGGTGCTTCGGTAGCCCCGAGGCTCTACGGCGTCAGCCCGGGCGGCAGTCCCTGCGGGAACTCGGCGGCGATCGCTTCCTCGATTCGCCCGGCGCGATTGCCGGGATCGGGGTGCGTGCTCATGAACTCGGGCTGGCCGCCGCCCCCCGATTCGCCGAGCACCTTCATGACGCCGATCAGCGCGCGCGGATCGTAGCCGGCGTCGGCCATCAGGCGCACGCCGAGGCGGTCGGCCTCGAGTTCGTCGTCGCGCCCGTACTTGAGGGTGACCAGGTTCGCCACCAGCATGCCCATCTGCGCCGCGCCCTGGCTCGAGGGATTCGACGGGTCGTACGTCGACATCACCAGCGCGCCGGTCAACCCCTGCGTCAACTGCTGCTTCGAGATCTGCTCGGCGCTGTGGCGTGCGATCACGTGTCCGATCTCGTGCCCCAGCACGCCCGCGAGTTCCCCCTCGGTCGACAGCCGGGCGAGCAAGGCCTCGGTGATGAACACCGGCCCACCCGGCAGCGCGAAGGCGTTCACCGTCTTCGGATCCCCCAGCAGCGTGAACGTGTACTCGTACTCGGAGCGGGCCGCCGCGGTGCGCTCGACGAGGCGGCTGCCGACCGCCTGCACGGCGCGCACGGCGTCGATGTTCCGGCTCACGCCGCCGTAGGTCGACACCATCTCGGGTGCGGCCTGCAGGCCGAGGGCGACCTCCTGCTCGGCGGTGATCGCGATGTGCTGTTCCTCGCCGGTGATCGGATTCGTCGTGCGCTGGCCGAAGTAGGAGAACAGCGCGAACGCCGCGAAGGCGAGACCCAGCAGAAGGCGCGGGCTCACGCAACCACCGGCGCCGCGGGACTTCGGCATGCCGAACAGGGCCATCAGCGGGCCTCCTCGGGAACGAAGCGCTCGACCTCGAGGAGTTCGTAGATCCCGCCGGCCAGGGCGCCGAAGAGGACATGCGAGAGCAGCACGAGTCCGCCCTTCAGGTCGAGGAACCAAGGGAACCACCACGCCATCGTCCAGTAGTTGACGGCGTAGAGGGCGAG
>JBKJNH010000022.1:0-16348 GCA_046596055.1 Candidatus Eiseniibacteriota bacterium
CGCAGGCGCAGGGCCCCCGGGCGGCGGGCCACCAGCCGACCCTCGCACGTGCCGGCGCCGCTCCAGAGGGGAGCCTCGATCCGGACGACGACGTCGGCCTCGAGGTGTCGCAACGTCGTGCGCCGCGTCCGCGCGGCGGACTCGACCTTCGCCAGGAAGGCTGCATCGGCACTCGCGGACGACGCGGTGGGCGGTGGTACAGGCGCCGCGGGCGCGGCCCCGGCCCGAACGCCCGCCAGAAGGACGATCAGGGCGAGCGCGCCGAGCGCGGCGACAGGATGGCGTTGCGACATGGGAACTCCACGCGGCGGGCGGGATGACGGGACCAAGCCTACCCTTCGAAGCTACGGGGCGGCTCGCCGGGCGTCAAGGCGGCCCGCGGGCCGTGGACCCCGCCGCAAACGCCGAACGCCCCGGCCGTGAAGCCGGGGCGCTCGGGATGGTGCCGTCGGCTCGACAGGGCCGACTAACGCTTCTTCGACTGCGGCACGTAGGGCTCGGTCGGATCGAACAGCAGGTCGCGCGGCATGACCTGCGGCTCGACGTTCAACGGATCGCCCGAAGCGTCCGCGAAACGCTCGACCAGCTTCGGCCGGACGAAGATCACCAGTTCACGCTGCTGCGTCACCTTGGACGTGCTGCGGAACAGCGCCCCGAGGAACGGGATGTTCATCAGGATCGGCACGCCGGTGTGCACCTCGCCCGTATTGGTGCGGATGAGGCCGCCGATGACGGCCGTCTGGCCGTCCTCGACCATCACGCGCGTGTCCGCTTCGGACGTGTTGATGATGACGCCGCCCTGGACCGTCGACTGGGTCGAGAGGTCCGAGATCTCGGGACGCAGGTCCATCATGATCCGGTTGTCGCCGGTCAGGTGAGGCGTGACCGTCATCTTGATCCCGATCGTCTGCAGCTGGGACACTGCGTTGCCCGCGACGTCCTGCACGATGAGCGGAATCTTCTGGCCCACGAGGATCGTCGCCTGGCGGTTGTCGATCGTCGTGATGCGCGGATTCGAGATGATCGTCGCCTGGCGCTTCTGCTCCATGCCCTCGATCAGGAACTCGATCTGGCCCCACGGCCGCGTCAGGATGCCGGCGATGTTGCCGACCGCATCCGCCGGACGCGCATCGACGCCGATCTGGTTGTCCACCACGGTCGGGTTCGTGACGTGATCGATGTCGAGGTTCGTCACGCCCCACTTGATGCCGAGGTCGCGCAGCGCCGACAGGTCGATGTCGACCAGCTTGGCCATGATCTCGATCTGCGGCGAGCTGGTGTCGAGCTGCTTCGCCATCGCTTCCGCGACGTCGAGCTTGTAGGCCAGGTCGGTGATGATCAGCGAGTTGGTGCGATCGTCGATTTCGACCTTGCCACGCGGCGTCAGGACGCTCTGCACGGCATTGCGAACCTCGTCGGCCTTCGCGTAGCTGACCTTCACCACGCGCGTGTCGAGCGGGGCGACGGTCTCGCGCTGCGATTCGTTCTGCTGACGGGCGAGCACTTCGCCCTGGAGCTTGGCGGCCTCGTCGACCCGGAGGATGCTTCCCTCCTCGACGACGTCGAGACCCTGCGTCCGGCAGACCGAGTTCAGCGCCTCGCGCCACGGCACGTCCTTGAGCTGCAGGGACACCTGGCCCTTGACGTCCTTGCCGACGACGATGTTCTTGCCGGAGAACTCGGCGATGCTGCGGAAGACGGTGCGGACTTCGGCGCCCTGCACGTCGAGAGACATGCGGCCCGAGCCCGTCCGCGTCACGCCGGTCGAGGCGTTTCGCGTCTGGGCAAACGCCACCGACACGGGGGAGAAGATCGGGAGCGCCGGGTCCACGACGGCCGCGAAGGCCAGGACCGCGGTCGCGACGAGGACGTCAGTTCGCATTGGAGACACCATCCTTCCGCTGGAGTTGAATCGTGACCGTCTGGGTATCGCCGTACGACGACTGCTTCACGATGAGCTCTTCCTTCGTGAGCCCCGCGACATAGCCGTTGAGCACCGGATCCCCGACCCGCAGGACGAAGCCGTGTCCATGGCTGTCCTCCACCAGGGCGAACTTGTCGGCGCCACCCCACACGATGCCCACGAGCTTCATGCTCGAGACATCGAGCAGCGGCGTACCGGCCGTGCCCTCGAACGAACCCGAAACCAGCGACTCGAAAGGATCGCGGCGCTCCAGGCTGTTGTAGACGTACATCTCGCGCCGCTCCATGAACGCCGCGCCGAGCGTCTGCACGGCGGGCATGAGGGGCGCCCTCTTCTTCCCGGTCTTCGCAGCGACCTTCGTCGGAGCAGCCGCGGACTTCGCGGTTTCCTTCGCGGGCGCGGCGGCGACCGTCGCGACGGCGGACGCGACCGCGACCCTCGTCACGGTTGAAGTCGTCGTCTTCGCCATGGGCTTCGCAGCAGGCTTCGCGCTCGCGGTCGACGAACCCGCGACCTGGACGCCCGGCATCGGCTTCGCCGCCAGCGCCGCCGGCTTCACGGCAGGAGTGGGAGGGTTCGTCGCGACCGTGGTCGACTTGACGACAGCCGGGGCAGTCTTCGCCGGATTCGCAGCCATCGTCGTCGGCTTGACCGCAGGCGCCGCGGGCTTCGCGGCGACCACCGTCGCCGTCACGGACCTCGCAACCGGTTTCGTCGCCGCGGCCGGCCCACCGGCGACCGTGCTGGCCACGACCTTCGTCGTGCTGGCGCCACCGACCTGGGTGTTGCGGAACGACCAACCCGGCTGGACCGCTTCCGAGGCGGCCAACGTCTGCTTCGCAGGGCTGGCGACCGGCTTCGTGGTCTTCGTGGTCTTCGTCGGCGTCGGCGTCGTGGTCGGCGTCGCGGCGGCCTTCGGGCCCGACGTGACGACGGGACGCGCGGCACTCGACTTCGACATCCGCTCCGCGCTGGACGGCACCGACTTCGCGACCGGAGTCGCGGCGGCGGAGGCCGGAGCGCGCTTCCCCGCGACCCGCTGCGCGGACACCGTCACGCCATAGTCCTTCGACTCGACGACCATGACGGGCCGACCCACCGCGGTGCTCTTCGTCGCGGTCGTCGTCGTGGACGCACTCGTCGCCTTCACCGTGGTCGCCGTCACCGGCTTGCGCTGCTCGGGCGGCACGAACATGACGGGCAGCCTGGTGTTGCGCGGCGGCGAGCTGGTCTTCGTCGTCGTTGTCGTCGTCGCCACCACGGTCGCAGGCTTCGCAGTCGTCGTCGTGGTCGACTTCGTCGTCGACTTCTCCGTCGTCGGCTCGTCCGTCGCGCGGACGGCGCCGGCGCCGAACAGCGCACAGGCGACGAGCACGACGGCCCCGAACGCGTGGACCCGGCCGTCAGTGTTTCGCTGCATCGGTGCCTCCCTGGCCCGCGGCCTTCTTCCCGTCCTTGGCCTGCTGGGCAGCCGCGGTGGCGTTCGGATCGAGCGTGTAGGCCGTCACCGTGAAGCGCGCTTCCGTGGTCTCGCTCTCGTCCTCGCTCGCCTTCGGGTTGGCGAGGACCTGCAGGTTTCCGATCTTCATGATGCGCGGCATATTCGAGACCTCGGCGAGGAACTGGCCGACTTCGTGGTAGCCGCCGCGCACGTGCAGCTGGATCGGGATCTCGATGTAGTTGTCCCTGACCAGCTCCGCGTCGGGCCGGAAGCTCTCGAACTCGACGCCGCACTGCTGGCCCGCGAGCGTGATGCGCCGCAGGATGCCGGGCATCTCCTTCTCGGTCGGCAGCAGCTCGGCGGCCATCTCGTAGCGCTCGTGGAGCGCTGCGAACTCGGCCTGGAAGCGGGGCAGATCGGCGACGGACTGTCGGGCCCGTGCCAGGTCGTTCGACTTCTTGTCGAAGGTCGTCTTCAGCTCACCGATCTTGGCCGCGTTCTGCGGATAGGTGAACGGGACATAGGTCGTGGCGAAGAACACGTAGAGCGCACCGGCGCCGAGCAGTCCCGTGACGAGGGACCCCTGGACCCGGGGATCGCGCAGGTTGAGCGAAGCCATCGACCCCTCCTAGCGGTCGCCCGGAGCCGATTCGGCCGGGGTCAGGTTCATGGTGAGCTTGAACTGGACGACATCCACCTCCTCGATTTCGCCGCGACTCGAGGAGCCGAGCGCGATGTTCGAGAACAACGGTGAGCGGTCCAGGCGGATCATGAGGTCGGCGATGATCAGGTTCGAGAACGTGACGCCTTCGAGCGTGATCGAGCTGCCGTCGCCGATCATCGAGGACATCCACATATGGTCGGGGATGGCCCGGTCGAGTTCGTCGACCAGGCGCACCGAGTCGAAACGCCCCCGCGACAGCTGGTCGATCAGCGAAAGCCGCATGTCGAGGTCGGCGCGCTCACGCGACAGCCGCTCGACCATGGCGATTTGCGGCGCCAGGACCCGCGACTCCTCCTCGACCCGCGCGACTTCGCCTGCGAGCATGTGGATCTCGGCCTGTTGGTGAACGACCGTTCCCACGATCGCAACCAGCACGCCGGCGACGATGGCGAGCGGGAACAGGAGGCCCGCGGGGCCGGCCGACTTCGCGCCGCCCGGTACGTGCTTCTTGACCTTGCGGGCCTTCTGGCCCCTCTCCTCGAGGGGCATCAGGTTGATGCGAATCACTTGTCGCCCACCTTTCTGAGGGCCAGGCCGATGCCCACCGTCAGGAACGGAGCGACCGAGGCCGCATCCTGATCACCGAAGAGACCTGCGTCGTACTGGATGCGATTGAGCGGGTTCGCCACTTCCGTCGGCACCGCGAAGCGGTTCGACAGGAACGGCACGAGCCCGGGCGTCAGCGAGGAGCCGCCGCACAGCATGAGGCGCGAGATCAGCCCGGCTTCGCCGGTCGTCCGCAGGTAGGCCTGCGCGCGCTCCAGCGCCGTGGCCAGGCCTTCGCAGGCCTGCTCGACGACGGGGATCACGTCGATTTCCGGCGCCTTGCCGCGCACCGCCTGGATCGCCTGCTCCTGCGTCACGTTGTAGCGCCGCTGCACGGCGTCGACGAACGTGTGACCGCCGAGCTGGAGGTCCTTCGTGAAGTACGGAACCCCGTTCTGCACGATGTTGATGTTCGTGATTTCGGCCCCGACATTGAGGATGGCGATCACCTCGTCCGGGGAGAAGTCGTAGTTGGCGGCGAGGGCGTTCTGGATCGCGAACGAGTCGACGTCGATGACCACCGGCGACAGCCCCGCCTCGCGGATCAGGTCGGCGAAGGTCAACACCATGTCCTTCTTCGCGGCCACGAGCAGGACCTGCATCTGCTTGTCATCCTGCGGCGAGTCGCCCAGGATCTCGAAGTCGAGCGACACGTCGTTGATGTCGTACGGGACGTGCTGCTCGGCCTCCCAGACGATCGCCTGCTGGGCGTCCTCGGCCGACAGCTTGTTCATCGCGATCTTCTTCACGATGACGGCGCGACCGGACACGGCGGCGACCACGCTCTTGGTCTTCACGCCGCGCGCTTCGAGCAGGTTCGAGATCGCGTCGGTGACGAGCTGGCGGTCCATGATCTCGCCGTCGACGATGGCCTCGGACAACGGCTCCGAGATGCCGTAGTTGACGAGCTTGTGCCCGCCGTTGGGCAGGGTCTCGATCTCGACCACCTTGACCGAGTAGCTCCCGATGTCGAGTCCGACGAGGGACTCCTTCTTGCGGAAGAACATGCGCTTCGCTCCCTGAAGCCGGGCGCCCTTCGCCATCGGGGCACGCGTGGTGGAATGCCTCCGGCGGTCGCGAGTCCATCGCTTCCACCGGAAGGGATCAAGGCGCGGGGAACCGCGTCCTCGTGGTCACCCGGGTTTTCGGCCCCGGTTCGTGCAACTTGAGCTCGGAATCGTGTCGTTTTAGGTCCCGCGGCGCAGCCGCGGAAACCGTCCATGCAATCCGCCCGACCGGGATCGTGCACGCATTGCAGAACCGCTACGGCAGGAGGAACCATCCCCCGTACCACCGCCAGATGGCCGGTCCCACCACCCCGGTGAGCACCGCCGCCGGCGCGAGGAACGTGCCGAAAGGCAACGCAGTCCGGGCGTCGCCGCGCTGCAGCGCGACGATCGCCGCACCGACCAGCGTGCCTGCCGCGGCCGCCGCGAAGATGGTGAGGAACACGCCAGGCCAGCCGAGGAACGCGCCGATCATGAGCGCCAGCTTGACGTCGCCGCCGCCGAGGCCGTCGACGCCCGTCGCCCGGCGGTAGGCCCAGGCGACGAGCCAAAGCGCGCCGCCGCCGGCGACGGCGCCCACCAGGCCCTCGGCCACCCCGGGCCAGGTGAAGCCGCGGGCAAAGAGGCCCACCAGCGTGCCGCCGAGCGAGATCTCGTCGGGAATGATGCGGTGATCCCAGTCGATGAACGCGACCGCGAGCAGCGCCAGCGCGAAGACGAGGGCCGGGGCGAGCGCATTCCGCGGCCCCAGTTCGCTCGCGAGCGCGAGGACGAGGAGGCCGGACACCAGTTCGACCGCGGGGTAGCGCCAGGGAATCGCGGTCCGGCAATCGCGGCAGCGCCCGCCCAGCGCAAGCCAGGACAGGACCGGAACGTTGTCGAACGGGCGGATGCGATGCCCGCACGACGGGCACGCCGACGGCGGCGCGACGATCGACTGCCCCAGCGGCAGGCGGTGGATGACCACGTTGAGGAACGAGCCGAAGCACAGCCCGAGCGCGAAGAGCGTGAAGTACGCCAGCGGCGTGAACGTCGCGCCCGCCACCGCGAGACCCCACGGCGACCAATTCCAGAAGCCGGCGTTCAAGACGCGCTCCCCGGGCGCGCCTGCGCCGACACCTTCCGTGCATCGCGGGTCGGCACCGGCACCGTGTCATCCTGGATCGAGCCCGGGATCGGCGCAGGCGCCGGCCCGGCGCCCGGAATGCCGCCGACGAGCGGCGGCAGGTCCTTTGCCCACGCTTCGAGGTTCTTCTGCTGCGCCGTCCCCTTGACCAGGCGGCGCAGGTACTCGATGGCCTTGTCGCGCATCACGGCGTTGTCCGTCGTCTCGGCGACGTGACGCCACAGCTCGAACGCGACCGCGTCGTACCCGGCCTTCTGGCCCGACCACGCGGCGAAGCGCTCGCAGTAGTCCGGAGCCTCGGGCTGGCGTGCCGCCTGCGCGAAGTCGAATGTCGCGCGAGTGAGGTTCTTCTTGCCCACGTAGTGCACGAAGCCGAGCTGGAACGGGTAGATCCACTCGTCGGGATTCGCCCGCATCCCCTTCTCGAGCAGGCGAACGCCCGCCGCGAACTGCTTGCCCTCCTGGCACAGCGAGGTGCCGCCGAACACGTAGGCGCTGCGGAACGCCGGGTCGAGCGACGTGATGATGTCGAACACGTGCGCCATGTGCGTGAAGACGTTGTCGACCTGGCGGCGGTGACCGTAGTACTGGACGCCACGCAACCACATGAGGTCGGCCCACGCCGTCGCCTCGCCGAGGGCCGCCTGCTGCAGCCACGCTCCCGAGGGGTAGTACGCAAGCTCACCGAGAGGCTCGGGCTGCGGCAGCCGCGCCTGCGCCACGCGCAACTGAGCGAACGAGGCGACCGCCGCCAGCGCGAACACGACGGTCGCCAACGCGATGTTCCGGCGGGCGCGGCGCTCCGCCGGCCGGCGTTCGGGCCGGACGATCGGGTCGTCGCTCACTTGAGCTCCCGGCGCTCGAACGCCACGACGGCGAGCGACAGCGCCGCCGCGGTGTAGGTCGCGGCGTACCCGACCGCGAGCCCAAGGTGCAGGACCGAAGTGCCCTCGCCGTGCGCGACCTGCGAGCGCAGGTTGAACAGCTCGAGGTTCGGCACCACGTACGAGGCGACCCGCATCACGTCGCCCGCCAGCCCGGGCATCTGGGCCGCGAAGTTGCGCAGGTCGTTCGTCCAGAATCCGGTCGCGTACAGGCCCAGGGTGTAGAGGACCGACAGCACCGGCGTGGACAGTGACGAGAACAGGACCGCGAGAGCCGCCAGCACCACGTTCGCGCACGCGATCATGAATGCCGCCTGGACGATGGGACCGACGATTTCCGGCCCGCGCACCGACACCCCCACCGCCACGAGGAGCAGCGTCATCGCCGCGACCGCCGTCGCCATCGTGGCGGCGAGCCCTGCCCACTTGCCGACGAGATACTGCCCCCGGCCGAGCGGACGCGACAGGACGACGTGGATGGTTCGCCGCTCGATCTCCTTGTGAACCAGTTGTGTCCCCACCAGGACAACGATGGCGATCCCGATCAAGCCGAGCGCGGAGAGGCCCAGATCGACGGTGATGCGCGCTCCCTCGCCGAGAGCGATCGGGGAGATGATGCGCGACAGCACCAGGACGGCGCCGCCGAAGACGAGGACGAGGAACAACACGCGATCGCGAACGGCCTCGCGGAACGTGCCGCGGGCGACGGCGAAGATGGCGTTCATCGGCCGGCCTCCTTCCGGAATTCCAGCGCCGAGGCCGCGCGCTCGGGCTCTCCCCCGACGTCGTGGGCTCCTTCGAACATCTCCATGAACAGGTCTTCGAGCGAGCGCCGCCGCGGCACCAGGGCCTGCACCTCGTGCCCATGCGCCGCCAGCCACGCGACCAGCGCGGGCGCGCGGCCGCCGTCGGCGAAGACGATGCGCACGCGCGACCCGGCGGGCTCGAGCTTGGCCCCGGCGAACTCGGGCGGCAGCGCCAGGGTCCCGCGCGGCGCGACCACGATCTCCGCACCGCCCTCGCCGTGTTCCAGCAGGTCGTCCATCGTGCCTTCGGCGAGCAGGCGGCCGGCGCGCAGGATGGCGACACGGTCGCAGAGCATCTCGACGTCGTGGAGGATGTGGCTCGAGAAGACGACGGTGACGCCGTCCTTCTTCAGGTCGCGGATCAGTTCCGAAACCTCGTGGCGGCCGATCGGATCGAGCCCGGTCATCGGCTCGTCGAGGAACAGCAGGCGCGGCCGTCCCATGAGCGCGTGTGCGAGTCCTGCGCGCTGGAGCATGCCCTTCGAGTACTTGCGCAGGCGCACGTTCGCGGAGGGGCCGAGGCCGACCCGCTCGATCAACGTCTTTGCCTGCGCGCGCGCCGCGCCGCCGCCGAGCCCGGCGAGCTCACCCGAGTACTCGAGGAACTCGAGTCCGCTCAGGTGGTCGTAGAAGTACGGGTTCTCCGGCAGGAAGCCGACGTCGACGCGGCTCTCGGGCGTGCCCGCCGGCTGGCCCAGCAACTCGGCGTTGCCCCGCGTCGCGGGGAGCAGGCCGAGCAGCATGCGCAGCGTCGTCGTCTTGCCCGCGCCGTTCGGGCCCAGGAGGCCGAACGCACCCCCCTCCGGAACGGCGAAGGAGATCGACTCGACGGCGGTCTTGACCCGCCGGGTCCAGGGGTGTCGGAAGTCCTTGCCGAGGCCATCGACGCGGACAGCCGACCGGCCGGAAGCTTGCCGGTGGGCCGGTCCCGGGATGGCCATCCTGGCCGGGCGGGTTCCCGAAACGAGTTGAAGGATCGTTCCCATCGTTCGTTCCTGTCGTGAGTTGTGCGTACGAGCCCGGGCGATCCATCGCTCCGGGAGGGGCTCTGTCCGAGCAAGATGCACGGCCCGTGCCACAATTGCGGACGCCCCGGCCTGCTGTCGCGGGCCGGGGCGTTCGTGCTGCCGAAGCGTGGCTGGCTACATCCCCGTCCGGAGGACCTGATTCAGCGGTACGCCGTCGGCGCCGTTGCCCATGACCTGGTAGGAGTCCGGGGTCGCCGGGTTGAAGCACATCTCGCCTGCGGCGCCGCCCGTCGGATTGGCGTCGAACTGGACGACCGAGGGTGCGGCGGTAAACGGATTGTCGGGGAAACTCGCGAACGGGACGTGCTGCTCGAGGGTTTGCCCGGCGTCCGAGAGGTCGGTCGCGTCGTCGGGGTAGCGGCCGCCCGAGACGGCCGCGAAGTCCTCGGCCGCGGTCTGCATGACGTGCATGTTGGTCTTCACCGACGCTTCCTTCGCGCGCCCGACCAGGGCGATGAAGTTCGGGATTGCCACCGAGGCAAGCAGGCCGATGATGACGACCACGATCATCAACTCGATGAGGGTGAATCCCCTGCGGTCTGCGATCACGACGCGCTCCCTGTGGCGGAGGAACGGAACGGGGGCGCCGGACGGCGCCCCCGTCTCCACGTTCGCTCGACTACTGGCCCGAGCTCAGCACCAGCGTCAGCGCCGCCGACTTGCCGTGACCCTTGATGTTGTACTCGGCCTGGCTCGAGTCGCAGTACGACGTGATACCCGAGGTCGCCGTCGCCGGCTGCGTGTAGACCGCCCGGTTCTCGAGCGAGGTCGACGCCGAGTTGAACGGATTGGCAAAGCTCGCCGGCGTGGAGATGCCCGTGCTGCTGGCCGGGTACACGCCATCCGCACGGACCGCAGCGTCTTCGGCGCCGAGCTGAACGGTGTGCATGTTGGCCTTGGTCGAGCCTTCCTTCGCGCGGTCCTGCATGGCGACGAAGTTGGGGATCGCGATGGCGGCCAGGATCCCGATGATCACGACCACGATCATGAGCTCGATCAGCGTGAAGCCCTTCTGATTACGCAGCATTCCGGTTCCTCCTCCTTGGAGTGGTGTAGGCCCTTCCCTCGCACGGTGCTGGTACAGCGCCCACGCCAGGAAGCAAGTGCAACCGCCGTGCCATTCAGGCGAAGCCAGGGTGTGAAGCTACAAGCCATTGTTTCCCTGTATGTTACGATCATCGTTTCAACCCTAGCCGCGCTTCGCGCGGCTGACATGGATCGTAATTTGCCCGTTGCCTCCGGCCAGCTCTTGCGCAGCGCAACGTACGCGCCGGGATCGTGCGCGGCGCAATGTCGTTCCCGGAAACAGCGACGGGGAGCGGCCCCCGGAGGGCGCTCCCCGCGTCGTGAAATCGACCGTGGGCCGGACGTCCCGCGTCCCGCCGCTCCCCGGCCGTCGTCGTTGTGACTGCGCGCTACTCGTCGTCCGTGCCCGTGCGCTCGTCGGCGCGGCCCCACGAGGGGTCGCCGAACTCCGGGTGTCCCGGTCCGGGCAGGATGCGCCCGCGCTCGCCCTGCTTCTCCAGGCCGTAGGCGAGCAGCTTCCGGTACAGCGTCGAGGCGTTGATCCCCAGCACCTCGGACGCGCGCTTCTTCTGCCACTGCGTGTAGTCGAGCACCTTGAGGATGTACTCGCGCTCCAGCTCCTCGAGGCTCATGTTCGGCGACTCGATGATCAGGCTGCCGCGCGGCGTCGACCCGAAGCGGATCTTCTCCGGCAGGTCCTGCACGTCGATCGTGCCTTCCTCGTCGAGGATGACCGAACGCTCGATCACGTTCTCGAGCTCTCGCACGTTGCCGGGCCAGTCGTAGCGGGCCAGCGTCTCGAGCGCCTCCTTGGTGATCGTCTTCGTGCCCGACTGGGCCGCCAACTTCTTGAGGAAGTGGTCGACCAGAACCGGGATGTCGTCGCGGCGATTGCGCAGCGGCGGCAGCTTGAGCGGGATCACGTTGAGGCGGTAGTACAGGTCGGCGCGGAAGCGGCCCTCGGCCACCTCGCGCTCGAGGTCGGCGTTCGTCGCGGCGATCAGGCGGCAGTCGATCTTGATCGGCGTGGTGCCGCCGACGGGGATGATCTCCCGCTCCTGGAGCGCCCGCAGCAGCTTGACCTGCGTCGCCATGGGCATCTCGCCGACCTCGTCGAGGAAGAACGAGCCGCCCTCGGCCACCGTGAACAAGCCGGCCTGGTCCTTGTGCGCGCCAGTGAACGAGCCCTTCACGTGGCCGAACAGGTTCGACTCCAGCAGGTCGCGCGGAATCGCGCCGCAGTTGATCGACACGAACGGACCGTGATTGCGGCCGCTGCGGTAGTGGATCTCGCGGGCCACCAGCTCCTTCCCCGTTCCCGACTCGCCGACGATGAGGATCGTCGAGTCGGTGTTCGCCACCTTGTCGATCATCTTGAAGACCTTGTTCATCTCCTCGGAGCCGCCGATGATCTCCTTTTCCTCATGCGAGCGCTTGAGCTCCCGCTTGAGGTACGAGTTCTCGTTGCGCACCTTGCGCATCTCCAGGGCGTTCTTGACGATGACCCGAATCTCTTCGTTCTTGGCGTTCTTCTCGAGGTACTGGAAGGCGCCGAGGTTCACCGCGTCGATGGCCGACTTCTGCGAAGCGTAGGCGGTCATCACGATCACCGGCAGGTTCGGGTCACACTTCTTGAGGCCCGACAGCACCTCGATCCCGTCCGCACCGGGCATCTTGAAATCTGTGATCGCGACGTCGAACGATTCGGTGCGGGCGCGCTCCAGCGCCTCCCGAGGATCGTTGACGGCCACGACCGTATAGCCCTCTTTCTTGAGCACGATGCTCAAGAACTGGGTCATGCTGGTTTCGTCGTCGATGACGAGGATCTTTTCGCCTGCCATGGTCGTTCGTTCCTTCGGTCCGGGCCTCAGGCTGCGTGCGCGAACGCGAGTTCGCGTTCGAGCGTCAGTGTGAACGTGGTGCCATCCCCGGGGGCGCTCGTCACGGCAAGCCTCCCGCCCAGGCGTTCGATGATGCGCGAGGCGATCGCGAGTCCCAGCCCGGTTCCGCCCCGCTTGGTCGTGAAGAACGGCTCCGCGACCCGCTCCAGATGCGCCGCCGGGATCCCGGGTCCGGTGTCGTGCACTTCGACGGCCACCCGGCGCTCGCCCTGCGGGCGAATCCGCACCGTCACCCGTCCCGGCCCGTCCTGGGCCTCGATCGCGTTCTGCAACAGGTTCGTTAGCACCCGCTTGAAGTGCTCACGATCCAGACGCGCCGCACATCCATCGCTCGCGTCCTCCATCACCAGCGCGATCTCCGGCCTCCATGCCGGGTGCCGCCGCGCCAGGTCGAGGGCGTCCTTCGCCAGTTCGTGCACGGGGACGGCTTCGATCAGGAGCTGCGGTTCACGCGCGTAGTCCAGCAGCTCGGTGACGAACCGGTTGAGCCGCTCGCACTCCTGCACGATCAGGCCCATCAGGTGCGCGTTCTCGGCTTCGAGCGTCAGTTCCCGCTGCAGGTACTCCACCGAGCCCGAGATCGGGTTGAGGCAGTTTCGGATCTCGTGCGCGATGCCGGCCGACAGTTGCCCGATGTAGGCCAGCGTCTCCGACCGCCGGGCCCGCTCCTCGACCGCCTTGAACTCCGACAGGTCGGCGAACACGGCGATCACGCCGCGGCGCGTTCCATCCTCGGCGGTGAGGAAGCTGGTCGACAACCCGACCGGCACCTGCGTCCCGTCCCCCGCCGTCAGCGTCACTTCCTCGCGCGACAGCAGCCGGCCGCTGGTCAGCGTCGCGGTGATCCGATCGAGCAGCGGCTTGCCACCTACCCCGATCACCTCCTGCGCCGCAAGGCCGCGCACGTCCACCGTTGACTTGCCCAGCAGCAGCTCGGCGGCCGCCCGGTTCGAGTGCAGCACGATCCCGTTCACGTCGAGCGTCAACACCCCGCTCGTCATGCTCTCGAGGATGCGATCCGTGTCGAGCCGCGCCCGTTCCACCTCGCGCGACGTCCGCGCCAGCGTCTGGCGCGTGCGTCGGCTGCGTTCGCCCAGCGTCCCGGCGGCCGCCCCCAGGATCAGGAGAAAGCCGACGAGGCTCGCGCTGGCCGGCACCGGAGCCGCCGCCGCGCTCGTCTCGGTGGCCCACGCCGAGGCGCCGAAGGCCGTCGCCAGCATCGGCAGGAGCAGGTAGCCGGTCGACCCGACGGCCGCGATCAGCAGCCCTCCGGTCGTCTCGAGCACGATGCCGGCCCACAGCACCACCAGCGCGTAGAACAGCACGAACTGGCTCTCCGCCCCGCCCGTCGTCGTCGCCAGCGCGGTGACCACCGCGCAGTCGCCCAGAGCCTGGAACCAGCCCTGTGCCGAAGGCGCGAGGCTGGTCTTGAGCAGCAGCGCCGAGGCGCCGGTGTAGACGGCCAGGACGAGCGCCGACGCGACGAATACCGCGGCCCTTGCCTCCGGCACGACATCGGGCCTCACGAGCAGGCCGAGGCCCAGCGCCCCGAGGCCGACGATCGCCCGCCAGCGAACCAGCGCGGCCAGGGCGCGCAGGAGGTCGCTGCCCGGGGTCTCGCCCCGCCACGCCTCCCCGGCCCGGATCGCGGTCACCCTTACTCTCCCGAAACAACCGAGATGAGCTTGAACATCGGCAGGTACATGGCCACCACCATGCCGCCGACGATGCCGCCCATCAGCACGATCATCACCGGCTCGATGACCGACGTCAGGTTCTCGACCGCCTGGTCCACCTCGGACTCGTAGAACACGGCAATCTTGGTCAGCATCTCGTCGAGCGCGCCGGTCTGCTCGCCCACCGAGATCATCTGCACCACCATCGGCGGGAACACGTTCGAGGCCTTGAGCGGCGCACCGACGGTCTCGCCCTCGCGGATGGCCGCACGGGCCTGCAGGATGGCGTCGGAGATCACGCGGTTGCCCGACGTCCGGGCCGTGATCTCGAGTCCGGAGAGGATCGGCACGCCGGAGCTGATCAGGGTGCCCAGCGTGCGGGTGAAGCGCGCCACCGAACCCTTGAGGAGGACGTCGCCCAGCACCGGCATCTTCAGCAGGAACTGGTCGATCTTCTTCTGGCCGAGGTCGGTCTTGTACCACTTCTGGATCCCGATGACCGAGGCCACGATGGCGAGCGCCCCCGCCCACCACCAGGCGCGCAGGATGTTCGACATCTGGAGCACGATCGCGGTCGGCAGCGGCAGCTCGCCGCCGAAGTCCGTGAACATCTTGGCGAACGTCGGGATGATGAAGATGAGCATGAACGCGGTGGCGCCCATGGCGACGCAGAGCACGACCGCCGGGTAGATCATGGCGCCCTGGATCTTGCGCTTGAGCGCGTCAGCCTTCTCGATGTACTGGGCGAGACGCAGGAGGATGTCGTCGAGGATACCGCCCGCCTCGCCGGCCGCGATCATGTTGCGGAACAGGTCGTCGAACGTCCGCTTGTGCTTGCCGAGGGCGTCGGCCAGAGTCGAGCCGGCCTCGACCTCGCGTGTGACGTCGGAGATCACCCTGGCGAACGCGGGGTTCGAGGTCTGCGCCGCGAGGATGTCGAGGCACTGCACCAGCGGCAGTCCGGCCGAGATCATGGTCGCGAACTGGCGGGTGAAGATCGCCATCTCCTTGGTGCTGACGCTGCCGGCGCCGGGCATGGTGAACTTGAGTCCCTTCGCCTTCTCCTTCAGCGAAGTGACCATGATGCGCTTCTTGCGCAGAAAGTCGACGGCCTCTTCCTGGCGATCGAAGGTCAGCTCACCCGACTGGGATTCCCCGGCCATGGTGCGACCCTTCCAGACGAATACCGGCATGCGTCTCTCCCGGGGTGAGCGCGACTAGATCGTCGCGCGCAGGTTGAGCTTGGCCAACATCTGCTCGAGCTCGCCGCTATCCGACGAGCGATTCATCGCTTCCTCGACCGAGATCGACTTGTCCTGCACGGCCTGCATCAGGCCCTGGTTCATGGTCTGCATTCCAAACTTCTGGCCGGCCTGCATGAGCGAGTAGATCTGGTGCGTCTTGCCCTCGCGGATGACGGCCTTCACGGCCGGCGTGCAGACCAGCACCTCGGCAACCATGGCGCGCCCGCCGCCGCGCTGCCGCGGGACGAGCTGCTGCGTGACCACGCCTTCCATGACGAAGGCCAGCTGGGTGTAGATCTGCTTCTGCTGGTCCGACGGGAAGGAGTCGACGATGCGATTGACCGCCTCGAACGTCGAATTGGTGTGCAGGGTCGCGAACACCAGGTGACCCGTCTCGGCGATCGTCAGGGCTGCGGCAAACGTCTCGCGGTCGCGCATTTCCCCGATCAGGATCACGTCCGGGTCCTGCCGCAGCACGTACTTGAGGGCCGTCACGAACGAGTCGGTGTCCGCGTTCACCTCGCGCTGGTTGACGATGCAGCGCTTGTGGTGATGGATGTACTCGATCGGGTCCTCGATCGTCATGATGTGCGCCGGACGGGTCGAGTTGATGCGATCGAGCATGGCGGCCAGCGTCGTCGACTTGCCCGAACCCGTGGGCCCCGTGACGAGCACGAGCCCCTTCGAGAGCTGGCACAGCTTGAGGAGGTCGTCGGGCAGCCCCAGCTCCTCGAACGACGGGATCTTCGTCGGGATGATACGGAGGACGCCGCCCGGCCCTTGCCGGTCGAGGAACATGTTGCAGCGGAAGCGGCCCCGCTTGGGCATCTCGTAGGCAAAGTCGGTGTCGTGCCGCCGCTTGAACTCTTCGCGGTTTCGCTCGGGCGCAATGCCCCAGAGGATGCGCTCGGTCTGCGCCGGCGAGAGCGGCTTCGTGTCCGGGAGCACCATCATCTCGCCGTCCTTGCGGATCATTGGCGGGGCGAGCGCGGAGAGGTGGAGATCGGACGCGCCG